>JAVKID010000002.1:41712-60823 GCA_031459655.1 Candidatus Fervidifonticultor octavus | reverse complement strand
CGGCGCCGGCACCTCGCCCGGCCGGAAGGCCGGCGCCAGCAGATAGAGCGCTGCCAGCACCGCGACGGCGAAGAACGCGGCCTCGATCACGACGCCCCCCCGAAGTCGCCGGCGGGGACCGGCAGCGGACGCCGCCGCGCCGGCGCGGCGGTGGGGTGGAGGCGCCGCCACGTCTCAGGCAGGACCGCCAGGATCACGCCCAGGGCGATGACTGCCCCCCCGGCCCACAACCAGGAGACCAACGGGTGGACGAGCACGCGGATCAGGGCCCGGCCGTCCGGCGTCCACTCCGAGAGGATGACGTAGAGGTCCTCACGCACCGAGGAGCGGATCGCCACGTGGTGCATCGGCTGCTCGGCGGTGCGGTAGAACAACCGCTGCGGCCGCAAGACCCCCAGCGGCTTCGATCCGGCCCAGGCCCGCACCGAGGCCTCGGTGATGTCGATCCCCGGCTGCTCGAAGTGGCGTAGGCCGCCGTACTCCAGGGTGTAGCCGGCCACGGAGAACCGCTCGCCGGGCCGCAGCATGGCCTGCCCCTGCGTGGCAAAGGCGCTGCTGCCCGCAATCCCCACCAGCATGAGCAGGATGCCGAGGTGCACCGTGTAGCCGCCGTACCGGCGGCGGTTGCGGGCCACCAGACGGGCCAGGGCGACGGCCGGTCCCTCTCCCCGCCGCATCCGCACCGCCGTCCCCCTGGCCGCCTCCAGAACGATGGTCCCGAAGACGAAGGCCGCCAGCGCGAAGACCAGCAGCGCGCCGCTGGAGCGGACGCCGAACAGCGCCAGCATCAGGGCGGCCAGGAGGGCGGCGGCCCCGGGGAGCATGAAGTTGCGGGAGAGCTGCTCGGGGGTCGCCCGCCGCCACGGCAGCAGCGGCCCCACCCCCATGAGGAGCAGGATGCCGACGGCGATGGGGAACATCACCATGTTGAAGTAGGTGGGCCCCACGTTGATCTTGACCCCGCGGAAGGCCTCGGTGAGGGCAGGGAAGATCGTCCCGACGAACACGACCACGGCGGCGGCGACGAACAACAGGTTGTTGGCGAGGAACGCGGTCTCCCGGCTGACCACGGACTCCACGGTCCCGCGGCTGTGGAGGGCGTCCCACCGCCACGCCAGGAGCGCAAAGGACCCCACCAGCAGCACCGCCAGGAATCCCAGGAAGAAGTAGCCGATCGGCGACTGGGCAAACGCGTGGATCGAGGACAGCACCCCGCTGCGAACCAGGAACGTCCCGAAGATCGTCAGGCCGAAGGTGATCAGGATCAGGGCCACGTTCCAGGTCGCCAGCATGCCGCGGCGCTCCTGAATCTGGATCGAGTGCAAGAACGCCGTGGCGGTCAGCCAGGGCATGAAGGCCGCGTTCTCCACCGGGTCCCAGGCCCAGTATCCTCCCCACCCCAGCACCACGTACGACCACTTCGCCCCGAAGAGCAGGCCCAGCGTGAGGAACAACCAGGCGACCACGACCCAGCGCCGCGCCAGCACGATCCAGGTGTCGTCGAGTCGACCGGTGACCAGGGCGGCGACCGCCACCGCAAACGGCATGCTCATCCCCACGAAGCCCAGGTACAGCGTCGGCGGGTGGGCGGCCATCCAGGGGTTGCGCAGCAGCGGGTTGAGACCCTGCCCGTCTGGCGGCGGCGGGATCATGGGCGCAAAGGGGTTGCTGGCCGTGGCCAGCAAGAGCGAGAAGAACGTGGCGATCAGCAACAGCGTCGCCGCCGCCGGCGCCTGGAAGTCGGGATGGTGCCGCAGGCTCCGGATCCCGGCCACCAGGTACCCCGCCAGGACCAGCGCCCACAGGAGCAGGGCCCCGTCGTGCCCGCCCCAGAACGCCGTCACGGTGTAGAACAGCGACTGGGTCGACTCGCTGGCCGCGGCGACGAAGCGCACGGAGAAATCCCTGGACAGGAAGGCGGCGAACAGCGCGGCCGCAGCCAGCGCCATCAGCAGCGCCCAGATGACCGCAGCCCGCCGGCCCGCTTCCAGGAATCCGCCGTGATGCCACCGGATGCCCAGCACCGTGACGACCAAGCCGTAGGCGGCGACGACGACCCCGGCCTGGAGCGCGAAGCGGCCGACCTCACCCACGGCGCGCCCCCCCGACGGCCGGCCAGCGCGTGGGCACGCGCGCCCCCTGATCGGGGGCCATGCGCTCGACGCGCTCCATCACCGCCAGCAGCCTGAGCAGACCGACCAGTACCACCGCCCAGACCACTGCGATGATGATCAGCAGGACGCCCGGCGTCACGGCTGCCGATCCGGGTGCTTTTCCCGGTATTCCGATGGGTGCGTCGAGATCACCTGGGAGGCGACCAGCATCCCCTGCCGGTCCAGGCGTCCCTCGACCAGCACCTGCCGGCCTTCGGCGAAGAGGTCCGGGAGCGGCCCCTCGTAGGACACGGCGTAGGGCGTGGTGCCGTCGGTGATGGTGAAGCGGACCGTCCCCCCCGACCGCTGCACCGATCCCGGGACGACCTCCCCGGCCATGCGGATCTTCTGGTGAGCGAGATCCGGTCGGTTCTTGAACTCGGTCGGGGTCAGGTAGTAGACCATCGACGAGCGCACGCCCTGATAGGCCACGAAGCCCAGCGCCGCCACGATGACCAGCGAGCCGACCAGCAGTTTGCGCTTCGTGGGGCTCATCGCCGCGCCTCCTGCAGGCCGGCCGCCTCGGCCAGGTCCGCGATGAGCCGCTGCCGGCCGACCAGCGTCAGGGCATAGCCGGCGAAGAGGGCGGTGACGATCAGATAGGCGGCGGCGACGAAGCCCACCGGGCTAGGCTCCCTCCAGGGCGTCGACGAGCGCGGTCAGCGTGCGCTCCTGGCGCACCCGGATCGCCAGCAGCGCCGCAAACATCAGGAGGTAGGCGGCGAGGTTCACCACCAGGGGGACCAGCATGCTGGCCGGCAGCGCCGGCCCCTCGGGCCGCAATACGGTCGGCTGCGGGTGCAGGGTGCGCAGCAGAATCGCGGACCAGTGGATGAGCGGGACGTCAAGGACGCCCACGATGCCGATGACCGCCGCGGTCCGCGCGCCGCGGGAGCCCGGGGCCCACGCGCGCACGATCAGGTAGCCGACGTAGATGAACCACAGGATCAGCGTGGTCGTCAGCCGGGCATCCCAGGTCCACCAGGTGCCCCACACCGGCTTGCCCCAGATGGCGCCCGAGATCAGGGTCATCGAGATGAACAGCACCGCCAGCTCGGCCGCGGCGTGGGCGAGGTGGTCCCAGCGGGCATCGCGCCGCCAAAGGAAGAGCACGCTGCCGACGAACACCACGCCGAGAGCCACGTAGGCGGTGATGACGCTGGGCACGTGGACGTACATGATCCGCTGGGGGACTCCCTGAATCGCCTCTTCCGGTGCCACCAGCAGCGCCCACGCCGCGCCGACCAGCACGAGTCCCGTGGCACCGACCAGGAGCGGGCGAATCACAGCGGGCAGGTGTCACTCCTCCAGGACCACGTCGAAGAGCACCGCGCTGGCAGTGACAAACAGTATATCAAAGGCCCCCAGCAGCTGCAATTGCGCGCTGACGGCCGCGATGGCCTGCCCTTCGAGAATTGCGGCCGTGGCGCTCGTGGCCGCGATGAGCAGCGGCAGCGCCACCGGCAGCATCAGGATCGGCAGCAGCGCCTCGCGCAGCCGCGTCTGGACGATCAGCCCGCCAAAGAGCGTGCCAATGGCTGCCAGCCCGATGCCCCCGAGGACCATGGGCAGGGCGAGGGCAGGCACGCGGGTCCAGAGCGCCTCGGTGAAGAGCGCGCCGAAGACCGGGAGCGAGACCGCCTGGACGACGGCGAGCATCACCCAGTTCGTCAGCGCCTTCGCGGCGTAGATGGCGCCGCGATCGATGGGCGCCAGCCGCAGCCCGGTCAGGTGGTCGCGCTCCAGGGCGAAGGTCCGCGTGAAGCCCAGCGTGGCCGCAAACGCGTAGGTCACCCACATGGCGGCGGGCGCGCCTTCGGGATCGGAGCGGACGGCCCCGAGCACGATGACCAGCAGCAGGGCCAGCAGGCCCACCGTGGTCACGATCTCGCGCGTCCGCCACTCCAGGCGCAGGTCCTTGCTGACCAGGAGCCAGATGGCCTTCATCGCCGGCCTTCGCGGAACCAGGCCGCCAGGCGGCCCTCGTCCAGGCTGTCGGCGGGCATGACCTCGGTCAGGCGCCCGTCGAGCAGCACCGCGATGCTGGCCGTCAGGTCCTGCGCTTCGGCCAGGTCGTGCGTCGACAGGAGCACCGTGCGCCCCTGCCCGACCGCATCCCGCAGCATCGCGGTCAGGCGGTC
This sequence comes from Candidatus Fervidifonticultor octavus, assembly GCA_031459655.1. GTDB lineage: Bacteria > Sysuimicrobiota > Sysuimicrobiia > Sysuimicrobiales > Humicultoraceae > Fervidifonticultor_A > Fervidifonticultor_A octavus_A. The sequence continues at coordinate 56,529 of JAVKID010000002.1, read as the reverse complement.
GGCGGCCCCCAGATCCAGCCCCGTGTACGGCTCGTCGAGGATCAGCAACTCGGGGTCGTGGAGCAGGGCGCGGGCCAGGTTGACCTGCTGCCGCTGGCCGCGGGAGAGCACGCGCGCCCGGCGGCTGGCCAGCGGCCGCAGGGCCGTGCGGTCCAGCAGGTCGTCCACCTGTCGGCGGGGGAGTCCGTACAGCCCTGCGAAGAATCGCAGGTTCTCCTCCACGGTCAGGCTGTCGTAGAGCAGCGACTCGTGCGGCACCACCCCGATCCGCCGCCGCACCTCGGGCACCGGCGCCGCCGGGCGGCCGAAGAGCCGGACCGTGCCGCGGGTCGGCGGGGAGAGCGTGGCCACCAGGCGCAACAGCGTGGTCTTGCCGGATCCGTTGGCGCCGAGCACCGCCACGGTCTGTCCGGTTCGCACGCAAAGACTGGCCCCGCGGAGCACCGGTCGGTGGTCGTAGGCCTTGACGACCCCATCCACCTCAACGGCCCAGGGCATCGACCAGCGCCTCGACCGACTCGACCGGATGGAGCAGAAACGGAAAGCCGCGGTAGCCGACGACCTCGGCATCCTGATCGCGGCGGTCCAGAGCGCGCAGGGCCTCCTGGACCTCGGCGACCCGATCGGCCACCACCACCTGGAGGATCTGGTTGATCTCGCGGATGCGCCGCGTCGCCGCTCGCCGCTCGCGCCGGAGGAGACCGGGCTGGTCCAGTGTGCGGATCAGCGCCCACTTCTCCTCAACGAGCGCCCGATGCGGCCCTGCATCCCGGGACAGGTACCGATCGGGATTGTGCTGCAGGTCCAGCAGCAGCCGCTGCAGCCGCCGTCGCTCGGCGACCGACGGCGCGCCGGAGGCGAACGGCAGCCACAGCGTCGCCGTCACGACCGCATAGGCCGGCGGCCTGACGCCGAAGAACGCGCGGATGATGGCGTCGGTCGCCCGGTCGTATCGGCCTCCGCCGACGCCGTGGATGAACAGGTCGGAGAGCACCAGGCGGGCAAACGCCGTGAGCACCAGCGCCCGCGGCCGGATGGGCAGCGCGGCAAAGGCCGCGTCGTCGACGGCGGCGGGCAGCGCACCGACAGGGCGGCCGTCGGCGACGAGCACGCCGCCCTCGGGGTCGACGAAGAGCGGCCACCGCCGGCCGTCGGCGAGGTACCAGAACGGGACCTCGACGCGGGCGGCATCTGCGACCAGGTCTGGAAATGGCTGCGCACCCGTGCGGATACCGTAGTGCTCCCGGTACGACGCCAGGCAGGCGTTGTGGAGGTCGGCGAAGCGGCGGGCATCCCGGAGGATCGCCAGGGCGAACCGCCTGAAGGCCGGCAGGCCGGCGACCTGCGACACCGGCAGGTCGAGGTAGGGCCGGCGGCCTTCCAGCGTGCGCCGCAGCCAGGTGACCGCGCCGGAGAGGCCGGCGCCGCGCGGCGGCGGTGGCAACGCCCGCGCCCGCGCCCAGGCCGCGACCACCTTGGCCTCCGGGAGCGTCTGGAGGTGGGCGTCGACCTCAGCCACGAACGCCCGCCAGTCTCCGGCCGTCGGGGCGGAGATGATCTCGGCAGGCACCTCCCGCCCGCCCCGGGCCAGGACGACCCGCGCGCGGCGCAGCCGCCCGTCGGCCCGCGGGACCTCGGCGGCGATCTCGTCGGCGGCGTCGCTGTCCACGATGAGACTGAGGCCGATCCCGCCGGGAGGCACCAGGCGGGAGAGGGCCAGGTACTTGATCCAGATGCCTGGATGGACCAGCGTCGGCTGGTGCCCGGTGCACAACAGCAGGTCGGGGCGTCCCTCGGCGACCTCGAGGCCCAGGCCGCGGGTGTAGGCGGCCGCGGCGGCTGCGGCCTGGGCGCGGGCCGCTCGGCGCAGGTCGGCGAGCGGCGTTCCGGCCACGTCGGAGGAGTCGGCATCCAGGACCGCACGGTTGCCGCGGGCCAGGTCCAGCCACCGCCGCATGGGCGGCACGGCCACCGCCTCCGGTGAGGTCGGCGGGATCTCCACGTCCAGCGTGGGCCAGGCGATCGGCCCGGCGGCGGCCTCGTCCATCAGATCAGGCCGTCCCACCGCACCACGCCGATCTCCTCGCGGCAGACGAACGGTTCGCCGTAGTCGCGCCCGATGAGCCGCCCGAAGTAGCGGCAGACATCCCGGATCTCGTCGAGGATCCACGCGGTGCCCCGGGCGGCATTGAACTGGGACGCGTACGCCGCCACGGCCGCCATCTTGGTCTCCATGTAGGGGGAGATGTCCACGATGAACGACGGCCTGACGTGCAGCGCGTAGTGGGTGCTGAAGAAGTGGTAGACGCGCCGGGGATAGTGCGGCTCGCCGCGCATGTCGGTCTTGGTCAGCTTGGCCCAGAACCGGGCGGCTTCGGCGATCGCGCAAGCCGCCACGTGGTCGGGATGCGCATCCACCCAGTAGGGCACGAAGAGCGCATCGGGCCGCACCTCGCGGATCACCTCGGCGACCCGGCGGCGGGCTTCCAGGGTGTGTTCCAGCGCGCGGTTGGGCAGGTCCAGGGTGATCCGGCGGGAGACGCCCAGGAGCCGCGCGGCCTCCGCGGCCTCGGCCGCGCGGCGCTGCGGTGTTCCCATCGGGGTGGGCTCCCCGTTGGTCAGGTCGCAGAAGGTCACCAGGTGCCCCTGGGCCAGCAACAGGCAGACGGTCCCCCCCATGGCGATCTCCACGTCGTCGGGATGGGGACCTATCGCGAGGATGGAAGCCACCGGGCCACCTCCCGCTCGAGCACCTCTTCGTAGTATCGCCGCCGGACCTCCACGTCGTCCAGCCCACCCCAGAAGCGGCGCTGGGGGTTCTTGTAGATGCGGGGGGTCGGCACCTCGACGACCCGCAGCCCCTGCGCTGCGGCCTGCACCCAGACCTGCAGCGGCAGTCCGTAGGATGGCTCGGTCAGCTGGAGCCGCCGCAGCGCCCCGGCGCGGTAGGCCTTGAACCCGCAGAAGGCGTCGGTGAGGGGGTAGCCGACCAGCGCCCGCAGCCGGGCCGTGATCTCCTCGTTGAGCCGGCGGCGGTCCGGCGGCGGCGGATCGCCGCCCAGGCCGGGGTCCAGGTAGCGGCTGCCCGAGACGATATCGGCCCCCTCCAGCGCGGCCAGGAACTGCGGGATCTGGCGCGGCTCGTGCTGCTCGTCGCAGTCCAGCGTGACCACGGCGTCGTAGCCATGGGCCAGGGCGTAGGCGAACCCGTCGATGAGGGACTGCCCGTACCCCTCGTTCTGCGCATGGGTCACGACGGTGATCTCAGGACGGGCGCGCAGGACCTCGGGCGAGCCGTCCGTGGAGCCGTCGTCGACCACCAGGATCTCGCAGTCGGGCGCATGCCAGCGCACCTGGTCGAGGACCCGGCCGACCGTCGGCGCCTCGTTGTAGAGGGGGAGCAGGACCAGCGAGCGCACGAGGCAGGACTAGAGCAGCTTCACGCCGTTGATCTGCAGCTTGAACCCGCACCCCAGGAATTCCGCCGCGCGCCGACACATCAGCATGCGGTCGAGGAAGATCTCGAAGTACTCCATGACCTGGGACATGGCCGTGTCGATGGTGAGCTCCAGGGTGACCGTCTTGCTCTTCTCGTCCACGCGGAGGAACGAGTGCTCGACCGCATAGTTCACCCGGTCATGGATGTCGAAGGTGGCGCGATCGGGATTGCGCACGCGCGTGCGGTGGACATCGGACTTGTCGGCCAGGATGACCGCGGCGCCCACGGCGCTGACCGCCTCGCCGTGCTTCTCCTCATGGTTGCCGATGGCGCCCATGACGATGGCGCGCTCATCGGGCGGCATGCCCAGCCGCGCCAGGATGCCGTCCGCCAGCAGGGCGCCCACATGCTCATGGTTGAGGCGGCTGACGAGGTTGCCGATGTCGTGGAGGTAGGCCGCGATGGCGGCGAGCTGGACGGTGCGCTCGTCGTACCCCAGGCGCCGGGCCACGTTGGCGGCGATGCTGGCGCACAGGTTCGCGTGCCGGTGGCCGTGCTCGGTGTAGCCGATGACGCCCGTGTACTCGTTGGCCTTGCTGAGGAACGCCTCGACCTCGGGGTCGCGCTTGACGTCCTCCAGGGTCGGGATCGGCGCGGCGGCCTGTTCGACGGTCACTCCTCTCCCTTCGAACGCACGTAACTGACGGCCCCCCGGTCCGCCTTCACGCGGAGGTTGGGGGCCAGGTCCAGGGTCAGGATATCATCCTTGATATCGGCGATGGTGGCGTGCAGCCCGCCGATGGTGACCACCCGGTCCCCCCGCCGCAGACCCTGCAGCATCTCGCGGCGTTTGCGCTGCTGAATCCGTTGTGGCCTGATCATGAGGAAGTAGAAGACGGCGAAGATCAGGATCCAGAAGAGGACCACGTAATACTGCTGCGCCTGCTGAGCCGGCATCATCCGTCCCCCTGTTCGCCACGACCACGCAACAGGTTCCACCGCGGCCAGCCATCTCCTCCTCACCACGGGGTCGCATAGGCGTCCAGGACCTCTGCCATCCACGCCGCATACCGGTCTGCGCCGATGGCCGCCCGGGCCTCCGCGAGCAGCCGTCCCATGAACCAGAGGTTGTGATAGGTCGCCAGCCGCGGTCCCAGCATCTCGTCGGCGTGGAACAGGTGCCGGAGGTAGGCCCGGGTGGTGGTCGCGCACACCCGGCAGCCACAGGCGGGATCGGGCGGCGAACGGTCGGCCCGGTAGCGGGCGTTGCGGAGGTTCAGCCGGCCGGCCCGGGTCAGGAGCACCCCGGTCCGCGCCACCCGCGTGGGGAGCGCGCAGTCGAAGAGGTCAATTCCGCGGGCGATGCCCTCCAGCACGGCCGGCGGGGCGCCGACCCCCATCAGGTAGCGCGGCCGCTCCGGAGGGAGTTCGTCCACCACCACCTCGATGAGGGCGCGGCTCACCTCAGGGGGCTCGCCGACCGAGAGCCCGCCCAACGCGAACCCGGGGAAGCCCAGCGCGGCGGTCCGCCTCGCCGCCTCCACCCGCAGCGTCTCCTCCGCGCCGCCCTGAATGATCCCGAAGAGCGTCCCGCCCCCCACCCGCGCGTGGTGGGCACGGGCGCGCTCGGCCCAGGCCAATGTGCGCTCCAGCGCCTCCCTGGCCTGCGCCGGCTCGTGGGGGTAGCCCAGGCACACGTCCAGGGGCATCACGATGTCCGCGCCCAGCTCCTGCTGGATCTCAATGATCCGCTCGGGGGTGAAGCGGTGGACCGACCCGTCGAACGGGGAGCGGAACGTGACGCCGTCCTCGTCGATCTGCCGCATGGGCGCCAGGCTGAAGACCTGGTAGCCGCCGCTGTCGGTGAGGATCGGCCCGGACCAACCCATGAACGCGTGCAACCCACCCGACGCGGCGATGACCTCGACCCCCGGCCGCAGGTACAGGTGGAAGGCGTTGGCCAGGATCATCTGGGCCCCGGTGGCCGCCACCTCCTCGGGGAGCAGCGCCTTCACCGTGGCGTTCGTCCCCACCGGCATGAAGGCCGGGGTGTCCACGACCCCGCGGGCGGTGTGCAGTCGGCCCAGGCGCGCGCGGCCGCGCGGGGCCTGGTGGAGGAGTTCGAAGCGCATGGGCGCTCGACGGCTACGGATAGAGCCCGCGGATCCTCAGCGCTCCGGCGACCCGACTGACGGCGCGCTGCAGCGCGGCCAGCCGCAGCGAGATGCCCTCCGCGCGCGCGAGCCCGACGACCTCGTCCACGGTGCGCACCATGATCCGTTCCAGGCGCCGGTGGATCTCGTCCTCGGACCAGAAGAACATCTGGAGGTCCTGGACCCACTCGAAGTACGAGACGACGACGCCGCCGCTGTTCGCCAGGATGTCGGGCAGCACCGTCACCCCGCGGGCCTCCAGGATCGCGTCGGCCTCGGGCGTGGTGGGGCCGTTGGCGCCCTCGATGATCGCCCGCGCCTGGATCCGGGACGCGTTCTCCCCCGTGATCTGGCCCTCGAGGGCCGCCGGGATCAGGTAGGTGCAGGGCAGTTCCAGCAGGTCGCGGTTCGAGACCGGCTCCGCGCCCGCGAATCCCATCACCGAGCCGGTAGCGGCGACGTGCCGCTCCAGCGCCGGCAGGTCCAAGCCGGCGGGATCGTAGATCCCCCCGTCGACGTCGCTGGCCGCCACCACCGTGCAGCCTTCGTTCCACATCAGGCGGGCGGCCACCGATCCCACGTTCCCGAACCCCTGGACGGCCACCCGGGCCCCCCGCCACGGCAGCCCCAGCAACCTCGCCAGTGCTCTGGTCGCGACCACGAGCCCGCGGCCGGTGGCTTCCCGACGGCCAACCGACCCCCCGATCGGGACGGGCTTGCCGGTGGTGACTGCAGCGACCGCCTGCCCGCGGTGCATGCTGAAGGTGTCCATGATCCAGGACATGACCTGAGCATTCGTCCCTACGTCAGGAGCCGGGATGTCGCCGTAGGGCCCCATCAGCACGCTGATCTCCGACGCGTAGCGCCGCGTCAGGCGCTCCAGTTCCGCCTCCGAGAGCGTCTTCGGGTCCAGGGCCACGCCGCCCTTGCCGCCGCCATAGGGCAGGCCCATCAGCGCGCACTTCCAGGTCATCCACATGGCCAGGGCCCGCACCTCGTTGAGCGTCACGTCCGGATGGTAGCGGATCCCGCCCTTGGCCGGCCCCAGCACCAGGCTGTGGTGGACGCGGTAGCCGGTGAAAAGCCGCAGCGAGCCGTCGTCCATCTCCACCGGGAAGTTCGTGGTGAATTCGCGCTCGGGCGCCGCGAGATAGGCCCGGAGGCCGTCGGACAACCCCAGGCGCCCGGCCACCTGGGAGAACTGGCGCAGGGCCATCTCCCATGGGTCGGCCTTGGGCGCCACGGCCGGGGCCGGATGCTTTGGACTCCTCACACCTCCGCCCCCACGGTGCCAGGCAAGTTCCTGTCGGCGCGCGGGATTTCCTCCACGCCGCCTGACGTGGTTGCCCGCGGGGAGCCTCCCGTGTAGAATGGCGCCGAACGTCGGGGCTGGAGGACGGCATGAACGAGGAGCAGTCCCGCGAGGAGAAACTGGCCGAGATCCGGGCGAGGGCCGAAGCGCTGCGGGCGGCCCGCACAGGCGGCGCCACCCCGGCCGCCGTGCCCACCGCGCCCGCCGGGCCCGCTCCGGCGAAGACGGTGGCCGCAGGCTTCGACGTCCCGGTCTCGTCCATCAACCCCGGCGGCCGGCCCGGCGCGCCTCCCCAGAACCCTGCGCTAGAGGCGTACGGAACCCTCAACCAGAGCGTGGAGATCCGCGGCGATCCGGCCGAGCACGAGAACCTCAAGAAACTGTTGGGCGGGCTGGGGGCCTACCAGAACCCGCTGCGGCGCGGCGCCTGGCAGATCGACTATCGCTACTACGCGGAGGCCCGCCGCCGGCTCCAGGCCGCGGGCTACACCATCACCGAGCAGGACCACCTGGACCGTCCGCTCGCCGCCTGGAGTCCGGTCGCCCGCGGCTGGACGCGCGTGGAGCCCTGAGGCCGGACCCCTCCCGGATATCAGGTTTAGCCCCGATAGGCGCGCGCCGCGGCCCGGCATACACGCACGTTGCAGGAGCCATCCCCTCACAACACAGCGGCGGACCTGCGCGTGGAAAGGAGGATCGCCATGACCGGCAGGAAGATCCTGATGCTGGTGGGGGACTTCGTGGAGGACTACGAGGTGATGGTTCCGTTCCAGGCCCTCACCATGGTGGGCCACACCGTCCATGCGGTCTGTCCAGGCAAGAAGGCCGGGGAAAAGGTGCGCACGGCCATCCACGATTTCGAAGGGGATCAGACCTACAGCGAGAAACCCGGGCACGCCTTCACGCTGACCGCCACCTTCGCTGAGATCAAAGCTGAAGACTATGATGCCCTGGTGATCCCGGGCGGGCGCGCTCCGGAGTACATCTGGTTGAACGAGGGCGTCCTGGGGATCGTCCGGCACTTCGCCGAGGCGGACAAGCCCATCGCCGCCATCTGCCACGGTCCGCAGGTCCTGGCGGCCGCTGGCGTGCTCGAGGGGAAGTCGGTCTCGGCGTATCCCGCCGTGGCGCCGGAGGTACGGCGCGCCGGGCCACGTACGTCGAGATCCCGGTGGATCGGGCGCACCTAGACGGCCGGCTGGTCACCGCGCCGGCCTGGCCCGCCCACCCCGAGTGGCTCGCGAAGTTCCTGGAGGTGCTGGGGACGAAGATCGAGACGCTGCCGCTGGCGGCGTAGCGACGGGAGGACCCGGTGCGCCCCGGCACCGGGTCCTCCCGCATGCTCGACCTAAACGATCAGCATCGCGTCGCCGAAACTGTAGAACCGGTAGCGCTCGCGGATCGCCTCGTGGTAGGCGCGCAGGACCAGTTCGCGTCCGGCGAAGGCGCAGACCAGCAGCAGCAGCGTCGTCTTCGGCAGGTGGAAGTTCGTCACCAGGACCTCTGTGGCGCGGAAGGCAAACCCCGGCGTGATGAACAGGTCCGTCCACCCCTCCCCGGACCGCACGCGGCCGTCGGGGCCGACCGCACTCTCCAGCGCGCGGACCACCGTGGTCCCGACGGCCACCAGGCGACCCCGCCTCCGGGCGATGGTCTGTGCGGCCTCCGGGGAGATCGCGTAGTGCTCCGGATCCATCCGGTGACCGGCGATGTCGTCGGCGACGATCGGCCGGAAGGTTCCCGGGCCGACGTGGAGCGTCAGGGTCACGATCTGCACGCCCTGCCCGCGCAGGCGCTCGAGCAACTCCGGGGTGAAGTGCAGGCCGGCCGTGGGCGCGGCGACCGCCCCCTCCTGGCGCGCATACACCGTCTGGTAGCGCTCGCGATCCCCGATCGGGGCGCGAATGTACGGCGGCAGCGGCACCTCCCCGGTCTGATGCAGCAGGTCGAGGATCTCACCCCCATCCTGCAGGCGCACCAGCCGCCGACCGTCAGGAAGCCGCTCGCCGATCTCCAGGCGCACGGCATGCGGGCCCACCTCCACCACGGATCCGGGCTGGAGCCTCCGCCCCGGCCGGACGAGGGCCTCCCAGGCGCCGGCGGCCGCAGGCCGCAGCATCAACAGTTCCACCGCGCCGCCGGTCGGGGCGCGTCGGCCGCGCAGCCGCGCGGGCATCACGCGGGTGTCGTTGAGGACGAGCACGTCGTCCGGGCGCAGGACCTCGCCGATCTCCCGGAAGATCCGGTGGGTCAGGCGGCCACTCGAGCGGTCGACCACCAGCAACCGCGAGGCATCGCGTGGCGAGACCGGTTCCTGCGCGATGAGGTCAGGCGGGAGCGTGTAGTCGAACTCCGCCAGGGACATCAGGGCTGGGGACATCACGGCCGGGGACATCACGGCCGGGGACCGATGCTCACCCCCGTGTAGTAGTACCGGAGGATCTCCGTGTAGTCCCGCCCGGCCAGTGCCTGGCCGCGGGCTCCCCACTGACTCATGCCGACCCCGTGGCCCGAGCCACGGCCGACCAGTTCGACGGCGGCCTCGCCGGGCAGCGGCCGCACCGCAAAGAGCGTGCTGCGCACGACTCCGACGCCCACCGCGGTCCGGAAGTCCACGCCGCGGATCTCCGCGCTGCCGGACTGGGCGGTCAGGCGCAGCGTCATCACGCGCCCTGAGGGGCTGGTGCTCACCACCTCCACCCGCTGCAGCCCGACCAGCGGACGGCCTGCGCGCTGCAGGGCCGCCTCGATGGTCGCGAACTCCAACCGCAGTGTCCACTGGGCGGTCGGCGCATCCCTGGAGTGCGGATCGGCGACGCCGCGCAGGTGCGGCATCACGCTGCCCCACACGAACTCGCTGCTCTCGGTGGCCCCGCCGGAGTCCGTGTGATAGGCGGCGAACGCCGGCCGGCCCTCGGAGAAGATCACCAGACCCCGGGTGGCGTCCACCGCGGCCGTCGTGCGCGGGTCCTCCGCCGCCACCCCGCCGTAGACCTGGGAGTCGGTCGTCGCGCGGACATCGTAGCCCTCGGCGGCAAACCGCCGGCTGCTTCCCACCGCCAGCGAGCGCGCCGCGACCGCCTGGGCCCGCAGCGCCTCGGGGGGCCACCGCGGGTCCATCTCCATGCGGACGACGCCGTAGAGGTACTCCTCCAGGTCGAGTTCGTTGATCACGGTGAGCCGGCCAGCGGGGGTCCTCCGGAGCTCCACGATGCCGCGGTACGGCCGGCCGTTGACCTGCAGGAACCCGACGTGCGGCACCAGCCGGATGATGGCGCCGTACGCGGTGCCGTCCAGGTCGATCCCCTCTGCACCTGGACGCGCGACGAGGCGGCCCCCCTCGCGCGTCTCCCGCCGGCCGGACTCGACGACCTCGAACGGGCCGTCGGCGCCGATGGTCACGGCCTCCTGTCCGAGCAGCAGGCCGACGCGCACCCCTGCACTCGCCGGGGGCTGCGCGCGCACGACGGGTCCGGCCGCCAGGAGCCCGACGCCGATGAACGCGCAGAGTGCCACCCACGCTGCGGCCACGCGGCTACCGGCGGAACAGGAGGTTCAGCAGGATGGTCAGCACCAGGCTGACCAGGATCATCGTCCCGATCGGAATGAAGACCGTGACGCTGGGCCGCTGGATGACGATGTCGCCCGGCAGCCGGGGGAGGCGGCCGGCGAACTCGAGCACCAGGCCCAGGATGATGAGGACGACGCCGGTCAGGATGATGAACCGTCCCATGGTCTCCGTCACCGTCGCATCCCCGCCTCAGGCCGTCCACAGGCTCCCCTGGGCGCGCGGGGGATCCGGCGGCGCCAGTCCCAGGTGGGCGTAGGCCTGCGCGGTCGCCCGCCGGCCAGCGGGCGTGCGCGCGATCAGCCCGGCCTTCAGCAGGAACGGCTCGACCACTTCCTCGAGGGTCTCCGTGTCCTCGTGCAGGGACGCCGCCAGGGCCTCCACGCCCGCCGGGCCCCCGCCGTAGACCTGGATGAGCGTCCGCAGCAGGTCCCGGTCGAGGCCGTCGAGCCCTAAGGCGTCCACGCCCTCGAACTCCAGCGCGGCCTGCGCGACCTCGAGGGTGATGGCGCCGTCGGCGCGCACCTGCGCATAGTCCCGCACGCGGCGCAACAGTCGGTTGGCGATCCGCGGGGTGCCGCGCGACCGGCGCGCGATCTCCTGGGCGCCGGCGGTCTCAATAGCGACCGCCAGGATCCGCGCCGAACGGAGGACGATCTGGGTGAGTTCGTCCACCGTGAAGAAGTCCAGGTGGTGGTAAATCCCGAAGCGTTCGCGCAGCGGCGAGGAGAGCAGGCCCGCCCGGGTCGTGGCGCCAACCAGCGTGAACGGCCGCAGCTGGTAGCGCAACGTGCGCGCGTGCGGCCCCTTGTCGATGACGAAGTTCACGCAGAAGTCCTCCATGGCCGGGTAGAGCAATTCCTCGATGGCCCGCGAGAGGCGGTGGATCTCGTCGATGAACAGCACATCCCCGGGGTTGAGGTTGGTGAGGATGCCCATCAGGTCGCCGCCCCGCTCCAGCGCCGGCCCGCTGGTCGTGACCACCTGCACGCCCATCTCGTTGGCCACGATGTTGGCCAGCGTGGTCTTGCCCAGCCCCGGCGGCCCGTAGAGCAGGATGTGGTCCAGCGTCTCCCGGCGCCCCCGGGCCGCGTCGATGCTGATCCGCAGCCCTTCGATGACCCGGGTCTGGCCGATGCACTCGTCCAGGGTCCGGGGCCGCAGGCTGCGCAGCAGGTGCTCGTCCTCGGGTGTGCCCACCACGTCCAGACGCTGTCGGCTCATTGGGACGTCCCCCGTTCGAGGCGGTAGACCTCCTGGAACAGCGCCTCGGCAGAGTCCAGGTGCGGCGCGCGGCGCAGGGCCTCCTCCACCATGCGGCGGGCTTCGGCGGGGCGGTGCCCGAGCTGGCGGACCAGCACCTCAATGACCTCGTCCTTGAAGTCCGGCTGCGGCGCCGCCGGCGCGGCGGCGGCTTCCCGCAACAGTGCGTACTTGCCCATCTTCCCGTGCAGTTCCGCGATCACCTTCTCGGCCGTGCGGCTCCCGATGCCCGGCAGGCGGCGGAGGAAGTCGACGTCCCGCCGCTCGATGGCGTCGGCGATCTCGTGGACCTGGCGGACCATCGCCCGCACCGCCTTGGTGGGGCCCACGCCGTCCACCGTGATGAAGCGCTCGAAGAACTCCTGCTCCACCTCGTGCAGGAACCCGATCAACAGGGGCCTGGGCTGGTTGGCCGTGGCATGAAACGAGATGAAGAGCTCCACCGGGCCCTCGCCGGCATTCCCGGGCAGAGCCGCCTCTACCACGGGCGGCAGCGCGACCTCGTAGCCGACGCCGTTGGCCTCCACCACGACCATGCCGTCACCGCGGCGAACGATCCGCCCGCGCAGGTAGCCGATCACCCCTCCGCCACCCCCGGCCCGCGCGCAGCGCTCCGGTCGGCCAGGACCCCCAGGCGCGTCCCGAACCGCGAGCAGCCGGCGTAGGCCAGGGCCAGCGCATCGGCGGCGTGGGGATTCGCCAGGCGCCCCGCCCCCAGCAGCGCCCGCACGGCCGCCTGCACCTGGGTCTTGCTGGCACGGCCCGATCCCGTCACGGCCTGCTTCACCACGCTCGGCGCCAGGGCGAGGATCGGCAGGTCCGCGGCCGCCGCCGCCAGGTAGATGATCCCGCGCACATGCCCCAGCGCCAGCGCCGTCTGGGGGTGCGCCCGGTGCACGAAGAGGTCTTCCAGCACGATCAGGTCGGGGCGCAGGTCCCCCAGCAGTCTGGTGACGTCCCGGTGGAGGTCGCGCAGCCGGGCGCCCAGCCCGCCGCGGCCCTGCGTCACCAGCACCCCGGTCTCCCGGATGCGCGGGCGCCCGTCGTCCAGGACGACCGCCCCGTAGCCGGTGCGCTGCAGGCCCGGATCGATGCCGAGCACGAGCGGCGGGCAGACGGATCGCTGGAGCGGGGTAATGGTCGGATGCGCACGGGGCAGCGGATACGCCGGTGCCGGCATGGCCTAGCCGACCTGCTGCATGATCTCGTCGGGGATGTCGAAGTTGGCGAAGACCGCCTGCACGTCGTCGAGATCCTCCAGCGCATCCAGCAGCCGCAGGACCTGCTGGGCGTCCTTCCCCTCCACGCGGACCGTGTTCTTCGGCCGCATGGTGACCTGCGCCCCGGTCACCTTGAGGCCGCGCGCCTCCAGAGCCCGCTTGACCTTGAAGGTCTCCTCGGGGCGGGAGATGACCTCGTACCCTTCCTCGGTGGTCCGGACGTCTTCGCCCCCGGCTTCCATGGCCGCCAGCAGCACGTCGTCCTCCGACAGACCGTTGCGGGCCACGGTCACCACGCCCTCCCGCTCGAACATCCAGGCGACCGACCCGCCCAGGCTGGCACCGTGCCGGGTGAACACCGCGCGCACCTCGCCCGCCGTGCGGTTGCGGTTGTCGGTGAGGGCCTCGACCATGACCGCCACGCCGCCCGGCGCGAATCCCTCGTAGATGACCGTCTCGTAGGTCGCTCCGCCGAGCCCGCCCGCCCCGCGCTGGATGGCCCGCTGGATGTTGTCGTTGGGCATCCCGACATCGCGCGCGCGTTCGATGGCGGTGCGCAGCCGAGGATTGGCGTCGGGGTTGGTCCCGCCCTCCTTGGCCGCGACCATGATCTCGCGGGCGATCTTGCTGAAGAGCTTCCCGCGGACCTGGTCCATCTTCTGCTTCTTGATCTTGATGTTGTGCCACTTGGAATGCCCTGACATCACCACACCTCCCGACCCGACCCCGACGCGGTGTGCCGTCCCGCCGGCGCGCGCCTACCGCGGCTCAGGCGGAACCGGGCTCGGCCCGTCGGTAACGGTGACCGTCCGCGACGCCCGGCCCCCGTTGAGCCCGAGCGCCGAGACTGAGATGATGTACCGGGTGCCAGGCACGCGCGGCGTCGGCCGAAACTCATAGGCGAACCGCCCCTGGCCGTCGGTCTGCATCGCCACCTCGGCCATCCGAGTCCGACCCCCTACTCCCTCAGCCGTCACGACGATCGTGACCATGGCTCCGTAGGCCGTTCCCCCCTCGATGAGATAGGGCGGGCCCGCCAGGGCACCGTCGGGGGGCCGCGTGATGGCCAGCGGGATCGGGGGCGGACCGCTGGCCGCCTCGTGTCCGGAGGGCGCCACGTCGTAGCGGGTGGGCGCCGAGTCCCGGGTGAAGACCTCGCGCCGGGGATTCGAACAGTCGACCGTGGCCAGCTGCCAGGTGCCGGCGCAGACCGTCGCGATCACGACGCCGTCGGGCGGGCTCCAGTCGTCGGGCGGGTCGCTGGCGGTGGCGACCTTCATGAAAGCCGCCCAGATCTCGGCTGGGACCGTGCCGCCCACGACCCGGCGCATCGGGCTGTTGTCGTCGTTGCCGACCCACACGGCGGTGACCAGGTGCGGCGTGTAGCCGATGAACCAGGCGTTGCGGTAGTCATCGGTCGTCCCGGTCTTGCCGGCGGCGGGCCTGCCGATCTGGGCCGCGGTCCCGGTCCCGCGCTCGATGACGCCCTTGAGCAGATCGGTCATGACGTAGGCCACCTCGGCCGGGATGCCGACCTGACGGCGCGGCCGGGACTCCTCCAGCACCCTGCCCTTGGCATCGGTCACCTTGGTGATCGCCATGGGCTGAACGCGCAGCCCGCCGTTGGCCAGCGTCGCGAACGCCGTGGCCATCTCCAGGGGCGTCACATCGGCCGACCCCAGCGCCAGCGAGAGGTGGGGGGACAGCGGGCTCTCGATGCCCATGGCCTTCGCGATCTCCACCACTTTCTGCGGGCCCAGTTCGTGGATCATGCGGGCGGCGGGCACGTTGATGGACTTCTCCAGCGCGCGGCGCAGGGTGATAGGCCCCGAGAACGTCCCGTCGTAGTTCTTCGGCGACCA
>JAVKID010000002.1:0-41702 GCA_031459655.1 Candidatus Fervidifonticultor octavus | reverse complement strand
CCCGCGCACCCCGGATCTTGAAGGTGACCGGCTCATCGTCCAGGATCCGCGTCGGCGGCACCCCGGCGGCGATGGCCGCCGCGTAGACGAAGACCTTGAAGGCCGAGCCGGGCTGCCGGCGCGCCTGCCAGGCCCGGTTGAACTGGCTGGCGGCGAAATCCACCCCGCCGATCATAGCGCGCACCGCGCCGGTGTCCGGATCGATGGCGACCAGGGCCGCCTGTTCGATCTTGAGCCCGCGGCGCTTCGCCGATTCGATGCCGGCCCGCACGGTCCGCTCCGCGGCCGCCTGCAGGCGGACATCCAGCGTCGTGTAGATCTGCAGCCCGCCATGGTAGACGACGTCCTCGCCGTAGGTCTCCAGCAGCCTCGGCAGGATGAAGGACACGAAGTACGGTGCCCGGATGCCGGCCAATCCGGCGTTGGTGGCCGGGGCCAGCCGGATGCCCGCGGCGCGGGCGGCGGCGGCTTCCTGAGCGCTGATGAAGCCCAGCGCGGCCATCCGCCCCAGCACGATCGCCTGCTGCTGCTTGGCCAGAGCGAAGTTCCGATAGGGTGAGTACAGCGACGGCGCGCGGATCAGGCCGGCCAGGAGCGCCGCCTCTGGCAGCGTGACGTCGCGGACGGACTTCCCGAAATAGACCCGCGCGGCCATCTCGACGCCGTAGGCACCCTGGCCGAAGTAGACCTGGTTGAGGTAGCGCTCGAGGATCTCGTCCTTGGTCAGGCGCCGCTCGATCTCCAGGGCCAGGAGCATCTCCGCCACCTTGCGGCTGATGGCCCGCTCGGACGACAGGAACACGTTGCGCGCCAGCTGTTGGGTGATGGTGCTGCCGCCCTCCACCAGTCGGCCTTCGCGGATGTTGCGCCACAGCGCCCGCGCGATGCCGCGCGGGTCCAGGCCGCGGTGGCTGTAGAACCGCTCGTCCTCGATGGCGACCACGGCCTGCCGGAGGATCGGGGGCACCGCCGTCAGGGGCACGATCTGTCGGTTCTCGCGGTAGAGCGAGGCGATCAGCTGGCCGTCTGCCGCGTAGATGCGGGTGGCCTGGCTGGGCGGGCTGTAGAGCTCAGAGACGTCGCGGACCTGCTGGCCCACCGCCACCGCCACCCCGACGGCGACGCCGCTCCCGACCAGCACGAGCCCGGCCAGGACCACGGCGGCCAGCAGGATGCGGGCCCACCGGGGCCGGCGGACACGGGACCGCCGGGGGCGGGCGGCTGGCTGGTTGGTAGAAGAACGGCGCGATGTCATCGCAGCGAGGGCCCGCCGTCCGGGCCGACCTGCCCTATTGTAGCACACCGCGCGCGGGCATCCGCCGGCGGTCCGTCAGACGCCCGGCACTCCCTATCGAGGACCGCGCGCTGCCCGCACTCGCCTTGACCCGGCCTCGCTGTGCGTGCTACGGTCGCCACGAGCCCCCTAGAGCAGCAGGGAGAGACGATGCGCATGACCAAGGACTCCAGACACCACCCCGACGGGAAGGCTCCCGCCCGCCCGCTGGTCGTCAAGGTCGGGACCACGACGCTGTGCGGGGAGGCCGACCGGCCGCAGCCCGGACGCCTGTCGGCCGTCGTGGGTCAGGTGGCGGCGCTGCATCGGGCCGGCAGGCCGGTGGTCCTGGTGACGTCCGGGGCCATCGCCACCGGGGCCGCCGTGGTCGGCGGGCCGGGCCGGCCGCAGACGATGGCCGACCGCCAGGCGCTGGCCGCGGTCGGCCAGCCGCTCCTGATGCGGGAGTACAGCCGCCTCTTCGGCGCCCGCGGCATCCGCGTGGCGCAGGTGCTGCTGGTCGCCGACGACCTGGCGGTGCGCCGCCGCTACCTCAACGCCCGCAACACCATGGCGGCCCTGCTGCGCCGACGGATCGTCCCCATCGTGAACGAGAACGACACCGTGGCCACCGACGAGATCCGCATCGGCGACAACGACACACTCTCGGCCCAGGTCGCCATCCTGGTGGGCGCCGACCTGCTGTGCATCCTCTCGGACGTGGACGGACTCTACACGGGCGATCCCCACCGGGACCCCACCGCCTGCCGGATCCCCGAGGTGCGCGGCGTACCGGCCGAGCTCGAGCGCGCCGCCCGCCGGAGCGCCTCCGCGCTGGGCACCGGAGGGATGCTGACGAAGATCGGCGCGGCACGGCTCGCCACCGCCGCGGGGTGCACGGTCGTGGTGGCCCACGGGATGACCCCGCGCGTCCTGGAGCGAATCGCCGCCGGCGAGCGCCTGGGGACCTGGTTCCTGCCCGTGGGGCGCGCGGTGCTGGGACGCAAGCGGTGGCTGGCAGCCCTCGGACGCGTGCGCGGCCGGCTGATCGTGGACGAAGGCGCCACCCGGGCGCTGCGGGAGCGCGGCCGCAGCCTGCTGCCGTCGGGCATCAAGGCGGTCGAGGGCACGTTCGAGGCGGGGGATCTGGTCGTCGTCGTCGACCCCTCCGGCCGCGAGGTCGCGCGCGGGATCGCCGCCCACGGCCGTGCCACCCTCGAGGCCATGAAAGGCCGCCGCAGCGGCGAGGTCGCCGAGATCGCCGGGGGCCGGATCGAGGCGATCCATCGCGACAACCTGGTGCTCGCACCGTGAGCCCCCACCGAGGAGCCGATGACGCCGTGAACGTGGAGGTGGGAACCGCCCAGGCGATGGTGGCGCGCGCGCGTCAGGCGGCGTCGGTGCTGCGGGTGTGGCCTGCGGCTGAGAAGAACCGGGCCCTGGCGGCGCTGGCCGACCTCATCGACTCGGAGGCCGACGGCCTGCTGGCCGCCAACGCGGCGGACCTCGCCGAGGCTGAGACCGCGGGCCAGCGGCCCGCGCTGGTGGACCGGCTGCGGCTGACCCCGGAGCGCGTCCGGGCCATGGCGCGGGGGGTGCGCGACGTCGTGGCGCTCCCCGATCCCGTCGGCGAGGTCGTCCACGTCCGCCGGCGGCCCAACGGGATGCGGGTTGGGCAGATGCGCGCGCCCATCGGCGTGATCCTGATGATCTACGAGGCCCGGCCCAACGTGACGACCGACGCGGCGGCGCTGTGCGTCAAGGCCGGCAACGCCGCCATCCTGCGGGGCGGACGGGAAGCGCGCCGCTCCAACGCCTTCCTGGGCGGCCTGCTCGCCCGGTGCGGGCTCCCCGACGGCGCGGTGCAGGTGGTCGCCGACTCCGACCATGCCCTGGTCACCGAACTGCTCCGCTCCGAAGGGATCGACCTGGTCATTCCCCGCGGCAGCGAGCGGCTGATCCGTTCGGTCGTCGAGCACGCCCGTATGCCGGTGCTCAAGCACTTCAAAGGCGCCTGCCACCTCTTCGTGGACCGCGACGCCGACCTGGCCGTCGCCGAGCGGATCGCCCTCAACGCCAAGGTCGACCGTCCGAGCACGTGCAACGCGCTGGAGACGCTGCTCGTGGATGCCCCGATCGCGACCGCCTTCCTCCCGTCCATGGTCCGCACGCTGCGCGCAGCCGGCGTCGAAGTGCGGGCGGATGCGCGCACACGGGACATCCTGGCGCAGACAGATCCCGATCTGGCGGCTTCGGTGGTCCCCGCCACCGAGGAGGACTGGGGCGCCGAGTACCTCGACCTCATCCTGGGCGTCCGGGTCGTGGACGGCCTGGACGAGGCGCTGGCCCATATCCAGCGCCACAGCACCGGCCTGGCGGACGCCATCGTGACCCAGGACGAGCAGAAGGCGCGCCGCTTCCTGGCCGCGGTGGATTCGGCCGCGGTCCTGGTGAACGCCTCCACGCGCCTGGTGGACGGCGGCGAGTTCGGCCTGGGCGCCGAGATCGGGATCAGCACCGACCGCATCGGGCCGCGGGGGCCCATGGGGCTGGCGGAGCTGACTTCCCTGAAGTGGGTGGTGCTGGGCGAAGGCCAGATCCGCCAGTAACCAGGGTGTCATCGCTGCCACGTGGCAGCAGGGGACACTAAGACAGGCACCGAAAACAAGCCCCCCGAGAAGATTCTGTCCGAGGAGGTAGAGGTCATGCCCGTCCCCGAGTACGCGGGCGTCCTGCCAGCGCTGGCGATCCCCTTCAAAGAGGACTACAGCCTCGATTTTGACGGGATCAGACGTCTGGCTCAGTGGATGGCCTCCGTTCCCGGAATCACCGGTATCGTCACCAACGGGCACACGGGCGAGGTGGGCTCACTGCTCCCCGAGGAGCGGGCCGAGGTCACGGCGTGCGTGGCGGAGGCAGTCCGGGGACGGGCGAAGGTCGTCTCGGGCGTCTGCGCGGAGGGCACCTTTGAGGCCGTCGCCCACGCAAAGGCAGCGGCGCGCGCCGGCGCCGATGCGATCCTCCTCATGCCCTGCCACATGTGGTTGCGCTTCGGGGTCACCGAGCGGGCCGTGTTCGAGTACTTCAAGGCTGTGGGCGCCGAGTCCGGGCTGGACATCGTGGTGCACCTCTACCCCGCCTACACGCGGGCGTCCTACTCGACCCGCCTGCTGGTGGAACTGGCCACCATCCCGCAGGTGAAGGCCGTCAAGATGGGACAGCGCGACTTCGGCAAGTACGAGCGGGACGTCAGGACACTGCGTGCGGAGGCGCCGCACCTGGGGTTGCTGAGTTGTATGGACGAGTACCTGCTTCCCACGTTTGCCTACGGTGTGGACGGTGCGCTGGTCGGGCTGGCGTCGCTGGTGCCCGAACTCGTCGTGGGCCTGTACGAGGCCATGCGGGCCGGCGACCTCGAGCGCGCGCGCCAGGTCAACGACCGGATCTGGCCGATCAAAGAGGCGGTCTACGGATCCGGTGAGCCATCAGGTGACGCGCACGCGCGGCTGAAGGTCGGCATGGCAGCCCGAGGGCTCCTGACCCATCCCCGCGTGCGTCCGCCGGTGCTGCCTCCATCCCGCGACGAAGAAGCCCGTGTCCGATCGGCGATGGAGCAGAGCGGCGTCTCGCGTGTTGACCTGGTGCCAGTGAACGTCTGAGCGATGCCTGAACGTACGGGGGACTGACATGCACAGGGTGTGGGTGGTCGTCTGCACAGGCGTTCTCGTGACGCTGGCCGTGCTGCCGGCCGGCGCCCAGCGGGAAGATTGGCCGAGGATCGTGTCGATCGGGACCGCACCCATCGGCGGTGTCTACTACGTGTGGGGTGGGGCGTTCGCCAGGATCATTCAGGATGTCGTCGGGGTGCCTGCCACCGTCGAGGCGACCCAGGGTCCCATCCCCAACGTGCGCCTGGTCCACGTCGGCCAGATGACGCTGGGGATTGCGACCAACGGCATTGTCTACGACGGGTTTCGCGGCCTCGACTGGGCCGAGGGTCGGAAGCATGACAACGTGCGGGTCCTCCTTCCGATGTACTCCTCGCACATGCATTGTGTGGCACTGGCCCGCCATCGCATCGCCTCCGTACGCGACCTGGACGGCAAGCCAGTGGGCACCGGCGCTCGAGGCGGTACCGGGGACGTCTACTTCCGGCGGGTCGCCGAAGTCCTGGGCATCAAGCCATCCCGGATCGTCAACGTGGGCTTCGAAGACATGAACAACCTGACGCGGGACGGCGTGATCGTGGGCTACTGCGCCAGCGCCGGCCTCCCCCTTCCCTCGATTCTCGAGCTGGAGACCACACACGACGTCCGCGTGTTTGGCGTGGCGGCCCCTGACGTGCGGAAAGTCCAGGAGAAGTGGCCCTACATGCTCCCCGGCGTCGTGCCCCCGGGAACCTACAAGTCCACGCGCGAGCCAGTGCCGTCGGTGCTGGGGTTCAACGTCCTGATCGGCCACAAGGACCTGCCGCGGAACTTTGCCTACGCGATTGTCAAAGCCGCCTACGACAACCAGACGGCCCTTGCCGCTGCGCACCCGGCGGGGAAGGAAATGCCCGCCGAGCGGGCCGCGTTGAGCCCGGCTCCTCTGCACGCTGGAGCGGCGCTCTATTTCCAGGAAAAAGGAGTTAGGATTCCGCCGGAGTTGCTGCCCCCTGAGTACCGACGCTAGTCACAGGTGAACGTCGAAGGCGAAGCGAGGCTGCGCCTGCTGGTCGGCACGCTCGGCTGGCTGGTCGCAGGGGTCGGCCTCGCCATGTCCTCGTTCCAGATCTGGGCGATCTACCTGTACGTCCTCGATCCCTGGCTGCTGCGTGCCACGCACCTGTTCTTCGCCATGGCCCTGGCCTTCCTGATCCTCCCGGCCCGTCGCCGCTCACCGGTGGATCGGTTGTCCTGGCCAGATGCGCTCCTGGCGATCGCCGGTTTGGTCCCGGTGGTCTATGTCGCGCTGTGGTTCGACGGACTCATCCTCCGGGCGGGTTCGATCCCGGAGCCCGCGGACGTGCTCATGGGCGGTCTCGTGGTGCTGCTTCTCCTGGAGGCGACACGGAGGGCCACCGGGCCGGCACTGCCGATCATCTCGCTGCTGTTCATCGGCTACGCGCTGGCCGGCCAGCACCTCCCCCAGCCATTGGGGCACCGGGGGTACCCTCTGGCCAGGCTCGTGAGCCACCTCTTCAGCCCCGACGGCATCTACGGCATCCCCCTGGGTGCCTCGGCCTACTATGTGTTTACGTTTGTCCTGTTCGGCGCATTTCTCAAGACGGCGCAGATTGACCGGTTCTTCGTAGACCTGGCGCTGGCGCTCGCGGGTCGGCGCCGCGGCGGGCCCGCCAAGATGTCAATTATCTCCAGTTCGCTGTTCGGGACCGTTTCGGGGAGCGCGGTGGCCAACGTCATGGTGGACGGGGTCATCAACATCCCCATGATGAAATCCAGCGGGTTCCCGCCGCACGTAGCAGGGGCCATTGAAGCGGTCACGTCTACCGGCGGGCAGATTGTCCCCCCTGTGATGGGGGCAGCCGCCTTCCTGATGGCCGACATCCTCGGCGTGCCCTACGCGAAGATCGCGCTGGCTGCCATCATCCCTGCATTGCTGTACTACATCGCTACCTACTGGATGATTGACTTCGAGGCAGCCAAGCGCGGCATCGCCGGCCTGCCGAAGGAACGCCTCCCCGCCCTGGCCCCCTTGCTGCGGTCTCGGGGCTATCTGCTGCTACCCATGGCCGTCGTGCTGGTGACGCTGATGGCCTTCCAGTATTCGCCGACCCGCGCGGCGCTGCTTGGGATCCTGACCGCCCTCGGCATCAGGATGCTGCAGGTCCTCTCCTCCGCTGGACCTGCGGGATCTGATGAAGCCCGGAGGCCGGCCGACCGCCTGCGCCGGTTGCTGACCGACGTCACAGGCGCCCTTGCCACTGCTCCACAGGGTGTGATCGAGATCGCCACGACGTGCGCCACGGCCGGCATCGTGGTCGGGGTGCTCTCCCTCACAGGGTTGGGGCTGAAGTTCGCGGGCATCGTCGTGGCGTACTCGGGCCAGCAGTTGGGGCTCGCGCTGGTTCTCACCATGATCGTGACGTTGATTCTCGGCATGGGAATGCCGACCGTGGCTGCCTACGCCATGGCAGCCACGGTGGCCGTGCCGGCCCTGGTCCAGCTGGGCGCCGATCGCCTCGCCGCCCACATGTTTGTTTTCTACTTTGCCTGCATCTCGTCATACACGCCGCCTGTCGCCCTGGCCGCGTATGCCGCCGCGACGCTGTCTGGAGCCAATGTCTGGAGTGTTGGGGTGTATGCCGTCCGGCTCGGAATCGCAGGTTTCGTCGTGCCCTTCATGTTCGTCTACGGCCCGCCGCTGCTGGGCAACGCGCCCACCTCCCAGATCATGATCGCGTTGGTCACGGCGTCCGTAGGGGCCCTGCTGTTGTCCGCATCGGTGCAGGGATGGTTGGTGACCCGCGCGCTCCTCTGGGAACGCGGCCTCCTGCTTGTCGCGTCACTGCTCCTGATTGATCCCGGGCTCGTGACCGACCTGGTCGGAGCTGCGAGCCTTGGCCTCGTCCTAGTATCACAGCGGCTGCGTCAGCGGGCACTGAGGCTGACCGGACCAGCCGGAATTTCCGGGCAACATTGAGGCCCGTCGCCAGTGCTCCGCGTTATCGACATCCACAGCCACCTCTTCGCCGAGGAGTTCCTTCACGTGGTCCGTGATGCGGGAAGCCGCCGATGGTCTGCTGGGCGCCGCCCGATCTTGGATGCGAGATGGCTGCGGCGTTCAACGACGGAGTCTCCCGGATCGTACTGGCGCATCCTGCAAGGCTGGTGGGCATGGCAACGCTTCCGTTGCAGGACGTCCCTAGTGCGACGGTTGCACCTGGGCGAGATCCAGACGGGGATAACCCTGGGCAAGACCGCTGCGGGTCTGTTGGGTCTTGCAAGCTGATCGACAGGTTGGGCGCCGCCCTGCCTGAACCAGGATGGGATGATCCGCGCCGATGTGATCGCCGTGCCTACCGTGCCGCCCGGCGAGTCTTCATCTGCCGCGCGTCTGCAGGTGTGTGCACAGCGCCATGGACCCCAGGACCGCCAACAGGGACGAAGGCTAAAACCCGCGTCCCTGCTGCGTTTCCGCCTGGTGGAGACGAGCGGATTCGAACCGCCGACCCCCTCGTTGCGAACGAGGTGCTCTCCCAGCTGAGCTACGTCCCCGGCCACCTGCGATTATACGCGGCAGGCGCAGCCCCCGCAACGCCGCGCGCCGCCACGGTGAGGCTGCGGCCCCCCAAGCGCTCCGGCCGTCTTACTCGCCGCTCAGCCACGGGGAGAGCCTTCTGATCCCCGCCCCCACCACCCCGGCCAGCCACATTACGGGCAGGGGCTGGGCCAGCAGCAGCAACCCCGCCGGCCCCACGAGGTCCCAGAGGCGCGCGACCCGCGCCCAGGTCTCCGGGACCAGCAGCAGCGGCAGCGGGACGAGCACGATGCCCCACACCCCCCGCAGCAGGAAGGCGAACACCGCGCCCTCCGCCGCCACCGGGAGGTAACTCGGACCCCACCCGACCCGGCGCGGATCCCAATGGCCGAGCGCGATCTCGACGGCGTACCCGGCCGCGTAGGCCGCGAGGGTCGCGACCAGCAGCCTGCGCCCCCACGAAGTTCGCGCAGCCATCCCTCACCACTCTCCCCGGCGTGTTGCGCGGCCCTGGCGGCGCCGCTAGTGTGGATGGAGGCCGATGGACGACGAGTTCCCCGAAGCCTTCTCCCAGACCTTCCGGGTGCGCTACGACGAGTGTGGGGCCGACGGCACGCTGCGGGCTTCGGTCCACATGCGGCTCGTCCAGGAGATCGCCTTTGGCCACTCGGCGGCGCTGGGCTTCCCGCTGGCCTGGTACGAGCAACACCGGACCTTCTGGCTCGTCCGGCGGGTGCACCTCGTCGTGCACGCCCCGGCGCGCTACGGCGACGCGCTGGACTACACGACGAGGGTCCTGGGCGCGCGGAAGGTCCTGGCACGCCGCCTCAACACCGCCAGGCGGGCCGGCGACGGCACGCCGGTGGCGACGGCGGTCGTCGACTGGATCCTGACGCGGGAGGGGATCGCGCCGGTGCGGATCCCCGAGGAGATGGCGCGGGCCTTCCCCGCGATGCAGCAGCCGATCGCGCCGATTCCCCTCGATGAGGCCGCACCGCCGATCTCGGCGGAGGCTTCGCCGCTGTGGATCCGCGCAGGGGATGTGGATGCCCTGGGGCATGCCAACAACGCCGCGTACCTCGACCTCTTCGACGATGCGGTGGTGCGCGCCGGGGGGCAGCGCGTGATCGAGGCGCACCCGAGGACATACGACCTCCTCTACCACGCCGCGGCCGAATCCGGCGCCGCCCTGCGCGATCGGGCCTGGTCGGAGACCGGCCTGTGGCACTACCGGCTCGAGCGGCCCGATGGCACCCTCCTCCTCCACGGTCGCCTCGTGGGGGCCGATCTTCCGCTGGCGGGACTGTGACCCGGTCTGCGGTCGGCCAGCCTACCCGCTGGGGCTGACCCGCTCCCTGGCGGTTCTCAAAAACGCGCAGGCCGCCACCTGACTGGCGGCCACAAAGAGCCAGGCCGGCGCGTAGGCGCCGCTGCGCTCCACGACCCACCCGAAGAAGGGCGTGCCCCTGATGGTGCCGAGGAAGAGGACCGTGAGGGCCACACCCGGCGCCGTGGCGGCGCGCGCCGCTCCAGCCCGCTCGACGATCAGCGCCACGGCCAGCCCGTTCCACCCCACGAGGAACGTGCCGCCCACAACGGCCACCACGCCGGCCAGCCACGGACCGGCCCCGGCGGGGAGCCGGCTCAGCGCCGCCAGGATGACCGCACCGCCCACGATGACCCAGGTCAGGACCGGTTTGCGCCGACCACCGGCCAGCCGGTCCGATACCATACCCCAGAGCAGGCGCCCGACCCCCCGGCGTGCACGAAGACCAGGAGACGGCCAGCCGCAGACGGAGCCCAACCGTGCTCGTCGACGAGGAACAACGGGAGGAACAACGGCAGGTACCCCTGGAGGGTGAACTGGCCGATCACCAGCGTGGACACCATCAGACTGATCGGCCAGAAGTCCCGGTCGAAGGCCAGCGCGCGGATCGCCGCTGTCCCTGCGCCGCCGGGCAGTCCCTCCCCGCGCGGCAGCGCCAGGCACGACAGCCCGAAGGCGGCGCAGGCGGCACCGACGGCGGCCAGCGACAGCCGCCAGCCGCCCAGCGACGCCAGGGCAGGAATCAGCAGCGCGGCGATCGCTCCCCCCGGCAGGCCGGCCTGGCAAATGCCGATGGCCAGCCCGCGCGATCGGGCCGGGAACTGCCGCAAGACCATCTTGCTGCCGGCGGTGTGCCCGCTGGGGAAGCCGAGGCCGGCCAGCGTGAGCCCGGCCAGGAGCAGGCCGTACGTCGGGGCCAGGGCCGCGAGCGCGGCCGCGGCCCCCATGAGCACGCCACCGGCGACCAGCACGCGCCGCTCGCCCCACCGATCCGCCACGATCCCGGTGGGGATGAACGCGGCGAGACCGCCGACATCGAGGGCCACCAGCAGGATGCCGGCCTGGACCAGAGAGAGCCGGAGGTCGTCGCGGACGAACGGGACCAGGACGGGCAGCCCGAAGCGGACCATGGTGAGCCCGATCTGCTGGAGCGTGGTTAGGGCGAGGGTCTGGACAGCCCGTTGGGGAGCGTCGCCGGGATCCCTCACCGCGTCGGTGTCACCGGACCGCTGGCCGCGATCTCCCGTCAGAAGGCCTTCGTCCGCGACTTCGGCGTCCGGTCGCCAGGATCCGGGACGCGCGCGAGAGGGGGGCAAATCCGGCCGGAATCGCTACAGCCCGATGACCCGATCGAGCGCAATGCTGCCGGGGCCTGCGAAGACCAGCGCCAGCGCCGCCATCATCAGCGCAAATTCAAACTCCCACCCCGTGCCGTCGGGCTCCATGAAGCGCTTCTTGGCCATCCCCCGTTTCACCAGGAGGATGGCCACCAGCATCTCGATCGCAAAGCCGAGGGCCAGGAGGCGCGTGCCCAGGCCCAGGATGAGCAGAACGGCCCCGACCGACTCGAGCAGCACGACGACCCAGCCGAGAAATCCCGGCAGTGGCACGCGCATCTGTGCCAGCCAGCCGCTGAAGCCGCGGACGCCTCCCGCAGGCCCTCGGGGGTTGGCCTTCAGCCACGCATGAAAGGGGAAGATGATGCCGAGCCCGAGGCGCAAGATCAACAGACCCCAGTCTTGCACCGGTGCAAAGATGCTCTCGAACATGATGCCGCCCTCCCGTCGCCACAGTCCCGTCTGGTCACGGCCGGCTGCTCTGCGCTCTCCTCAACGGTACGACAACCGGCCGTATCCGAACACGCGTAAGGCTGGAAGGTAGGAAGCTTCGACCTGCTGGTGGGCCCTGGTGGACTCGAACCACCGACCTCGCCCTTATCAGGGGCGCGCTCTCACCACCTGAGCTAAGGGCCCGCGGCACCCCGAGTATACCCCGCCCTCCCGCGCCCAGGCAACACGTACCTGCGCGGACGGAGCGGCCGTCCTCGCCAGCGGCTCAGGCCACCCGCGTCGCCGTCCCTTCGAATTCCCGCCGGGCCGCGGCCAGCAGGCCCGGTTGCGTGAGGATGTCGTAGGCCGTCAGCGCCATGGCCTTGGCGGCGGCCAGCATGGCGGCGAACCCCCGCTCGGAGACCGCGGCTTCCCGGAACTCCACGCTGTGCCCGGCCAGGTCCCTCGGGCCGATGGAGACATAGGGGTGGATCGAGGGGATGACCTGGCTGACGTCCCCCATGTCGGTAGAGCCCATGCGGTTGCGCTCGGGCGGGGGGTCCTGCGGCCAGCCCAGGGTCTCCAGGTGCCGCGAGAAGACCTCGGCGAGCGTGCGGTTGGGCTTGATGGCCTCGTAGCCCTTGCGCACGGTGTGCTCCAGCGTCGCGCCGGTGGCCAGCGCCGCACCCTCGGCGCAGTGGATCACGCGGTGGAGCACCTCCAGCGCGTAACCGCTGTCCGCGGCACGGACCGTGAAGAGGGCCTCGGCCCGGTCGGGGATAATGTTGGGGGCCGCGCCGCCGTAGGTGATGATGCCGTGGATGCGGGCGTCGTCGCGGGTCTGCTGGCGCAGGAGCCCGATGGCGACAAACGTCTGGATGAGGGCATCGAGCGCGTTGGTGCCCTCATGCGGCGCGGCCGCGGCGTGCGCCGCCTTCCCGGTGAACTTGACGGCCAGGCGGTAGGAGGCCAGCGACGGCCGGGTCGCCAGCGTGTAGCCCGCCGGGTGGAACATCATGGCGGCATCGATTCCCTGGAACGCACCCCGCTCCAGCATGATCACCTTGCCGCCGCCGCCTTCCTCCGCCGGTGTGCCGAGCACGACGGCGGTGCCGGGCAACTGCTCGCGCAGCGCCGCCAGGCCGATGCCGGCCGCCACCGCCGCAGTGCTGATCAGGTTGTGGCCACACGCATGGCCGATCTCGGGCAGCGCGTCGTACTCCGCCAGGATCGCCACCGCCGGATGCCGCTGGGTGCCGATCTCGGCGCGGAAGGCGGTCGGGAGTCCGGCGACGCTGCGCTCTACGCGGAACCCGTGACGTTCCAGGGTCTCGGTGAGCCAGGCGGCCGCCTGGTGCTCTTGAAAGGCCACCTCGGGGGCCGCGTGAATGCGGCGGGCGAGCGCGATCAGGTCGTCGGACGCGGCGTCGATGGCGCCGAGGATCCGGGCGTGCATGATGTGGGCCTCCGGACCATCTGGATAGACTGGCACGTCCTTCGCGAGGTGTGCAGGATGATCCTCCCCCGGGGATCAGACGAGGCGGACCCGGACGAAACGGCGGCCGCCGACGCGGATCACCAGTCCATCCCGCACCACCACCGTGGCGTCCACATCGTGTAGCCGGGTCCCGTCCACCGTCACGCCGCCCTGACTGACCAGCCGGCGCGCCTCGCGGTGGCTCTCGGCCAGGCCGGTCGTGACCAGCAGTTTGGTCAACTTCATCCGACCGCCGGGTGCGTCGTCGGAGGCCACAACGGCCTCGGGCATCTCGCTGGGCAGGTCCCGCTCGACAAAGACGCGGTCGAAGGCCGCTTCGGCGGCGGCCGCCGCCTGGGCGCCGTGCCAGATCTCCACGATGGCGCGTGCCAGACGGCGCTTGGCATCCCGTGGGTGCGCCGTGCCGTCCTGCAGCCCCCGGCAGATCGCCTCGACCTCGTCCATCGGCACCTCGGTCGCGTACTCAAAGTAGACCGGCATCAGGGCATCGGGGATCGACATGACCTTCCCGAACATCTGGTCGGGTGGCTCGGTGATCCCGATCCAGTTGTCCAGCGACTTGCTCATCTTCTCGACCCCGTCGGTCCCAGGCAACAGCGGGGTCAGCACGACGACCTGGGGCGGCTGGCCCATCTCCCGCTGGAGCTCGCGGCCCATCAGGTTGTTGAACTTCTGGTCGGTGCCGCCCAGTTCCACGTCGGCCTCGATGGCGACCGAGTCGTAGGCCTGGCAGAGCGGATACAGGAGTTCGTGCAGGTGGATCGGCATACCGCCGCGCAGCCGCGTCGTGAAGTCGTCGCGCTCCAGGATCCGCGCCACCGTGACCCGCGCCGCCAGCCGGATCACGTCGGCAAACGCCATCGGCGCCAGCCACTGGCTGTTGAAGACCACGCGGGTCTTCGCGGGATCCAGGATGAGGCTGTACTGCGCCCGATAGGTGGCCGCATTCGCCTCGATTTCTTCCTGGGTCAGCATCGGCCGCGCCTGCTTCTTGCCCGTGGGATCGCCGATCATGGCGGTGAAGTCGCCGATGACCAGGATCGCCTCGTGCCCCAGGTTCTGGAACTGGCGCATCTTGCGCAGGACGACCGCGTGCCCCAGGTGGAGGTCGGGCGCCGACGGATCGACGCCGAGTTTGACCCGGAGCGGCCGGCGCTCGCGGAGCTTAGCGAGCAGGTCGTCCTCGGAGATGATCTCGACGGCGCCGCGCCGCAGGCGCTCGAGCTGCGCGTCAGGGTCCAAAAAGGGCATGTGGGTCCTCCGGGGCTCCCTCACACCTCCAGGGTGATGACCGTCGCGCCATCCTCGCCCTCGCCGCGCCCGCCCAGCCGGAAGGCCCGCACGTGCGGGTGGCCGCGCAGGAAATCGTGCAGCGCCCGGCGCAGCGCCCCGGTCCCCTTCCCGTGGATCACCGTGACCTGCGGCAGCCGCGCGCGCACCGCCTCATCGAGGTAGCGGTCGACCGCCAGCACGGCCTCGTCGGCGGTCTGCCCGCGCACGTCGAGCGACAGCGGCACGGCGGGTTGGGCCGGGACCTCCACGGCGTCGTCGCGCCCGACCTCGCGCCGGGCCTCAGCCGGCGCCCGCCGTAGGGCCTCCCTCGGCACCCGGGTGCGAAGCCGGCCGACCTCCACCTCCACCTCGCCGTGGTCGTCCGGCCCCCGGCGCACGACGCCGGCGCGGCCCAGCGGCGTGACGAAGACCGCCTGGCCCACCTCCACGCGATCGACCGGCTCGCCGGCCGGCGCAGGCGGTTCGGCTGTCGGGAGCGCCTCCACTACCTGGCGCAGGTGCTCGCGGGCCCGCCGCACGGCCGCCTCGGTGCGCGCGGCCCGCACCTCGGCCATCACGGCCTCC
The DNA here is from genome assembly GCA_031459655.1 of Candidatus Fervidifonticultor octavus. Taxonomy (GTDB): domain Bacteria; phylum Sysuimicrobiota; class Sysuimicrobiia; order Sysuimicrobiales; family Humicultoraceae; genus Fervidifonticultor_A; species Fervidifonticultor_A octavus_A. The sequence continues at coordinate 26,775 of JAVKID010000002.1, read as the reverse complement.
AGGCGCCGGCGGGTCTGCTCGACGATCGCCTCTGCGGCGCGGCGGGCCTCGGCCAGCAACTGCCGGCGCTCGGCGCGCAGCCGCTCGACCTCGGCTTCCAGGCGCCGCTGGGCCTCCTCGGCCTGCTTCCGCGCCGCCGCCGCGTCGGCGCGGTCGCGCTCGGCCTCCAGGCGGTCGCGGGTCAGGTCGGCCAGCACGTGCTCGATGGCCGCCTGATCGGGCCCCAGGTGGCTGCGCGCCGCCGCGACGATCGCGGGATCCAGGCCCAGGCGTTCGGCGATGATGAGCGCGTTGCTCCGCCCGGGCAGCCCGATGCGCAGCCGGTAGGTCGGCTGGAGCGTTTCGGCGTCGAACTCGACGGACGCGTTTTCGATACCCGGCTCGGTCGAGGCCAGCATCTTCAGTTCGTTGTAGTGCGTGGTGACCACCGTGTGGGCGCCCGTGCGGTGGAGCCTCTCGATGATCGCCCGCGCCAGGGCCACCCCTTCGGTGGGGTCGGTGCCCGCGCCGACCTCGTCGAGCAGGACCAGCGCCGGCGGCTCCACCCGCCGCAGCATCTGCACGATGGCGCCCATGTGCGACGAGAAGGTGGACAGGTTCTGCTCGATGGACTGCTCATCGCCGACATCGGCGCAGACCCGGGCGAAGACCGGGACGGCGCTGCCGTCCAGGGCCGGAATCTGCAGCCCGGCCTGCGCCATGAGGACGAGCAGGCCGATGGTCTTGAGCGCCACTGTCTTGCCACCCGTGTTGGGCCCGGTGATCACCAGCGTCGTGAACGACTCGCCGAGGGTGACATCGATCGGCACCACGGACTCGTCGCCGCGGGTCAGCACCAGCACCGGGTGGCGGGCCTGGTGGAGGCGCAGCACGCCGTCGGTGCGCACCTCGGGCGCGCTGGCGCGCAGACGGGCGGCCAGCGCCGCTTTGGCCACGGCCAGGTCGAGGGCGCCGAGGAGCCGGCCGTTGCGACGCAGCACTCCGGCAGCCTCACCGACCGCCGCCGACAGCCGCCTGAGGATGCGCAGGATCTCCTCGCGCTCCGCGGCCTCCAGTTCCCGCCGCCGGTTCCCCAGCGGGACGAGGGCCACCGGTTCCATGAAGAGCGTGGCGCCGCTTGCGCTGACATCGTGCACGATGCCGGGGAACTGATTGCGGTGCTCGGCCTTCACTGGCACGACGAAGCGCTGACTGCGCGTCGTCACCAGGGCCTCCTGGAGGTAGCGCGACAGCACCGGGTCGCGCAGCACCCGCTCCAGCGCTTCCCGGAGCCGGCGGTCCGCCTCGCGGAGGCCCTCACGGATCCGCCGCAGGTCCGGTGAGGCATCATCCCGCATCTCTCCACGCTCGTCAAAGGTCCGGGCGATCTCGCCTTCCAGGTCGGGCAGCGGGGTCAGCAGGTCGGCGCGCTCCGCCAGGCGCGGCGCGCGGGCGCGGTGCGTGCGCAGGAATCCCGCGACGCGCTTCGTCACCTCCAGGGTCTGGGCGACGTCTTGCAGGTCCGCCGGCTCCAGCACCGCGCCGGCGTCCGCCCGGGTGACGACGTCGTCCAGATCGCGCGCTCCTCGCAGGGGGATCTCGCCCTCGGCGGTGAGCCGGACCGCCTCGGCAGTCTCCTGCTGGGCCGCCCGGACCGCGTCGGCGTCAGCCGTCGGGCGCAGCGCCAGGGCCAGGGCCCGCCCCATCGGCGTCACGGTGGCCTCGACCAGGGCCTCCAAGATCTTGGGAAACTCCAGGACGCGCAGGGTGCGCTGGTCGACCAGGCCGTCCTGGCCGGCGGCTTCGGACGCACGGGCGCGGCCGCGCACTTCCTGGTCCATCAGGTCCTCACTGGGCCGAGTCGGCGGCGGGCCCGGCGGCGGAACCGCGGCCGTCGAGCAGCGCCAGGACGGCCGGGGCGACGTCGGTGAGGGCCCGGACGTTCCTGAAGAGGTGCCATCCAGGTCCGATCGCGAGCGTGGGAACCGGGTTCGTCGTGTGCGCCGTGGAGCGGCCGTCTTCCAGGTTGCCGTGATCGCTCGCTACCAAAACCGTCGTCCCGCCGGTGGCCGCTTCCAGCACCCCGGCGAGCAGGTCGTCCACCATGCCGACCACGGCATCGGTCGAGACGGGGATGCGGCCGTGGGCGGCCAGGTCGGTCAGGAAGAACTCGAAGAACGTCAGGTCGGCGCCTGACGCGATGCCCGCCAGGTGCCTTCCAGCCACCCTGGGCGTCAGGTCGGGCAGTTCGTATCCCCACTGCCGCAGCCGGCCGTTGGTCAGGTCGTGGAACACTGCCCTCCCCGCCCGCACGTCATCAATCGAACGCAGGCGGACTCCGGCGGCCACGGCCGCGAAGGTGACGGCGGCGACCTTCAGGCGCCGGCCGGCCACGGCCGCGAAGTACTCGGGGCTGTAGGCGTTGGCCAGGGCGACTTCACGGCCTGCCCGGCGGACCGCCGCGAAGAGGCTGTAGCGCGACAGGACCGCGCGCAGCGGCGCCGTGGGGTACGCGGTCACGTGCCGGCCGGCCAGCGCTGGCGCGTTGAGCCCGGTCAGCAGGGTGGTCTGGCCGGTGGCGCTCTGCGGCAGGCCTGGCACCCCCAGGGTGGCATCGGTGGGCACCAGCACCAGGTCCGGCCCCTCAACGGGGCCGCGGTTGACCAGCGGGCCGCCCAGCAGCGACGAGAGGGTGGGGGTCGGCGTGCGCGCGAACGGGTTGACCGCCGCGTCCGCCTCGCCGAGCCCGACGCCGTCGAGGAAGAGGATCAGGACAGGCACTGCCCCATTATAGCCCACCCCACCGACCGCCAACGCGCCCCGCGGAACCTCCGGGCCTCCCGAACCGGCGGCCAATCGCCGGTCAGTCAATGGGAAACGGCCGGGAGAGCGACCGGTGGCCGGCCAGCCCGAATCGCCAGGCTCGATCCGCGGCCCGGGTGATGCCGATGCGCGGCCCCCTGACCACCCGCCATCCGTGCCGGTCGCCGACCGCCAGGTAGAGCGGCGGGCGGGTCAGGTCGGCCCCGTTGTGCTCCAGCCCGACGCCCATGGCGAGCGTCAGCCGGCCCGGACCGCTGGCCAGACGGGCGACCGCGACGTGCGGTCGCCGCCGCCGCATGATCTCGATTCCCGCCAGCGGCTCCAGGGCCCGCAGCAGGACCGCGCCGGGGACCCCTTCGGTCTCGGTCACGACGTTCAGGCACCGGTGGACCCCGTAGGAGAGGTAGACGTACGCGATCCCCGGACGGCCGTACATGATCGCGCTGCGCGCGGTCTTGCGGAAGGCATGGCTGGCCGGGTCATCCGCGCCGCGGTAGGCCTCGGCCTCCACGATGCGGCCCACCAGCAGGCCGGATGGGGTCTCGTGCACCAGCAGGCAGCCCAGCAGGGCGCGGGCCACGTCCGGCGTGGCCCGCGCAAAGAAGCGGCGCGGCAGCGGACGGAGCATGCCCTAGCGGCGACGGCGGGGCTTCGCAGGGTGCCGGCCCAGCAGGTCCCGCAGTTTCGCTAACGGCCGCGTGTTGATGACGTCCTTGGCCTCCAGCCACCCGCGCCGGGCCACGCTGACCCCCAGGACCATGTGGCGCAGGTGCGCCGTCTGGTGGGCGTCGGTCCCGATCTCGATCAACACCCCCCGTTCCCTGGCCAGCCGGACATGGGCGTCCTTGAGGTCGAGGCGCTCGGGCGAGGCGTTGAGCTCGAGGACGGTCCCGGTGCGGGCGGCGGCGTCCACGATGGCTTCCACGTCGACCTCGTAAGGGTCGCGGGCGCCGAGCAGGCGGCCGGTCGGGTGCCCGATGATGTCCGCCTGCTCGCGCTCCATGGCCCGGATGATGCGCCGGGTCATCTCCTCGCGGCTCATCCGGAACCGCGTGTGGACCGAGGCGATGACCACATCCAGGTCGGCCAGCACCTCATCGGGGTAGTCGAGGGAGCCGTCGGCCAGGATGTCGCACTCGGTCCCGATCAGGACCTCGATGCCCAGCCGGTCGGAGAGCGCGCGGACCTGCGTCGCGTGCCGCCGTAGATCGGGAATGGTCACGCCGCCGGCCACCTTGAGGGACTGCGAGTGGTCCGTGATGCAGATGTACTCGTAGCCCAGGGCTTTGGCCGCCTCCGCCATGGCCTCGACGCTCTCGGCGCCGTCGCTCCACTTGGTGTGCATGTGGAGGTCGCCGCGGACATCCGCCAGTTCGATCAGTCTCGGCAGGCGACCGGCCTCGGCGGCGTCGAGTTCGCCCTGGTCCTCACGCAGTTCGGGCGGGATCCAGGGGAGGCCCACGGCCCCGTAGACCTCGGCCTCATCACGGCCGGCGACACGGCGGTTGTCCTTCGTTCGCCAGACCCCGTACTCGTTGATCTTGAGCCCCCGACGGACGGCGCGCTCGCGCAGCGCCACATTGTGCTCCTTGCTCCCGGTGAAGTACTGGAGGGCCGCGCCGTAGGACGCCGGCTCCACCACGCGCAGGTCGGCCTGCAACCCGACAGTGAGGACGACGCTGGATCGGGTGGGACCGTGCGAGAGTACCTGCGTCACCGACGGGGCCGCCACGAAGGCGTCCATCACGCGGGAGGGGGCGGTGCTGGTCACCAGGATGTCGATGTCGCCGACGGTCTCCTTGCGCCGGCGCAGGCTCCCGGCCACCTCGATGGCCCGCACACCCTCCACGGCCCGGAGCATCGCCACCAGCTCCTCGGCCACGGGCAGGACGACACCCAACGGTCGGCGCTCGCCGCTGCGGCGCAGCATTGCGATACCCCGGAGGATGTTCTCTTCGGTCTTGGCGCCCATCCGGGGCAACTGGCGGATGCGGCCGGCCTTCGCCGCGGCCTCCAGGTCGTCCAGCGTCGTAATGCCGAGCTTCTCGTAGAGCAGCAGCGCCGTCTTGGGCCCCACTTCGGGGACCCGCATCAGCGTCACCAGGCCCGGCGGCAGCGAGGCCGCCAGCTCTTCATAGGCCCGCATGGTCCCGGTGCGGAGGAACTCCTCGATCTTCTCCGCCATGCTGGCCCCGATGCCCGGGAGGGTGGTCAGTTCGCCGCGGGCGGCGACGGCCGCGATGTCCTCGGTGAGGCTCTCTACGGCGCGGGCCGCCCGCCGGTAGGCGTTGATGCGGAAGATGGACTCGCCCTTGATCTCCAGCATGTCGGCGATCTGGGCGAACCGCTCCGCGATGGCCCGGTTCTGCGTCATCGCCGGCTCAGAACTTGTGATCGGGGCCGATGGGCGGGAAGGGGATGGGGCTGATCCTCCGGATGTCCTGGATGTAGCGTTTCTGCAGCCCGGCCACGTGCCTGGCGAGCGGCGCGCGCTCCACGTCCTTGGCGAACGCGTCCGACAGCGGTGAGGCCAGCAGGACGCCGACCGCGGCCATGGCGGCGATCATCGCCTTGGCGACACCGGCGACGATCCCCAGCACCTGGGACGGAAGGGTGGGACGCTTGCCGCCGGGGGTGATGCTGATGAGCACGATGCAGATCCCATACAGCAGGAAGAACGCGAAGATGAAGGCGATCAGGCGTGCCCATTCGCCGGGCAGCGGGGTCCCCATGGCGGCGCGGTCGCCGATGATCGGAAGCGCGGCCGCGGCCCCCATGTAGCTCACCACGATCGCCAACCCGCCCAGACCCGAGGCCACCACGCCCTTGAACAGCCCCTGGACCGCGAAGTACACGAGCATGGCGACGACCATCCAGTCCAGCCACGTCATCGCTCCTGCCTCCTGATTAGGTCCGGATCGTCACCGGCAGGGTCGCCGGGAGCACGGCGTGCACCCGGTCCACCAGGGCGTCGACCTCCTCCCCGGTCAGTGTGCGATCGGGCGCCCGGAAGGTCAAGGTGTAGGCCAGGTTGCGCTGGCCGGGAGCCAGCGGCGGTCCGGCGTACGCGTCGAAGAGCTCCACGGATTCGAGCAGGGGGCCTGCCGCATCGCGCAGCGCCGCGCAGACCACGGCGTGGGGCAGGTCGAGGGGCGCGACCACCGCGACGTCCCGTCGCACGGCCGGGAAGCGCGGGAGCCCCAGAAAGCGCGGCTGCAGCACCGCCCGGTCCAGGAGCCCTGCCAGGTCCAGTTCGCTGACGAACGTGCGGCCGGGCAGGTCGAACCGCGCCGCCACCTCCGGATGCAGTTCGCCGAGGAGACCCAGCATCTGCCCGTCGAGGCTGAGGCGGCCGGACCGGCCTGGATGCAGCCATCGGGGGCCGCCGGCCTCCACCGACAAGGTCCCTGCCCGCAGTTCCCGCACCAGTGTCTCCAGGATGCCCTTGAGGTGAAAGAGCGTCACCTCCTGGTGCTGGGGAGGCTGGTCCCAGGCGCCCTCCATCCACCGCCCCCGCATGACAACGGCCAGCGACTTCCGTTCCTGAGGGCCCCGGGGGTCGAGGCGAAACACCCGCCCGATCTCGAACAGGTGCACGGCCTCGCGCCGTCGGCTGACGTTGACGCGGGCGGCCTCCAGCAGGCCCGGCAGCAGGCACGGCCGCAGGTGCGTGTGATCGGCCGTGAGGGGGTTGACCAGCGGCACCGCCTGCCGCCAAGGGTCATCGGGATCGAAGTCGAAGCGGTCGAGCAGTCTCGCGGTGACCAGCGAGACGGTCAGCGCCTCGGTGAGGCCGCAGCGCACCAGCAGGTCGCGCACGGCGGCCTCGGCCTCGAGCCCCGCCGGCCGGCGGCCCTGTTGCATCCTCTCGACGGGCATGGCCTCCGGGATCCGATCGTAGCCGACATGGCGGGCCACCTCCTCGATCAGGTCCTCCTCCCGCTCCAGGTCCCGTCGGCCCACCGGCGGGGCCGCCCGGACGACCGCGCCCTCGCGCCGGACCTCCAGGCCCAGCCGCCCCAGGATCGCGACCACCTCATCGGCCGGGACGGCCACGCCCAGCAGGCGCTCGATCCGCGCCAAACGCAGCGTGATCACCGGCCGTGCCGCAGGCGCCGGGTAGGCATCCACGGCGCCCCGGAGGACCTGCCCGCCCGAGAGTTCGGCGATCAGGCGGGCCGCGCGCCGCGCGGCCCGCATCACCCCCTCGGGATCCACACCCCGCTCGAACCGGGCGCTGGCCTCGGTGCGCAGCCCCAGACGTCGACCGGTGCGTCGGACGCTGGCCGGCGCAAACGACGCGGCCTCCAGCAGGACGCGGTGTGTCCCGCTGCCGATCTCGGTGTCGACGCCGCCCATGATCCCGGCCAGGGCCACCGGCCGCCGGGTATCGGCGATGACCAGCGCCTCGGGATCGAGCGCCCGCCGGACGCCGTCCAGGGTGACCAGCGTCTCGCCGGCTACGGCCAGCCGGACGACGATCCGATGCCCGGCAAGCGTGTCCATGTCGAAGGCGTGCAGGGGCTGGCCCCACTCCAGCATGACGTAGTTGGTGGCGTCCACGACGTTGTTGATGGGGCGGATGCCGGCGGCTTCCAGGCGGGCCGCAATGTGGGGGGGCGACGGCTGGACCCGCACGCCGGTGATCACGTGGGCGACGTAGCGGGGGCAGAGAGTGGCGTCTTCGATCTCGACCGCGGTCACGGAGGCCGCGGGAGGATCGACCTCCGCCACCCCGTCGGCCGGGAGGCGGACCTCTCGGTTGCGCCAGGCCGCCAGCTCGTGCGCGATCCCGATCAGGCTGAGCAGGTCGGGCCGGTTGGAGGCGACCTCCAAGTCCAGGACGACGTCGCCACCCACCGTCTCCATGCCCTCCACGCCCAGCCCGAGCATGGGCAGGTGCTCGGCCAGCGCCTCAGGCGACTCTTCCACGTCGACGAACTCGCGCAGCCACGCCAGCGGGACGCGCATCAGAACTGCTCCAGCAGCCGGAGGTCGTTGTCCCAGAACAGGCGGATGTCTGGGATGCCGTAGCGGACCATCGCGGGCCGGTCGATACCCAGCCCGAAGGCGAAGGCGGTGTAGCGCTCCGGATCGATGCCGGCCATCTCCAGCACCGTCGGATGGAACATACCGCACCCGCCCAGTTCCAGCCATCGGCCGCCAAACGTCACGGCCAGCTCCGCGCTCGGCTCGGTGAAGGGGAAGTAGGACGGCTGGAACCGCGTCCGAGCCTGCGGCCCGAACATCTCCCGGGCGAACGCGGCCAGGGTGCCCTTCAGGTCGGCGAACGTGATCCGCTCGCCGACCATGAACCCGTCCACCTGGTGGAACACCGGCATATGGGTGGCGTCCGCCGCATCCCGGCGGTAGCAGCGGCCGCTGGTGATGACGCGGATCGGGGGCGTCCGGGCCGCCATCACGCGCGCATCCACCACGGTACACTGCGTGCGCAGCAGCAGTTCGTCGCTGAGGTAGAAGGTGTCCTGTGTGTCCCGGGCGGGATGGTCGCGGGGCATGTTGAGCCGGCCGAAGTTGAACTCGTCGGTCTCGATCTCGGTGCCCTCCACCACTTCGAAGCCCATCCCCACGAAGATCCGCTCGATCTCCTCGAGCGTGCGCTGGAGAATGTGCCGGCGGCCCAGCGGCCCGCGGCGGCCGGGCAGGGTGAGGTCGAGGCGCTCGGCCTCCAGGTGCTGCCGCGAAGCGGCGGCCGCCAGGGCCGCACCGCGCGCGGCCAGGGCCGCCTCCAGGTGCGCCCGCGCCTCGTTGAGACGCGCGCCCACCGCGGCCCGCTCGGCTTCCGGCAGTCCGGCCAGCCGCTTGGTGAGCGCCGCCAGCGCCCCGCGCCGCCCCAACGCCCTGCGCCGCAGCGCCTCCAGGTCGCCCGGCGTCGAGACCCGGTCCAGCGCGGCCATCGTCTCCCTGATGAGGCGGTCCAGTTCGTCGGTCATCGCCGCGTCCATGCCCACCACCATCGAAAACACTGGAGCGCCCTCGCCCCCAGGGGCGAAAGCGCTCGCCTCCGCGTTACCACCCTCATCGGCCGACGCAGGCGCGTCGGCCCTCTTCCCCGTGTAGCGGCGGGGACTCCGGCCGGGCCTACTGGCGCTGATGCGCGTTCAGCCCGGCGGCTTGGGAGCGAATGTCCCGGCGAGTCGTCCTCGTGGGGGCTTGCAGTCGTTGGCCCCCCTCCCTGACCCGCGCGCGCTCGCACGCGGACGAGACCTCGGGCGGGACGCTCTCCCGCATCGCCTGCCGTGTGTCAGTTCAGGGACAGCGTGGCCACGACCACGGCCTGCCCGGCATACCGTCGGTACACCAGGTAGGCCCAGACTGATCCGGTGGCCTCGAACACCTGCCACGCCGCCTCCGCCGACCAGATCAGGTCCACTGCTCCTCCTGCCGGAACGCCGCACGCTGTCAGCGCTGCAGCCGCCTGACGGCTGGCGGAGAGTATAGCACACGCCGAAAGATCGTGGCAACACACCGCATCATGCCGATCGTGCCGAATCGTGCGGGTCGCGGCGGCATCGGTCCCCGCGGGCTGACGTCACGCCCTGCGGCCGCCGGCGCGGCGTCTGGCGACCTCATAGAGCAGCACCGCCGCGGCCACCGCCGCATTCAGCGACTCGACCGGGCCGAACAAGGGGATGCGCACGCCGACCCCGACCGGCGCCCAGGCGGGATCGGGCCCGCTCGCCTCGTTGCCAATCACGATGGCTGCGGGCGGATCGAGCGGTGCCGCCAGGTAGTCGAGGGGCCCGCGGGGATCCGCCACCACGATGCGCACCCTCCGAGCGACCAGCGAGGCGCGCAGCGCCACGGTGGCCAGCCGCAGTACCGGCAGGCGGAACGCCGCGCCCATGGCCGCCCGGAGGGCCTTGGGCTGGAACGGGTCGGCGGTCTCCTCGGTCAGGGCCACCGCGGTGGCGCCGGCCGCCAGCGCCGTCCGCATCATCGTGCCGAGATTGCCGGGGTCCTGGACGCCATCGGCCACCAGCAGGACGAGGCCGGGATCATCCAGCACCGCGTCGCTGGCCTCGGCCGGCCTGGCGGCCAGGGCCACGATCCCCTGCGAGGTCACCACGGTGCCGGCGGCCTCCACGACGCGGGGAGCCGCCTCGTGCACGCGCGCGCCGCTGTGGCGCAGGCGCGCCACCAGGGGCGCCAGGCGAGCCGTGGCGACGGGCGCCGCCACGAGCGCATCGGAAACGGCCAGACCCGCATCCAGCGCCTCGGCGATCAGGCGAGGACCATCGAGCAGCATACGCCCCGCGGGATCGCGCCGGGAGTGGGCGCCGACCCGCCGAAAGGCCTGCACGAGCGGGTGGCGCGTGGAGGTGATCACGTGCGAGAGGTCTAGAAGGCGGTCTCCAGACGGCTGAGTTGACGGTTGTCCCCCACCACGACGAGCACGTCGCCGGCCTGGAGCACTGTATCGGGAGCGGGCGCGATGAGCAACTGGCTGTCTCGCCGGACCAGCAGCACGCTGACCCCGAACCGGGATTTCAGATCGAGCTGTCCCAGCGTCCGACCCGACAGTCGCTCGGGCACGCTCAGTTCCTCGATCGAGAAGGTCGGGGACACCTCGAAGTAGTCGACGACGCTGGGGGAGGCCAGCGTGTGGGCGATGCGTGCGCCCATGTCCCGCTCCGGGCGGACGACGACATCGGCGCCCACCTTCTCGAGGACCTTGGCCTGCTGCTCATTGGCCGCCTTGGCGACGATGCGCTTGCACCCGAGCTCCTTGAGCACCAGCGTGGTGAGGATGCTCTCCTGGATCGCCGTGCCGATCGCGACGACCACCGCGTCGAAGTTGGTGATCCCCACGCTCCGGAGGGCCTCGGCGTCCGTGGAGTCCAGCTGGACGGCATGCGTGACCTCGTCGGCGATGTGCTTGAGCCGCTCTTCGTCCTTGTCGATGGCCAGCACCTGGTGGCCGAGTTCGCGCAGCGTCCGGGCGACGCTGCTGCCGAACCGTCCCATCCCGATCACCGCGAACTCACCCATGGCTCATCCCTCGGGCGGTGGTGTGTCTGCTACCCCACATAGAGCCGCTCCTCAGGATACCGGACGACCGGCGGTCGCTCCCGCCGGGTCAGGCTGAACGCCAGCGTGAGCAGTCCCACCCGGCCGCTGAAGACCGTCACCATCACGATGACCTGGCCCAGCGGCGAGAGGTGCGGGGTCAGCCCGGTGCTCAGCCCGACGGTGCCGAATCCGGAGGTGATCTCAAAAAGCGCCGCCAGCAACTCTGTGCCCTCGACCAGGGTCAGCAGGGTGGACATGGTGATCACGTAGGCCATCGCCATCAGCGCTAGCGTGACCGCCTTGTGGACCACGAAGATCGGGATGCGCCGGCGAAACAGCGCGGGCTCCCCCGTGCCCCGGATCGTGCTGAGGATGACGGCCAGCGGCGTGATGAAGGTCGTGGTCTTGATCCCGCCGCCCGTCCCGCCGGGCGACGCACCGATGAACATCAAGGTGATGATGAGCATCAGCGTCGGCTGGGTCAGGCCGGCGGTGTCCACCGTGGAGAAGCCGGCAGTCCTGGGCGTGACCGCCTGGAAGAAGGCGGCCAGCACCCGCGCGGGAGCCGGGAGCGGGCCCAGCGTCTTGGGATTGGAGAACTCCAGCAGGAAGACCAGCAGGGTGCCGACCCCGACGAGCAGCCCGGTCGCCAGCAGGACCGTCCGGGAGTGCAGCGTTAGGCGCCGCGCCCGGACGTCCATGATCACCGAGAAGCCGATCCCGCCCACGATGATGAGCGCCGCGACGGTCAGGGAGACGATCGGGTCGGCCGCGTACGCCGTCAGGCTGCGGAACCCACCCATGAGGTCGAATCCCGCGTTGTTGAACGCCGACACGCTGTGAAAGATCCCGTAGTAGATGGCACGGCCCATCGGCATCTGTGGCAGCCACCGGAGCGCCAGGATCACCGCGCCCAGGGCCTCGATCACCAGCGCGGTGCCGATGATCCGTCGGGTGAACCGGACCACGCCGCCGACCTCATAGAGCCCGTGAGCCTGGGTGAGCACGATCCGCTCCCGCAGGCCGATCCGCCAACCCAGGAGGAGCGCCAGGAGGGCCCACGACGTCATGTACCCGAAGCCCCCCACCTGGATCAACCCCAGGATGACCAGTTCCCCAAACGTCGAGTAGTGATCCGCGGTGTCCACCACCACCAGGCCGGTCACGCAGGTGGCCGAGGTGGCGGTGAAGAGCGCCGTGAGCCATGGGGTCGGGCGGCCGGATTCCGACGCCGCCGGCAGCGTCAGCAGGACGGCGCCCACCAGAATGATGGACGCGAAGCCCATGATGATGGTCTGGGCGGGGCTGAGGACGAACCGGATCGCCCGCCGGCGTCCTGGCAGAACAAGTGACCGGGCCATCACGCGGATCAGCGACCTCGCTGGGCCCGCCCCGCGGTTCCCCGGTGCAGAGCCGCGGAACCCCCGGGCCGCCTACTTCGCCAACTGCTCCTTGGCACGCGCGACCAGGGCGTCGAACGCGGCACGGTCGCGCACCGCCAGATCGGCCAGCACCTTCCGGTTCACCGTGACCCCCGCCTTGCGCAGCCCGCTGATCAGGCGGCTGTACGTCACGCCATTCTGGCGGGCCGCGGCGTTGATCCGCGAGACCCAGAGCCTGCGGAACTGCCGCTTGCGCAGGCGCCGGTCGGCGAAGGCGCGGGCCAACGCCCGGATGAGGTACTGGTTGGCCAACTTGTACCATCGGCTCTTGGCCCCGCGGTATCCGCGGGCCAGCCGCAGGACCTTCCTGTGCCGGCGGCGCACGGTGACGCCGCGCTTGACGCGTGCCATGATCGCTTCCCCTCTGCTGCCCCCGGCGTCTGGCCGGGTCGATCCTCCACGCCTGCCCTAGGTGCCCGGCAGCAGCCGCCGGATCCGGGCCTCATCGGCGGCGTGCACCGCGACGACTGCACGCAGCGACCGCCGCCGCTTCGGGCGCTTCTTGACCTTCAGGTGACCGCCGTGCTGCCGCCCGCGGACCAGCCGGCCCGATCCGGTGACGCCGATGCGTTTGACGGTCCCCTGATGCCGCTTCGCCTTCCCCACAGTTCCCGCCCCCGCTCCTCAGCCCTTGCGCGGCGTCAGGATCATGATCATGTTCCGTCCTTCAAGCCTCGGCATCGCTTCCACCCCACCGACCTCCGCCACCTCCTGCGCCAGCCGCTGGAGCAACGCCTCGCCGACCTTGGGGTGCGCCATCTCGCGGCCGCGGAACCACATGGCGACCCGGACCTTGTTCCCTTCCTGCAGGAACTCCCTGACCTGCCGGACCTTTACCTGGAAGTCGTGCTCGCCGATCTTGGGGCTCATGCGCATGCCCTTGAGTTCGCCGGCGCGGGTCTTCCGGTGCGCGTCGCGATCCCGCTTGCTCTGTTCGTACTTGTACCGCCCGTAGTCCATGATCTTGCAGACGGGCGGGTTCGCCGTGGGCGCGACCTCGACGAGGTCCAATCCATACTCCTGAGCGCGAGCGATCGCCTCGCGGGTGGGCAGAATCCCCAGTTGTTCGCCGTCCGGCCCGATCAGCCGGACTTCCCGTGCTCTGATCCGGTCGTTGATCCTCGTCTCGCGCTCGATCCCGCGTCGCCTCCCGGCCTGCAAGAGTTGGGCCGTCCGCCTTGAAAGTAGAAAGGGGACGGCGCGGGCCATCCCCGGTCTCGCCGGCACCCCGGTAACCCGAGACGCACCCCTGGCTGGCCGTGGCGCTCGGGTGAGAAGCGGATGGCTTCTACTTTCGGCCGATCAACGTTGCGGAGTATAGCACGGGGTCCTGGGGGCGTCAACCGAAGGCGCCTGTCCCGCCTGGCCAGGGGGTGTCCCGGGGGACCGCGCCGAAGGGAGAGCCGGCATGCGTGAGCCCCCGCTGCGTTCAGGGGCGACCCCGTCTCCTGCCGGGCTCCTCTGGCGGCCGGCCCTCCACGCCCTGACCGAGACCGGCCGGGCGGTGCTCATGCTGGCGTCCGCCCTCCGGCACCTGGGGCGGGGTCGGGTGGAGCTCGGGCAGACGATCGTGCAGATCAACCGGATCGGGGTGGAGTCCATCTTCATCGTGCTGATCACCGGCCTCTTCTCGGGCGTCGCCGTGGCCTTCCAATCGGCGCATCAGCTCGCCCAGTTCGGCGGACAGGGCTTCGTCGGCGGACTGGTGGGCCTCTCCATGGCCCGGGAGGCCGCCCCGGTGTTCACCGCCATCACGGTGGCGGGCCGGGTGGGCGCCGGCGTCGCCGCCGAGATCGGCACCATGGCGGTCACCGAGCAGATCGACGCCCTGCGGGTGCTGGCCACCGACCCGGTGCGCTACCTGGTGGTCCCCAGGCTGCTGGCCGCGGCCGTGGCGCTGCCCGGCCTCACCCTGCTGGCCAACATCGTCGGCAGCGCCGGCGGCTACCTGATTGCCACGAGCGTCGGGATCGGCGGCAGCACGTACCTGGACTCGCTGCGGCGCTTCGTCTGGGCCTATGACATCTATGCGGGCCTGATCAAAGCCCTCTTCTTCGGCCTGATCATCGCCGGAGTCGGCTGCTTCCGCGGCCTGCATGCCACGGGCGGCGCGGACGGCGTGGGCCGGGCGACGACCGGCGCAGTGGTGACGGCGATCGTCCTCATCCTGATCTTCAACACCCTGCTGGACTTCGTCTTCTTCTAGGCGGGCAAGATGATCCCTGACAGGCCACCACCCTCTCCGCCCCGCCCGGCGCCGGCTGGCGCCGGCGGACCGGACGGCGCCGTCGTGGTCGTCCGCAACCTGTGGAAGCGCTTTGGGGAGGTCACGGCCCTGGCCGGTATCTCCCTCGAGGTCCAGCAGGGTGAGATCCAGGTGATCATGGGGCCCAGCGGCTGCGGCAAGAGCGTGCTGCTCAAGCACCTGGTGGGACTGCTGCGGCCGGACCACGGCGAGGTGCTGGTGTTCGGCCGGCCGGTCCACGCCCTGCCGGACGACGAGTTGGACGCGCTGCGCATCCGGGTGGGCGTGGTGTTCCAGTCGGGCGCCCTGTTCGACTCGCTCAGCGTGGGGGAGAACGTGGCGTTTCCCCTGCGGCGGCACCTCCGGCTCCCCGCGGAGGCGATCACCCGCCGGGTGGCGGCGCTGCTGGCCATGGTGGAGATGGCCGGGACCGAGACCCTGATGCCGTCGGCGCTATCCGGGGGGATGCGCAAGCGGGTGGGCATCGCGCGGGCGCTGGCGCTGGATCCGGCGCTCATCCTCTATGACGAGCCGACCAGCGGGCTGGACCCGCTCACGGCGCGCACCGTGGACGACGTGGTGCGCCGGCTGCGCGCCGACCTCGGCGTGACCTCGGTGGTGGTCACCCACAGCGTGGACTCCGCCTTCTATCTGGCGGACCGGCTCGCGGTGATGGACGCCGGCCGATTCACCGCGGTGGGCACCCCGCAGGACATCCTGGCGTCTCCGGATCCGTTCGTCAGGAAGTTCCTGGAGACCCGGACGGTTGAGGTGACCCCCAGATGAGTCTGGAACTGAAAGCCGCGCTCAGCGGCCTCCTGATCGTCGTGTTGCTGTTCCTCTCCATCGCCTTCCTGCGGGGGAAGCTGGACTTCCGCGATCGTACCTACGAGATCCGCGTGCGCGTCGTGAACGCGGGGGGCATGCAGCGGGGCGCGCCGGTCCTCATGGCCGGCATCAAGGTCGGCGAGGTCCGGTGGCTCGACCTGACCGCGCACCACCAGGCCGAACTCACGCTGCGCATCGACGAAGACCGGAAGATTCCCCGGGGATCGCGGTTTGTCATCGGCACCCAGGGGCTGCTGGGGGACCGGTACATCGCCATCAGTCCGGGGCCGGCGGATGCGCCGCCGATGGAGCCCGGCGAGGTCATCGCGGGCGAGGACCCGTTCACCGTCGAGGCCCTCTTCGACCGTGTCGTCGGCGTTGCCCGCCGGGCCGAAGACCTGCTGGCCAACCTCAACCGGCTGATCAGCGACCCTGAGCTGGCGCGGGGAGTCAGCGAGACGGTGCGCCACGCCCGCGACGCGACCCTGGTGATGCGACGCGCCGCCGAGAACGTCGAGCACATCACCCAGACCATCGAGCGCTCCACGCGGGTCCTGGACCGGACCATGACGACCGAGGTGCCGGCCATCGCCCGACAACTGCACGCCATGGCCGCCGAGCTGGCCGCCGCCGCGGGGGATGTCCGGGTCCTGGTGGTGGACGTGGCCGCCGGGGGCCAGACGGCGCAGCAGATCCGCTCGACGGTGGCCTCCATCGAGCGCGCGGCGCAGGGCATCGAGAAGATGGTGCGCGACCTCCAGGGCATGGTGAACGAGCAGGAGGTCGGGGCGGTCCGGGCCTCGCTGGCCGAGGCCCGGACCGCCATCACCGAGGCCCGCCAGGCGGTGGGCGAGGGCCGGGCGGTGATCGGCCGCGCCGACGCGGTCGTCCAGCGCGTGCAGCGGCTCGTCCCCGAGCGGCTCGACTTGCCCGGTCTGACGGCGCCGGTCCGGCTGGAGTACGGGCTCTGGTACGATGGACAGCGGCTCGGCCAGGACGTCACCCTCACGCTCCAGCCCGAGGCGGCGCGGTCGTTCATCTTCACGCTGCGCGAAGCCGGCGGGGCCAACCGGGTGGGCCTGCAGGTCGGCAGCCGGCTCGATGCCTCGTGGAGTGTGCGCTACGGCCTGATCGACTCCCACCTAGGGGTCGGACTGGACTACCGCGCCTCGCCCTCCATGCTGTACATGATGGACCTCTACAACATCAACCAGCCCACCGCCAACGTCTACCTGCGCTACGCCCTCACGGCGGACTACGGCCTGACCCTGCGGGCGGTGGATCTGCTGCGGACGACCACGCTGGGGGTGGGTCTCTCCCGAAGGTTCTGAGCGCGCCGCCGGGACGCACCAGGCACCGGTTGTGAAAAATCAAGAGAGCACTGCGCGCGCAGTGCTCCCCGTCGATCGGAAGCGGCCGCGGGCTACTTGCCCTTCTTCTTGGCCGCCTTCTTCTTCGCCACGCTGCTCGCCCCCTCTCCGGAGCTGACGTCGCGGACGGGTCGTCTCCCGTCCGGCCTTCGCTTGCGACTATTCGCGAGCCGATGACGTTTTCCTGCCGCGCGACGGAATTTTTTTCTCGGATGACGCGCGCATGACGGCGCGGAAGGCGTCGACGACGGCCGGCAGGTCTGATGGTGCCACGTGCCGGTGGGTCACGAGACGGAGAACGCTGGCATCCACCACGCCCACCCACACGCCGTGCTCGCGCAGGGCCGTCGCGACCGCCCGAGCGTCCCGACCGCTCACCCGGATGCGCACCATGTTGGTCTGGACCCGCGCCAGGTCGATCTCCAGCCCGTGGATGCCGACCAGGGCTTCCGCCAGGCGGCGGGCCAGGCGGTGGTCGTCGGCCAGCCGCTCCACCATCTCCTCCAGTGCCACGATGCCGGCCGCGGCCAGCACGCCGGCCTGCCGCATGCCGCCTCCGACCATCTTGCGGAACCGCCGGGCCTGCGCGATGAAGGTACGGGGGCCGCAGAGCACCGACCCGACCGGCGCCGACAGGCCTTTGGAGAGGCAGAACGTCACGGAGTCGACCGCGGCGGCCAGCCTGGCCGCCGGCACGCCCAGCGCCACCGCCGCGTTGAAGATCCTGGCGCCGTCCATGTGGACGCGGAGGCCATGGCGGTGGGCGACCTCCGCCAGGTCGTCGATGGCCTCCGGCGGCACGGCGATCCCGCCGTGGCGGTTGTGCGTATTCTCCACGCAGACCAGGCGGGTCGGCGGGAAGTGGAGATCGGGCGGCCGCAACGCCGCCTCCAGCTGCGCACCGCTGATGTATCCCCACTGGGTCGGCAGCGCCCGCGGCATGACCCCGGCGAGGGTGGCGATGGACCCAGCCTCGTGGATCAGGGTGTGGGCCTGGTCGTCCAGGATCACCTCGTCGCCTCGCTGGGTGTGGGCCATCACCGCCACCAGGTTGGCCATCGTGCCCGACGGGACGAACAGGGCCGCGTCCTTGGCCAGTCGCTGGGCCGCCATCGCCTCCAACCGGTTGACACTGGGATCCTCGCCGTACACGTCGTCGCCGACCTCCGCGCGGGCCATCGCCTCCCGCATGGCCTCGGTGGGCAGGGTGACGGTGTCGGAGCGCAGGTCGATGGCGCTCGCGGGCTCGGGGCCCCTGCGGACCGGCGCCGCAGATGCCCGGGGACGACTAGGCCTCATGCGGGGCCCGGGCCGCGGCGTAGAGACCGATGCCGCGGGCGGCGATCGCCGAACCCGCGTAGATCATCAGGAAGAAGAACGCCGCCTTGGCGGCCAGGGTCCACCAGGCGGCCGTGGCATCGCGGGGTGCGGCCGGGGCGGCGAGTTGGCCCAGCAACCCGGAGCCGGCGAGATCCGCGTACATCAAGACGAAGACCACGACCAGGCACGCGACTCCCAGCAGGAAGACCGCCAGCCCCATCCAGCGGGCTGCGGGATCATCATCCGACCGCGCCGTTCGCAACGCCATCCCTCCTCGTACGCAGCATCCCGGCCTAGGAGCGGGCGCCGGCCAGCGCGGAGGCGCAGGAGCACGTGCGCTCGCGCGGGATGGCGGCGATCAGCCCCAGGATCAACTCTCGCATCCGGCCCAGGTTGGCCTGGAAGGCCGCCAGCACGTCCTCGGCGCGCACCGGCCTGGCCTGGGGGTCGCCCTCGACGCCGACATCATAGTCGGTGATGAGCGAGATGTTCACATAGCAGAGTTCGGCTTCGCGCGCCAGGGCGGCCTCTGGGTACTGGGTCATGTTGATGACCTCCCAGCCGGCCTGGCGGAACCACCGGCTCTCCGACCGGGTGGAGAACCGTGGTCCCTGGATGACCACCACCGTTCCCGTGCGATGCACCCGCAGGCCCTGGCACTGCGCCACCTCCCAGGCGAGCTCGCGCAGTTCCGGACAGTAGGGGTCGGCCAGGCTGACGTGGTAGGTTTCGGGGCCGTCGAAGAACGTGTCCCGCCGGCCGCTGGTGCGGTCGACGAACTGGTCGCAGATCACGAAGTCGCCGGGGCGGATGTGCGGCTGCAGGCTGCCGGCCGCGGCCGGCCCGAGCAGGCGGGTCACCCCGAGCTGTTTCATGGCTGCGGTGTTGGCCCGGTAGTTGATGGCGTGCGGAGGGAACTGATGCTTCCTCCCGTGGCGCGGGAGGAACGCGACCCGCCTCCCCGCCACCTCCCCGATCGTGATGACGTCGCTGGGCGGCCCATAGGGCGTGTCGACCGTGATCTCCGTGGCGCCCTCCAGCAGCGAGTAGAACCCCGATCCGCCGAACACGCCGATCTCTGCTGTGACCATGCGTCCGTCCACCTCGGCCGCGCGCACCGCGCTCACCGGGTGAACGACCCGGGGAGCGGGCACACATGCATCGGCCCGGGAGGCCCGGGCCGCGTCGCCTGTGGAGTGTCTGCGAACGTCCCATCATTTCGGCGCTGTGGCGATGGGCTCCTCCACCCTGCCGCACCGGCCGTCTGGGGCCGGCCGGCCGTACCGCGTTCTAGCTGCGGACCGCGTCTGCGATCTGGGGCAGCACCTGGGCAGCCTCTCGCCGGATCGTCACCGCTGCCAGATGGTCGTAGGGGGTGGGCTCCAGGTTCACGATGATCAGCCGGCCGCCGCGGTCCAGCGTCTCGCCCGGCAGAGAGGCTGCAGGGTAGACCTGGAGGGACGACCCGACGACGAGCATGACGTCGGCGCTCTGCGCCGCCTGCATCGCGCGGGTCCACGCGTCCTCGGGCAAGAGATCCTCGAACAGCACGACGTTAGGCTTGAGCAACGCCCTACACCGCCCGCACCGCGGGAGCGCGCCGGCCTCCAGGGGCGCGAGAAGCCGCTCGACGGGGAAGAACTGCCCGCAGCCGATGCAGACCGCCTCGCGCAGGTTGCCGTGGATCTCAATGACCACCCGCGACCCGGCGGCCTGGTGCAGCCCATCCACGTTCTGCGTGATGACGGCGTGGAGGTAGCCGTCTCGCTCCATCGCCGCCAGCGCGGCGTGGGCAGGGTTGGGGGCGGCATCGGCCAGGCGCGCGAGCCGCTGTCGGTAGAAGGCGTAGAAGGCCTCGGGCTGCCGCTCCAGCGCGGTCCGCGTGGCCACGGTGAAGGGATCGACGCTGGTCCACAGGCCCGCAGGCGAGCGGAAGTCCGGGAGCCCGGACGCCGTACTGATCCCCGCGCCGGTCAGCGCCACGGCGCGCCGTGCCGACCGGAGCAGGCCGGCGGCGGTCTCGACACTCACGCCAGGTCGGCCAGGTCGCCATCTGGCGCGAACACCCACGGCACCTCCGGCCCCACCTCGACCCCGATCTGTCCTCGGATCTCCTCCGCGACAGTTTCGGACGCCAGCAGGCGCTCCAGGTGCGCGGTATTGGGGATTCGGACCAGCCGGGCCCGCCGCGGGTCGTGGAGTCCCAGCGTGTCGAGGGCCGTGGCAATCGCCTCGCGATCCGAGGGGAGCGTGATGGGGATGAAGCCGCGCTGCAGGAAGGTGCTGGTGATCGTGTTCAGATAGGTGGCCCGGCGGTCCATGGCCTCGACCAGGCGCTGCGTGGTCAGATCGGCCAGGCCGATGCCCTGCGCGTTTCCCTCCGAGCGCGGGGAGAGCCGCAGCACCACGATCCGCTGGATGCGCGGAGCGATTGGCTCGGGAAGTCCTGGAATCCGGTACCGGCCGATCACGGCGGGGTCCATCCCGGTGCCGGCATAGACCTTTCCCATCTCGTCCACCACCAGCACGTCCAGCTCGTCCACCGGCAGACGAGGGAGCAGGCGGCGGGCTCCCTGGAAGAGCTGGAGTTCGCGCTCGATCAGGTCGGATGGGGCGACCGCTTCGACACGCGCCGTCTCTCCATAGGCGTTCTCCAGAATCGCGAGTCCGCCGACGACCATCCCGGCGTCCAGGTGGACCTGCGCAATGGCTCGAATCGCCTCAGGCAGGCGCGCCGGCCCCAGCCGGTGGATCTGGGCGGCCCCCTCAACCTTGCCGAGCCCGACGGCCAGCATCTTCATCAGGCCGCTGCCGAACGGCTCGGCGAAGGCGGTGTGGGGCTTGATCCGGTTCACGACCAGGATGCCGTCGCAGGAAGCGGCCGTGGCGTCGCAGAAGGCATCCAGGCCATCGAGAGTCCGACCCACCACGACAGTCTCTGTTCCGGTGGACACCGGCGCGCCCATGCGCTCCTCAGTAATCCCCAGGTGCGCCAGCACGCGGCGTTGCCCATCCCCGGTCCCGCCACCGTGGCTGCCCATGGCGGCCACGATCACGGGCTTGGCCCCCAGGTCACGCAGCACGGCCGCCGCGACCTCAAACGCCGTCGCGATGTCGGCGATCCCCCGGCTGCCAGCCGTCAGGGCGATCCGGCGGCCGCGCACGCGGCTGCCGAGGTCGAGGCCCGCCAGCGCGCCGGCGACCGCCCGCGCAGGATCACAGACGCGAGGACGCGGGAAGCGGTACCGCACGACGCGCATCGGAGGAAACGCCGTCATTGGCCCCCACCCCCCGGAGCCGCCTACTCCCGGGGGCGGGCGGCCGGCGGCGCGTCGCCGCTCTGTTGCCGCTTCAACCGGGCGATGTAGAGCCGGGCGGCTGCCTCCATGTCCGCGGCGCGCGCCGCGGCGTCGGCCGGCTCCTCGATCCGCCAGCGGTCCGCGGCCGCGTACTCGGCGTCGCCTGCGGCCTGCTGCGGCGACGGGGCCCGCCGGATCCAGGCCGCCACCGCACCGGCCAGGCGGCCCAGGTGGTCTTCAATCGCCGGGATGCGGCGCAGGACGACCTCCGCCACGAATCCCGCCAGGGCCAGACTGCTGAAGACCGGCCAGACCGGCACCGACCGACGCGCCGGATTCTGGGGGGCCGCCATGGCTTCCCCGGGAGCGGTGATGACGCGCGCGCCGGCCGCCTCGACCAGGTGCGAGAGCAATGGCCGGTTCAGGCCCACCTGCCGCAGTTCGGGCGAGTAGGGCACGGCCACCGGCAGCGCCGTCTGCCCGGAGGGGCGTCCCTGGTGCGATGCCGTCACCCGGACTAGGTACGTGCCCGGCGGCGGAGGCGGCACCGTGACCTCGTACCAGCCGGCCTGGGTCTGCGAGAGCCGCGCCCTGGCCACCTCGCCGGCCTCCCCGATCACGACCGCATCCGCCTCCCAGGTCAGCAGCGGCTCCCCGTCGACGGCGCGGGCATCGAGCACGATCCGGAGCCCCTCAGGCGTGACCTCCGCGTGGGCGTCCAGGGAGCCGGTCTCGCGGCTGGCGGCCCAGCGCACGACCTGAGACCAGAACCGGGCCTCGCGCGACCAGCCCACCCATTCGGCCGTCCACCGGCGGCGCGCATCGGTGGTGATGGCGGCGGCCCGGCCCAGACCGTAGGTCCACGTGGCGACGATGGGGTCATCCTGGGGCGACGCCAGCGCGATCTGAGCCGCGGGCTTGGGGGCCGTGGCCAGATAGCCGAGCAGCGGCGGGATCGTGCCCAGACCGTCCAGGAGGTCGGCGGAGCCCACCCGCCGGGGCGTGAATCGTTCCTCGATGACAGAGGCGCGCGCCGCCAGCATCGCCTCGGCGGTCAGGATCTGGGGGATAGTGTAGACATCGCGGGCCACGTAGAAGCGACCGCGACCCCAGCCGGCGAGGTGGCGCATGATCTCCAGGTCGGCGTCGCGGCCGATCGCCACGGTGCTGGTCGTGATGCGCTCTCCGGCCATGCCGGTCACCAGGCTCTGGAAGGCGCCGGGGTCGGTCTGCCCGTCCGACAGCACGATGACGTGCTTGACCTTGGCCTCGACCCGGAGCAGCGCCTCCCGCGCGGCCTCTAGGGCGGGGTACAGGTTCGTCCCGCCGCCGGCCGTGATGCGGCTCACCGCGTCCAGGATGCGGCTGCGCTGTGCGGCCGGAGACGGCTGCACCAGCCAGCGCGGCACCTGATCGAAGGCCAGCACGCCGATCAGGTCCCGCTCGCCGAGCAGGTCCACGACGGACTGGGCGACCTCCTTGGCGACCTCCACCTTGGCCAGTTCGCTCCCGAAGCTGCCCATGCTGCCCGAGGCGTCCAGCACCAGCACCACGGCCATCGAGGGCACGGCCAGCCGGTGGCGCACGTCCATGCTGACCGGCAGCGCCTCTTCCAGCGGGGTTCCTGCATACCCGCCGATCCCGAAGCTCTGGGTGCCGCCGACCGCGAGGAGGCCGCCGCCACCGCGTACGTATTCCCGGATCGCGGTCATCTGCGCCGGCGTCAGCAGATACGCCGGGAGATCGTCCAGCACCACTGCGGCGGCGCCCTGGTACCCTGCGGCCGAGACGGGCAGGAACGCCGGCGCGGTGCGCCGCACCGCGAACCCCTGCGCTTCCAGCGCCGAGGCAAGCGGCCCGGGCGTCACGGCGGCGTAGAGCACGAACGGCGGACCGGTGATGACGCCCAGCGCGAACGCCCGGTTGTTGCCGGGCTCGCCGTCGGGGGTGGCCTCGATCTGGGCATCGATGCGCAGCAGGCCGGGCTGCGTGGCGATCGGTTCCACGTCGACGAACGTGCGGCCCGGACGCATCTCGACCTCGCGCGCCACCAGCAGGGCGCCGTTGGCCCGGACGCGGAGTTCGGCCTGGCTGGCCTCCGTCGCGCGCAGGATCACGCGCACCGGCAGCCGCTCACCGACCGCCGCCGTCTGCGGCATCACGACGTCTTCGACCATCACGTCAGGCGGGGGGTCGACCGCGATGGGGACCACGGCGAGCTCGATACCGCGGGCGCGCAGCGCCGCCAGCACCGGTGCCAGATCGCCGGCGGTGGCCTGCCCGTCGGTCAGCAGGACGATCCGCCGACCCGTACCGTCGGGCAGCACCGAGGCCGCCCGGGCCAGGGCCTCGGCGATGTTCGTCTCGTCGGTGCGGACCCGCGCGGCGGCGGCCAGCCTGGGGCGGTCGGAGGGCATCTCCTCCACCACGGCGTCCGCCCCAAACGTCACCAGCCCGACGCGGCGGCCAGCATGGGCGCGGGTGCGCACGCCGTCGAGGAAGGCGCGCACGGTCCGCGCACCGTCTGGCCCGATGCTGTCGGACCGGTCGACGACCAGCACGACGGTCAGATCCGGAACGGCGCGGACGATCTCCACGCCCGCGGCGCCCGTCACCAGCAGGGTCAGCACCGCCAGCCGCAGGATGACCAGGGAGCGCCGGCCCCGCCCCCGCACCGCCAGCGCCACCAGCGGGAGGGCCAGCAGGCCCAGGAGGATCTCGGGGGCGGTGAACCGGATCATGAGGGCGGCCTTCGCACCGAGCCCCGCGGGACCGTTCGGGCCCACAGCAGCCACTCGCCGAGCAACACCACGCTGGCCAGTCCCAGCAACCACGGGGCGAGCGGGAGTGCCGCAGGCTGCGGGGTCCCTCCGACGGTCTGGGGCGGCTGGGGGGCCTCCACCCGCAGGTCGGATTCGCGCGGGTCGGCGGTGGAAACGATCCAGCGCCGTTCCCACGTTTCGGTTCGCAACCGCCAGACGCCGACCCGCTCCAGGGGCGGGAGCGCGAACAGGCCGCCGTCGGCCTCCACGGGCCGGGTGCCGCCAGCCGGATCGACGAGCGTCCCGCGGGCCATCCTCCCGGCCGGGACGAGCGGGGCGTCGCCCGGCGCGACCTGCGGCGACCCCACCAGCCACGCGATCGCGTTGGCGATCAAGACGGGGAATCCGGGGTGCAGCGGGAGGTCGGTCTGGTTCAAGGCGAAGGGGAGGAGGACGATGCGGACCCCGCGGCCGTCATAGGCCCAGACCAGGGGCACGTCGCCCTCGGCGATCACGCTGCCGGCCTGCGGCCGCAGGGCCAGGGCGGAGGCCACCTTCACCCCCCGCAGATCAGCCAGGCGCGCCACCGGGTGCGTGGCCGTCACGGTCCGCACGGTCTGTTCGCGGGCGGTGCCCTCGATGTGCAACGGCAGGTTGGTCCCCATCGTGCCGATGGCGAGATAGGCGCCGGGCGGCAGGGGGATCGGGTCGATGCCGTCGAGCACCACCAGGTCGGCCCGGCCCCACTCGTCGGGCGCCACCCGCTCCGCGCGGGTGACGCCGGCCGTGGGCACGGCGGCCAGGACCGCGTCCAGCACGGGGTTGGGCCCGCCCACCACGAGCAGGCGGGGCAGCGCTGCGGCCCCGACCGCCACCACCGCGCGGTCATCGGCCGCCAGCGTGTCGCTGCCCTGCAGCCGGACCGTGGCCACGCCGCTAGCCGCGCCGAGGTCGACGATGATGGTCTGGGGCGCCTGCGGCGTCAGGGAAACCGGCCGCTGCGCCATCGGTCGGCCGTCCAGGCTCACGGTCAGCGTCCGCGGAGGGAGCGACCCGCCGAAGGCCTCCAGCCGCACCAGCAGCCGCGCACGGCCCCTGGCGTCCTGTCGGACCGCGGCGGCGGTAATCGCCGCGTTGGCGGCGCCCCGGCCCACACGGTGCCAGCGGGCGCGCGCGTCACTGGAAGGACGGTCGCTGTAGACATAGACCTGCGCCGGCCGGCCGCCGGCGCGCAGGCTGGCTGCCAGCGCGACGGCCTCATCGATCGGCGCGTGGGCATCGGAAGCCCGAAGACCCCGAATGGCGGCGGCGAGCGCCGCGCGGTCGGCCGTGAAGTCGACGGCGAGCTGCGGCCGCCGTCCGGCGGCCACCAGAGCCGCCACCTGCCGAGGCCCGAGGCGCTCCACCAGCGTCAGCGCGTCCCGCTGCGCCGCGGCCAGGCGCGAGGGCGCCTCATCGGTCGCCTGCATGCTGGCGCCCATCCGGATCACGAACACGACGGCATCGCCGGCCAGACCCGGCAACGTCACCGAGGGCCTGGAGAGCGCGAGCGCCACCGCGGCGATCGCCAGGATCTGCAGCAGCAGCAGCGCGCTGCGCTCCAGCTTTCGCACCGGCATCCGCGCCACGAGATCGCGCGCCGCCCGGTCCCACAGCAGGGTGCTGGGCACCACCTGTACCTGGCGGCGCGCGCGCAGCATGTACAGGAGGATGACCAGCGGGACCAGCAGGAGCGCCCACAGCGCGGCCGGGGACCCCAGGACCATCACGCGACCAGCCCTCCGGCACGCAGGTAGCGCAGGACCAGGTCGTCAAAGGGAATCGAGGTGGCCGCGCGCAGGTACTCCACCTGCTCGCGCAGACAGGTCTGCTCGACCTCGGCGAGGTACCGGTCGCGCGCCCGCGCATACGCGGCCTCGGTCGCGGCATCGGCCGTGACCTCGACGGAGGCGCCGGTCTCGCTGTCCACCAGGCGCAGATCGCCGGCCAAGGCCGGGCTCAGTTCTCCGTCGGACAGCAGGTGCAGGATGAACGGCTCGAACCGGTGGTAGCGCGCCAGCCGCAGCCCAGCCGCCACCCCGTCGGGGAACATCAGGTCGGAGATCACGACCAGGACGCCGCGCCGCCGCGTGCGGAGGCTGTACTCGGCGAGCGCGCCGGCCAGATGGCTCTGACCGTCAGCCTGAGCCTGAGCCAGGAAGTGGAACAGGGTCAAGACTGCGGGCCGCCCGCGCCGGGGGGCCAGCGTCCGAATCGGCCGGTCGGTGAACAGCACGGCGCCGACGTGGTCGAAGTTCGTCAGTCCAATGTAGCCCAGCGCCGCGGCGATCTGCACGGCGTAGTCCAGCTTGGAGGGCTGACCCCACCCCATCGAGCGGCTGGCATCCACGAACAGATGGACGGTCACGTCCTCCTCCTCGCTGAACAGCTTGACGAAGAGGCGGTCGAGCCGGGAGTAGATGTGCCAGTCGATGTACCGGTAGTCGTCGCCGACCTGGTAGGACCGGTAGTCTGCGAACTCCATGCCGCGGCCCAGGGTGCTGCTGCGTCGTTCCCCCCGGGCGCCGCTGCGGTAGAGACGGCGCGAGAGGATCGACAGCCGCTCCAGTTTGGCCAGGAACTCCGGTTCGAGGAGGAGGGGCGCCGGCCTCACAGGGCGCCCGGGGCCGAGAC
>JAVKID010000019.1:0-33706 GCA_031459655.1 Candidatus Fervidifonticultor octavus | reverse complement strand
GCTGGACCTGCCGCCGGTGGTCGGCACCGACCCCCGCACCGGGGAACGGGTCGAACGGTCGGCCGACCCCCACGGCCCGTTCGCGGCGCTGGCGTTCAAGATCGTCTCCGATCCCTACGTGGGTAGGCTCACGTACTTCCGCGTCTACTCCGGGACGCTCCGGGCGGGCTCCTATGTCTACAACGCCAACAAGGGCCAGAAGGAGCGGGTCTCCCGCATCCTGCAGATGCACGCCAACCACCGGGAAGATATCCCGGAGGTCTTGGCGGGGAACGTGGTGGCCGCGGTGGGGCTCCGGGTGACCGCGACCGGCGACTCGCTGTGCGACGAGACGTCTCCGGTCATCCTGGAGGCAATGCACTTCCCCGACCCGGTCATCTCCGTGGCCGTGGAGCCCAAGACCAAGGCCGATGAAGAGCGGCTGGCTGTCGCGCTGGGCCGGCTGGCCGACGAGGACCCCACGTTCCGGGTCCGGCTCGATGCCGAGACCGGGCAGACCATCATCTCCGGCATGGGGGAGCTCCATCTGGAGATCATCATCGACCGCCTGCTCCGCGAGTTCAGCGTCCAGGCCAATGTGGGCCGGCCGCAGGTGGCCTACAAGGAGACGATCCGCCAGCCTGCGCGCGGCGAGGGCCGCTACATCCGGCAGACCGGGGGCCGCGGCCAGTACGGCCACGTCATCCTCGAGATCGAGCCCCAGGAGCGGGGGGCCGGGATCGAGGTCGTCGATGCGATTACCGGCGGGGCGATCCCTCGGGAGTTCATCAAGGCCGTGGAGGCGGGGATCCGCGAGGCCGCGGACGGCGGCGTGCTGGCGGGGTATCCCCTCATCGACCTCCGAGCGACGCTGGTGGACGGCTCCTACCACGAGGTGGATTCCAGCGAGATGGCCTTCAAGATCGCGGGCTCGCTGGCCTTCAAGGAGGCCGCATCCCGCGCCATGCCGGTCCTGCTCGAACCCATGATGCGGGTCGAGGTCGTGACCCCCGAGGCCTACATGGGCGACGTCATCGCCGACCTCAACGCCCGCCGCGGGCGCATCGAGGGCATGGAGACCCAGGGCGCGCTCCGCCTGATCCGCGCCGTCGTTCCGCTCGCCGAGATGTTCGGCTACGCCACCGCCCTGCGGTCCGTCAGCCAGGGCCGGGCCACCTATTCCATGGAACCGTCGCACTACGAGGAAGTCCCCGCCTCGGTCGCCGAGAGGGTCGCGGCGCGCTCCGGGGTCGCGGCGCGGGCCTAGCGCGGAGACTGCAGGGGAGCACGGAGGGAGTCTGACACGATGGCCGTCGCGCAGAAGATCCGGATCAAACTCAGGGCCTTCGACCATAAGGTCCTCGACCAGTCGGCCGAGAAGATCGTCACCGTCGTCCGGAAGTCGGGGGCCCGGGTCTCCGGTCCGGTGCCGCTACCCACCAACCGCAGCGTCTTCTGCGTGATCCGATCCCCGCATATCGACAAGGAGTCGATGGAGCACTTCGAGATCCGGACGCATCGGCGCCTGATCGACATCCTGGAACCGACCCAGAAGACCGTGGACGAACTGATGCACCTCGATCTCCCGGCGGGGGTCGACATCGAGATCAAGTTGTAGGGAGACGGCGATGGCGGCCATCCTCGGGCGGAAACTCGGCATGACCCGCGTCTTCGACGACGACGGCACGAGCGTGGCCGTGACGGTCATCCAGGCCGGCCCCTGCGTCGTGGTGGGCGCCCGCACCCCGGAGCGGGATGGCTACAGCGCGATCCGGGTGGCCTTCGAGCCGGTCCCGGAGCGCAGGCTGCCCAAGGCCCGGCGGGGCGTGTTCGCCCGCGCCCACCTGCCGGCCCATCGGGTCATCCGGGAACTCCCGGCCCCGGCGACCGCAGTCCAGCCGGGCCAAACCATCACCGTGGACGCCTTTGCGCCGGGCGACGTGGTCGATGTGAGCGGGACCAGTATCGGCAAGGGTTTCGCCGGCGCCATGAAGCGCCACGGGTTCGCCGGGCAGCGGGACTCGCACGGGGTGTCGCTGATGCACCGGGCCGTGGGCTCCATCGGGTCCTCGGACTCCGCGCGGGTGTTCCCCGGCAAGCGGATGCCGGGACGGGCAGGCCACAGGCGGGTGACCGTGAAGCGGCTGCGCGTCGTGAGGGTCGACCCCAAGAACCACCTGCTGCTCGTGCGCGGCGCGGTGCCGGGCGTGCGCGGGGCGCTGCTGGTGATCCGCAGCGCGTCGTAACACCCCAGGATGCCGTGGCCAGGAGACAGACGATGCCGAAAGTAGCGCAATTCGACGCCACCGGGGCCCCGCAGGGCGAGGTTGAGTTGCCCGACGCCGTGTTTGGCCTCCGGCCCCACCGTCCGGCCATGCACCAGGCGCTGGTCGCCGAGATGGCCAACCGCCGGGCCGGGACGCATGCGACACGCACACGCGGCGCCGTCCGCGGCGGGGGGCGGAAGCCCTGGCGCCAGAAGGGCACCGGACGGGCGCGCCACGGCAGCCGGCGGTCGCCGCTGTGGGTGGGGGGCGGGATCGTCTTCGGCCCGACCCCCCGGGACCATAGCCAGCGGCTGCCCCGGCGCCAGCGGGTTCTGGCGCTGCGCTCGGCCCTGTCGGCGCACGCCCGGGAGGGCCGGATGGTGGTCATCGACCCGCCGGCCGATGGCGCTCTCAAGACGAAGACCGTCGCGGCGCTCCTGGCCAAGGTCGGCGCCAGTGAGCGCGCCATCCTCGTGACGGCCGAATCGGAGCGGGCGCTGCGCCGCGCCGCGGCCAACCTGCCCGGGACCCGGGTGCTCTCCGCCCGGCGACTGGTGCTGCGGCATCTGCTCGTCCCGGGCGTGCTGGTGATCACGCGGTCCGGGCTCGCGGACCTGCAGGAGGCGTTGGGGGCGTGAACTACTACGCGATCATCCGCCGTCCGATCCTGACGGAGAAGAGCCTGCGCGGCAACGAAGGCGGCAAGTATACCTTTGAGGTCGCGCCGGAGGCCAACAAGCTGGAGATCAAGCAGGCCGTGGAAGGCATCTTTTCGGTGCGGGTGCGGAAGGTCAACGTGATCAACATCCCGGGGCGAGTGCGGCGCCGGGGGCGCCACACGTTTGCGGCCCCGGGAATGCGCAAGGCCATCGTCACCCTGGCTGCGGGCCAGAAGATCGACCTCGAGAGCCTCACGTAGGCCGGGAGGTTGCCATGGGAGTCAAGAAGTTCAAGCCCACGACGCCGGGACGGCGCTTCGCCACGGTCTCGGGTTTCGAGGAGATCACGAAGACGACCCCCGAGCGCTCGCTGCTGGAGCCGCTGCGCGCCCGGGCCGGGCGCAATACCCAGGGGCGGATCACCGTGCGCCACCGCGGCGGCGGGCACAAGCGTCAGTACCGGCTCATCGACTTCAGGCGCGACAAGGACGGCGTCCCGGCCAGGGTGGCGGCCATCGAGTACGACCCCAACCGGTCGGCGCGGATCGCCCTGCTGCATTACGCCGACGGCGAGAAGCGCTACATCCTGGCGCCCGACGGCCTCAAGGTGGGTGAGATCGTAACCTCGGGGCCCGGAGCCGACATCCGCCCGGGCAACGCGCTGCCGCTCCGGTCGATCCCGGTGGGCACCGTGGTCCACAACATCGAGCTGGTCCCCAGGCGCGGCGGCCAGCTGGTGCGGGCCGCCGGGGCTGGCGCGCAGATCATGGCCAAGGAAGGCGACCAGGCGCACGTGCGGTTGCCGTCCGGGGAAGTCCGGCTCGTCTCCCTGGACTGCCGGGCGACTATCGGGCAGGTCGGCAACCTCGAGCACGAGGCGATCCAGCTCGGCAAGGCCGGGCGGGCGCGCTGGCTGGGCATCCGGCCCAGCGTGCGCGGGGTCGCCATGGACCCCTCCAGCCATCCGCACGGCGGCGGGGAAGGCCGGTCGCCGATCGGGATGCCGGGGCCGGTGAGCCCGTGGGGCAAGCCGACCCTGGGCTACAAGACCCGCAAGGCGAAGCGCAGCGACGCGCTGATTGTGAAGCGCCGCAAGTAGGAGGAGGTCGGGGTACCGCGATGGGACGCTCGAAGAAGAAGGGACCGTTCGTCGACGCGCATCTGCTGGAGAAGGTCAGGGCGCTGAACCGGTCCCGTGAGCGCCGCGTCATCAGGACCTGGTCCCGGCGCTCGACCATCCTCCCGGAGTTCGTCGGGCACACCATCGCGGTCTACGACGGCCGCAAGCACGTGCCCATCTACGTCACCGAGCAGATGGTCGGACACAAGCTCGGCGAGTTCGCGCCGACGCGGACCTTCAAAGGGCACGGCGCGGCCACCGAGCGCTCGACGGCCTTGAAGTAGCGGCGGAGGCGGAGGGACGATGGAGGTCAAGGCGACGGCCCGCTACGTGAGCATCTCACCGTTGAAGGTGCGCCGGGCGCTGGCGGGCCTGCGGGCGCTGCCGGTGGCCGAGGCCGAGGCCAGGCTGCGCGCGGCCTCGGACCGGGCCTCTCGGGCGATCGCCAAGGTGCTGAAGTCGGCCGTGGCCAACGCCGAGCACAACCACGACCTGGACGCCGATGACCTGGTCGTCCTCCGCGCGTACGCCGACCGCGCGCCGGTCTCCAAGCGGATGATGCCGCGGGCGCGCGGCCGGGCGGATATCATCACCAAGCGGAGCAGCCACATCACCGTGGTGGTGGGCGAGCGGGCCGGCCGCGCGTAGCGCATCGGAGGTGGAAGGTGGGACAGAAGGTCAACCCCATCGGGCTGCGGGTCGGGATCGTCCGGGAGTGGGAATCCCGGTGGTACGCCAGGAACATGGCGGACCTCATCGCTGAGGACCAGAAGATCCGCACCCTGATCAAGAAGAAGCTCTCCCGGGCCGGCATCTCCCGGGTGGAGATCGAACGGGCCGCCAACCGGGTGCGGGTGATCATCCACTCGGCGCGGCCGGGGATCATCATCGGCCGCGGCGGTACGGGGATCGACGCCCTCAAGAAGGAACTGGAGGCCTCCACCGGCCGGCAAATCCAGCTCAGCGTGAACGAGGTCCGGCGCCCGGAGATCGAGGCCCAGCTGGTGGCCGAGAACGTGGCCCAGCAGCTCGAGCGCCGCATCGCCTACCGGCGGGCCATGAAGCAGGCCGTGCAGCGCAGCCTGCGGGCCGGTGCCAAGGGGATCAAGATCGCCTGCAGCGGTCGGCTGGCCGGTGCCGAAATCGCGCGGTACGAGTGGTACCGCGAGGGCCGCGTGCCGCTCCACACGCTGCGGGCGGACATCGACTATGGGGTGGCCGAGGCATTGACGACCTACGGTCGGATCGGGGTCAGGGTCTGGATCTACCGCGGGGACATCCTGCCCGAGGGGCGCCGGCACGAGCCGGAACACCGTCGTCCTCCCCGCGCCGAGTCCGGCGTCGGGGGGGAGGCCACGGCCGCCCCCTCCGGGCCGGTGGTGATCCCCACCCGGAGCCCGCGTGTCACCGTGCGGAGGCAGGATACCAATGCTGGCACCGAAGCGGACCAAGTACCGTAAGGCCCACCGCGGCACCCGGGCCGGCAAGGCCTTCGCGGGCTCGTCCGTGGCCTTCGGCGAGTACGGCCTCCAGGCGCTGACCCCGGCGTGGGTGACCGGGGCGCAGCTCGAGGCGGCCCGCCGGACGATCACGCGGTTCATCAAGCGCGGCGGGAAACTCTGGATCCGGGTGTTCCCCGACAAGCCGGTCACCAAGAAGCCCGCCGAAACGCGCATGGGGAGCGGGAAGGGCAACCCCGAGTTCTGGGTGGCGGTGGTGCGGCCGGGCCGCATCCTGTTCGAGCTGGCCGGGGTGCCCGAGGACCAGGCGCGGCAGGCGATGACCCTGGCCTCCCACAAGCTGCCGGTCAGGACCAAGTTCGTGACCCGGGTGGTGGCGTAGCCCATGGCGTTGAAGGCGAGCATGTTGAGGGAGATGACCGAGGCCGAACTGGCCAAGAGACTCCAGGAGGCCGAACGGGAACTGTGGGCGCTGCGGATCAAGGTCTCCCAGCAGCGCAACACGGCGAGGATCGGGGCACTGCGGCGGGACATTGCCCGCCTCAAGACGGTCCTGGCGGCCCGGACGGCCGCCCGGCGGGTAGGCTGAGGGGTGGCGATGGAGCGACGGGGCCTGCGCAAGACCCGGGTGGGCGTGGTCACCAGCGACAAGATGACCAAGACCGTGGTCGTTCGGATCGAGACGACGACCCGCCACCCGCTCTACAAGAAGACGATCCGGCGGGTGAAGATGGTGAAGGCCCACGACGAACAGAACGCGTGCCGGGTGGGCGACCGGGTCCGCATCGCCGAGACCCGACCGCTGTCGAAGGACAAGCGGTGGCGGGTTGTCGAGATCCTGGAGCGAGCCCGATGATCCAGCAGCAGAGCCGCCTCAAGGTCGCGGACAACACCGGCGCCCGTGAGCTCCTGTGCATTCGGGTGATCGGCGGGTCGCGCAGGCGCTACGCGACGGTCGGGGACGTCATCGTGGCCTCGGTGAAGGCCGCGATCCCGAACAGCCCGGTCAAGAAGGGCGAGGTGGTGCGGGCGGTCGTCGTGCGGACCAGGAAGGAACTGCGCCGGCCCGATGGGTCCTACATCCGCTTCGACGACAACGCGGCCGTGCTGCTCTCCGACGCGCAGAACCCTCGGGGGACGCGCATCTTCGGCCCGGTCGCGCGGGAACTGCGCGAGAAACAGTTCATGAAGATCATTTCCCTCGCACCGGAAGTCCTGTAGGAGGCAGGCAGATGGCCGTCGGCACGGCGCGACCCAGGATGCACCTGCGGAAGGGCGACATGGTGGAGGTCATCGGTGGGAAGTTCCGCGGCAAGCGGGGCAAGGTTCTGCGGATCCTGACCGCGGATGGCCGCGCCATCGTCGAGGGCGTCAACGTGGTGAAGCGGCACGCGAAGCCCAACCCACGGAAGGGCCACCAGGGCGGGATCCTGGAAAAGGAGGCCCCGCTGCCGGCGGCCCGGCTGATGGTCGTCTGCGCCAAGTGCGGGGAGGCGACCCGGATCGGCCACCGGGTCCTGGGCGACGGGACGAAGGTGCGGTACTGCAAGCGCTGCGGCGAGTCCATGGAGAAGTAGGCCGTCGGAAGAGGCGAGGGACGCGATGGCAGCCAGATTGAGAGAACGGTACCGGACCCACGTGGTCCCGGCGCTCCGCGAGCGTTTCGGGCTGCGCAATGTCATGGAAGTCCCGCGGGTGGAGAAGGTCGTCATCAACATGCGGGTGGGGACGGCCGTCGCCGATCCGCGGCAGATCGACAAAGCCGTTGAGGACCTGACGCTGATCGCGGGGCAGCGCCCCATCGTCACGCGCGCCCGCCGGTCGATCGCCGCCTTCAAGCTCCGGCAGGGGATGCCCATCGGGGTGAAGGTTACCCTGCGCGGCGACCGGATGTATGAGTTCCTTGACAAACTCTTCAACCTGGCGCTGGCGCGCATCAAGGACTTCAAGGGTGTCTCGGAGCGCGCCTTCGACGGGCGCGGCAACCTGAACCTGGGCATCAAGGAGCAGTTGATCTTTCCCGAGATCGACTACGATAGGGTGGACAAGATCCGGGGCATGGATATCACGGTGGTGACCACGGCCAGGACGGACGAGCAGGCGAGGGAGCTGCTGCGCCTGCTGGGGCTGCCGTTGCGTGACGGCGGCGCGGCCCCCCAGGCGTGATCGCGGCCGCGGTGGGGCAGGCCCGGATGGGCTAGAGGAGGACGCGGGTGCCAAAGAAGTCGATCCTGGAACGGTGGAAGCGGGGGCCCAAGTTCAAGGTCCGGGCCTACAGCCGCTGCCGGCGCTGCGGCCGGCCGCGGGCGGTGTTCCGCAAACTGGGCCTGTGCCGGATCTGCCTGCGGCAGCTCGCCTATCGCGGCGAGATTCCCGGGATGGTCAAGGCCAGCTGGTAGGAGGGAGAGGGGTGGGTGGTGTCATCACCGATTCGATCGCCGACATGCTGACCCGGTTGCGGAATGCCAACGCGGCCCGGCACGAGTATGTGGTCGTGCCGGCCAGCCGGATGAAGCTGGAGATCGCCCGGATCCTCAAGCGCGAGGGGTTCCTCGCCGACGTCCAGGTGATCGAGAAGAAGCCGCAGAGCCAGCTGCGCCTGCAACTGCGCTACGGCCCCAAGCGCGCCCAGGTCCTGAGCGGGATCCGGCGCGTCAGTCGGCCGGGCCTGCGGGTCTATGCCAAGCGGGACGAGGTTCCGCGCGTGCGTGGCGGGCTCGGGGTGGCCATCCTCTCCACGTCCCGGGGGCTGATGACCGACCGCGAGGCGCGCCGCCAGGGCATCGGCGGCGAGGTGATCTGCTATGTCTGGTGAGCAGGCCCGCCGGAGGGTGTAGGAGGGAGGATGCCGGAGATGTCCCGCATCGGGCGGCTGCCCGTGCCGCTGCCAGAAGGCGTCGAGGTCAAGGTGGACGGCCGCACCGTGGAGGTCCGGGGGCCCAAGGGCCGGCTTGTGCGCCAGGTTCACCCCGACATGCGCGTTGCGGTCTCCGACGGCGCGATCACCGTGCTGCGCCCGTCGGACCTGCGTCAGCACCGGGCGCTGCACGGGCTGACCCGGGCGCTGCTGGCCAACATGGTGAAGGGCGTCGTCGACGGCTACCGGGTCGACCTGGAGATCCATGGGGTCGGGTACCGGGCGACCAAGCAGGGCCGCCAGGTGGTCCTCCAGGTCGGCTACTCGCATCCGGTGGAGATCACGCCGCCCGATGGGGTCGAGATCGAGGTGCCACAGCCCAACCGGTTGACGGTCGTCGGCACCGATAAGGAACGGGTCGGCCAGCTGGCGGCCTCGATCCGGGCCGTCCGGCCGCCGGACCCCTACAAGGGCAAGGGCATCCGGTATGCCGGGGAACGGCTGCGCCTGAAGGCCGGGAAGGCCGGCAAGGCCGTCGGTAAGGCCTAGACCGCCAGGGGAGAGGACGCATGTACACACGGCCTGACCGCAACTTGCTCCGGCAGCGACGGCACCTGCGGGCGCGGCGCCGGTTGGTGGGCCGGGCCACCCGGCCGCGGCTGTCGGTCTACCGCAGCCTCAAGCAGCTCTACGCGCAGTTGATCGACGACGAGACGGGCCGCACCCTGGCGGCGACCTCGACCCTGGACCCCGAGGTCCGACCGCTCGTGGCCGGCAAGACCAAGGTCGAGGCGGCCAGGGTCGTCGGCCAGATCCTGGCGCAGCGGGCGCTGGCCAGGGGGATCACCAGGGTGATCTTTGACCGGGGCGGCTACCGCTACCACGGCCGCGTCCAGGCCCTGGCCGAGGCCGCACGCGCCGCCGGGCTACAATTCTGAGGAGGGGTGACGTGCCAGGACGCATCGATCCCGCCACTCTCAACCTGACCGTGGAGAAGACGGTCTTCATCAACCGCGTCGCCAAGGTCACCAAGGGTGCCAAACGCTTCAAGTTCAGCGCGCTGGTGGTCGTGGGCGACGAGGCGGGCCACGTAGGGGTGGGGCTGGGCAAAGCCTCCGAGGTCCCCGATGCGATCCGCAAAGGCGTGGAGGATGCCAAGAAGCACCTAGTGGCGGTCCGGCGCGCCGGCACCACGATCCCCCATCCGGTGACCGGCGTCTTCGGTGCGTCTCAGGTGCTGCTGCGGCCCGCCTCACCCGGGACCGGGGTCATCGCCGGCGGCGCGGTCCGCGCGGTGCTGGAGGCGGCGGGGATCAAGGACATTCTGACCAAGGCCCTGGGCTCGACGAATCCGGTCAATGTGGCCCGGGCGACGCTGGCCGGCCTGGAGCAACTGCGGCAGCCCGAGGAGGTCGCCCGCCTGCGCGGCCGGCCGCTGGAAGAACTCGCGTTGAGGGCATAGGGGGCGATCATGCCGTTTCTCGGAGCACTGCGTCCACCGCGGGGCGCCCACCGTCCGCGCCGGCGCGTCGGCCGGGGGGTGGGGTCCGGTCGGGGTGTCTATGCCGGGCGCGGCCGCAAGGGCCAGAAAGCCCGCTCGGGAGCCGGGCCCCGCCCCGGCTTTGAGGGCGGGCAGACCCCGCTGGTCAAGCGGTTGCCGTTCCGCCGGGGGGTGCGCGGGGCGGGCAGCAACATGACCGGCGGCGGGGTGCGGCCGCGCCACCAGGAGGTGCGGTTGCGGGACCTCAACCGCTTCCCGGCAGGCAGCGAGGTCACCCCGGCCATCCTGCGGGGGGTCGGGCTGGTCGGTGCCGGGCCGGTCAAGGTCCTGGCCACTGGCCGCCTGCGCGTGCCGCTCACGGTGCGGGCGCACGCCTTCACCGGGGGCGCCCGCCGCGCCATTGAGGCCGCGGGGGGCAGGGCGGAGGTGCTAGAGGCGTGATCCAGGTGCGCTCGCTGTCCAACCCGCTTCGGATCCCGGACCTGCGCCGCCGCCTGATCTTCACGGGGATCATGCTGGCGCTGTTTCGCCTGGGCGCGCATCTCCCGGTCCCGGGGGTCAACGTCGAGGCCCTGGAGCGCCTCTTCCGGCAGCAGGGGAGCCTGTTCTCGTTCCTCGACCTGTTCGTCGGCGGGGCGCTGTCCAACTTTGCGATCTTCGCGCTGGGCGTCTTCCCGTACATCACCGCCTCGATCATCTTCAGCCTGCTGCAGGTGGTCTTCCCGCGGCTCAAAGAGATGGCCACCGAGGAGGGCGAGGCCGGCCGGCGCCGCATCGGGATGTACACGCGGTACCTGACGGTGATCCTGGCCCTGATCCAGGGCGTCGGGCAGCTCTACCTGATCCGCAGCCAGGGCGCCGTGCCCGATGCGCGGCCGCTCACCATGGCGACCATCGTGCTCACGCTGGTAGCCGGCACGATGTTGCTGACGTGGATGGGCGAGATCATGACCGAGCACGGGGTCGGCAACGGCGTCTCGCTCATCATCTTCGGCGGGATCTGCGCCCGCCTGCCCGTGCAGATCGGCCAGACGGTCCAGCGGATGCGGGTGGGCGAACTGGCCATCTGGCAGTTCCTCCTCGACGTCGTGGTCATCCTCGCCAGCATCTTCGTGGTGGTGGCCGTCACCCAGGCCGTCCGCAAGATCCCGGTGCAGTACGCCAAGCGCGTGGTCGGCCGGCGGGTCTACGGCGGGCAGTCCACCCACCTGCCCATGCGGCTGATCCAGGCCGGCGTCATCCCCATCATCTTCGCCATCTCCGTGTTGCAGTTCCCCGGCACGGTCGCCCAGTTCTCACAATGGGAGTGGCTCCAGCGCCTGGGGCAGCAGGTGCTCCCCGGGCGGCCGCTGGGCGACGTGCTGTACTTCGCGCTCATCATCCTGTTCACGTACTTCTACACGGCGGTCCAGTTCGATCCCAACGACGTCTCCAACAACATCAAGAAGTACGGCGGGTTCATCCCCGGCATCCGGCCCGGGCGGCCCACTGCCGACTACCTGGCACGGGTGACCGAGCGGCTGACGCTGGTGGGCGCGCTCACCCTGGCTGCGATCGCCGTGCTGCCCGTCTACCTGGTCCGCGAGGCCGGCGTCCTCACCTTCTACCTCGCGGGGACCTCGCTGCTCATCGTGGTCGGGGTGGCGCTGGAGACGATGAAACAACTCGAGGCCTACGTGCTGATGCGGCACTACGAAGGATTCATGAAGTGAACCTGATCTTCCTGGGGCCGCCCGGGGCCGGCAAGGGCACGCAGGCACGGGCTCTGGCGCAACGGCTGGGTCTCCCGCAGATCGCCACGGGCGACATGCTGCGGGCGGCCATTGCCGCCCGAACGCCCCTGGGGCAGGAGGCCGAGCGCTACGTCAAGGCCGGGGACCTGGTGCCCGATGCCATCATGATCAGCCTCATCGCCGAGCGGTTGCAGCAACCCGACGCCGCCTCCGGGTTCATCCTGGACGGCTTCCCGCGCACGCTGGCGCAGGCCGAAGGCCTGGAGGCGGTGCTGGCCGGCCTGGGCCGGCGGCTGGACCGGGTGGTGTACTTCGAGGTCAGCGAGGAGATCCTCGTCCGTCGGCTCTCGGGCCGGTTGCTCTGCCGGGCCGCGGGCCACATCTACCACCAGGTCGCGCTCCCCCCGAAGGTCCCGGGCGTCTGCGACCTCGACGGGAGCCCGCTCTACGCCCGCGAAGACGACCAGCCCGAGACGGTCAGGCGGCGGCTCAAGGTCTACCGCGAACAGACCGAGGCGCTGCTGGCCTTCTACCAGGCGCGGGGCCTGTTGGTTGCCATCAACGCCGCCGGCGGAGTGACCGAGGTCACCGACGCCCTGCAGGCCCTGGTGGCCTCGGGGGTGAGCCGGTGAAACCGACCACCCTGATCGTGCTCAAGACCCCGGCCGACCTGACCTGCATGCGGCGGGCCGGTCGGCTCGCGGCGAAGGCGCTCCGCCGGGTGGCCGACGCGGTGCGCCCCGGCATCAGGACCGCCGATCTGGATCGCCTCGCCGATGAGTACATCCGGGCCCACGGCGGGGTCCCGTCGTTCAAGGGCTATCGTGGCTTTCCGGCCAGCATCTGCACCTCTGTCGACGATGAGGTCGTGCACGGCATCCCGGGGCCCCGGGTATTGGAAGAAGGGTCCATCGTGTCCATCGACCTGGGTGTCTTCCTGGACGGGTTTCACGCCGACGTGGCTGTGACCGTCCCGGTTGGTGAGGTGGCGCCGGAGGTCCGGCACCTGCTGACCGTCACCACCGCCGCGCTGGCCGCCGGCGTGGCCGCCGCCCGGCCGGGGGCAACGCTGGGCGATGTGTCCTGGGCGATCCAGTCGGTGGTGGAGGCCGCCGGATTCTCCGCGGTGCGCGACTTCGCCGGGCATGGCGTCGGCCGGATGCTGCACGAGGACCCTCAGGTGCCCAATGTGGGCCGGCCGGGGACCGGCACGCGGCTGCAGCCGGGCATGACGCTTGCCATCGAGCCGATGGTGAACATGGGCGGCCCCGACGTCCTGATGGACGGGGACGGGTGGACGGTCAGGACCCGCGATCGGAGCCTCTCCGCCCACGCCGAGCACACCGTGGCGATCACCCCCCAAGGGCCCGAGGTGCTCACTGGACTCGATGACACATCGGACGTATACTGAATGGTTGTGGATGACGGAGTCAGCCAGTCTGCGGCCCTGGTCGGCATGGTGGTGACGTCCAGGGCGGGTCGCGATGCCGGAGATCGGTACGTGGTGGTGGGCGCCGCCGGGCACGACATGGTGCTCGTGGCCGACGGCCGCCGGCGTCAGGTGAGCCGCCCCAAGCGCAAGAACATCAAGCACCTGGTGGTGCACGGTCCGGCCGGGCACCTCGCGGGTCGGCTGCGTGACGGACAGACCGTGACCGATGAGGAACTCCGCGCGGTCCTCGGCGCCGACGCCCCCGACCGGCGGTCTGGAGCGGGAATGGGCGGATGACCAAGCCGGACGCCATCGAGGTGGAAGGGACGGTCTCCGAGGTCCTGCCCAACGCCATGTTCCGCGTGACCCTGTCCAGCGGACACAAGGTGCTGGCGCACATCTCGGGCAAGATGAGGATTCACTTCATCCGGATCCTGCCCGGTGACCGGGTCAAGGTGGAGCTGTCCCCCTACGATCCGACCCGGGGCAGGATCACCTACCGGTACCGGTAGCGGGGAAGGAGCCAGGCGGCATGAAGGTTCGGGCGTCGGTCCGCGTTATGTGTGAGAAGTGCAAGATCGTCAAGCGGGGCCGGCGGGTGCTGGTCATCTGCGAGAACCCGAAACACAAGCAGAAGCAGGGCTAGGAGGACATCGATGGCCCGCATCGCCGGAGTGGATCTGCCACGGGACAAGCGCATCGAAGCCGCGCTGCCGTACATCTATGGGATCGGGCCCAGCCGGGCCCGCGAGATCTGCCGCGCCACCGGGGTGAACCCCGACACGCGGGTGCGGAACCTGGCCGAGGACGAGGTCACGCGCCTCCGGGAGTTCATCGAGCGGAACTACAAGGTCGAAGGCGACCTGCGCCGCGACGTCGCCATGGACATCCGCCGCCTGGTGGAGATCGGGGCCTACCGGGGGATCCGGCACAAGCGGGGCCTGCCGGTCCGCGGGCAGCGGACGAGGACCAACGCCCGGACCCGCAAGGGCCCCCGGAAGACCGTGGGCGTCCGCAAGCGGGTCGCGACGCCTGCCGGCGCGCCGCCCAAACCCTGATCGGGAGGAACGGACGCATGGCCAAGCCCAGAGCACGCAAGCGTGAGCGCAAGAACGTCCCGGTCGGGACCGCCCACATCCGCTCGAGTTTCAACAACACGATTGTGACCATCAGCGATCCCAAGGGCAACGTCATCGCCTGGGCCAGCGCCGGGACCGCCGGGTTCAAGGGGTCACGCAAGGGTACCCCGTTCGCGGCCAGCGTGGCCGCCGAGACGGCGGCGCGGAAGGCCATGGAGCACGGCGTGCGGCAGGTCGAGGTGCTGGTGCGCGGGCCGGGCGCGGGGCGCGAAGCGGCCATCCGGTCGCTCCAGTCCGCCGGGCTCGAGGTCAACCTGATCAAGGACGTCACCCCGGTGCCCCACAACGGCTGCCGGCCGCCCAAGCGGCGCCGGGTGTAGGGCCGGGGACAGGCGGATCGAGGAGGAACGGATGGGACGGCATACAGGTTCCGTGTGTCGGCTGTGCCGGCGCGAGGGCATGAAGCTCTACCTCAAGGGCGAGAAGTGCTACACCGAGAAGTGCCCGGTGCAGAAGCGGCCGGCCCCACCGGGGATGCACGGCGTCTCCCGCCGGAAGTTGAGTGAGTTTGGGGTGCGGTTGCGGGAGAAGCAGAAGCTCCGCCGCATCTATGGCGTGCAGGAGGCGCAGTTCAAGACCTACTTCCAGCGCGCGGCCAAGTCCAAGGGTGTGACCGGCACGCGCCTGTTGCAGCTGCTGGAGACGCGCCTGGACAACATCGTCTACCGCCTGGGCCTGGCCGCCTCCCGGAAGGAGGCCCGCCAGATCGTGGCCCACGGACACGTGGCCGTGGACGGGCAGCGGGTGACGATCCCGTCCTACCAGGTCCGTCCCGGGCAGACCGTGGCGCCGGCGGATCCGGCGCACCCGCATCCGCGCATGAAGGAGTTGGCCGAGACGGCGGCGGCCGGGCGGCGGCCGCCGTCGTGGCTGGAGGTCGACCAGGCGCGCATGAGCGCCCGCGTGCTGGCGCTCCCGTCCCGGGAAGAGGTCGACGTGCCCGTCGCCGAGCAACTGGTGGTGGAGTACTACTCCCGCTAGAGGGGATCGGGAGTCGCGCATCGCGCAGCCCGGGTGGGCTGGGAGGGTAGATCTGAGATGGCCATTGGCACCCTGTGGGAAGCGCCGACGCCGAAGGTGGAGTACGTGGAGCTGTCCGACACCTACGGCAAGTTCGTCGTGGAACCGCTCGACCGCGGATTCGGCGTGACGCTGGGCAACGCGCTGAGGCGGGTCCTGCTCTCGTCGATCTCGGGGGCGGCGGTGACGTCCATCAAGATCGATGGCGTGCTGCACGAGTTCTCGACGATTCCCGGCGTGGTGGAGGACGTCACGCAGATCGTGCTCAACCTGAAGGAGCTGACCCTGCGGCTGTACACCGACAAGCCCAAGCTCCTCCGCCTGGACGCCAAGGGCAAGAAGGACGTCACGGCGGCCGACATCCAGGAGGACCCGGAGGTCGAGATCCTCAACCCCGACCTGCACATCGCGACCCTGGACCGGAAGGACGCCCACCTCGCTATGGAGATCGTCGTCGAGCGGGGGAAGGGCTACGTGCCGGCCGAGAAGCACCGGCGCAGCGAGCATGTCATCGGGGTCATCCCCGTGGATTCGATCTTCTCGCCGATCCGCAAGGCCAACTTCACCGTGGAGGACACGCGGGTCGGGCATGCCACCGACCTGGACCGCCTGGTCCTCGAGATCTGGACCGACGGCTCGGTGCGGCCGGAGGAGGCGCTCCAGGAGGCCGCCCGCCAGTTGATCGATCACTTCCGGCTCTTTTCGGGCATCGCGGACGAGACGGGGCAGGGCGTGCCGTTTGGCGTCCCCGAGGATCCCGACAAGGTGCGCCTGATGGCGATGCCGATCGAGGAGCTGGACCTGTCGGTGCGGCCGTACAACTGCCTGAAGCGGGCCGGCATCCACACCGTGGGCGACCTGATCAAGAAGACCGAAGACGAGATCGTGGCCGTCAAGAATTTCGGCCGCAAGTCGCTGGACGAGGTCAAGGAAAAGCTCGCCGCCCACGGCCTGTCGCTGCGGCAGCCGGAGCCGGCGTAGGGGGCGCGCCATGGGACTGGGAGCGAAGCGCCGAAAGCTGGGGCGGGACACGGGCGAGCGCCGGGCGTTGTTCCGCGATCTGGTCAGCGCCCTGATCCTCCACGAGCGGGTCCAGACCACCGACGCCAGGGCCAGAGAGACCAAGAAGATCGCCGACAGCCTGATCGCCTCGGCGATGGCCAACGACTTGCAGGCCCGCCGCCGGGTGCGGCGGCTCCTGACCGATCGCCGGGTCGTCACCCGCCTGTTTGCCGACATTGTGCCGCGCTACCAGCCCGGCCGCGGCGGCTACACGCGCGTGGTCAAACTCGGCACCCGCCGCGGGGACGCGGCACCGATGGCCCTGGTCGAACTCGTCAAGTAGGGCGGCGGGGCCGCGTGCACGAGCCCTTCATCGAGGTCGCCGACCTCGAATTCGTCTACCGTCCCAATACCCCGCAGGCCGTCCGCGCGCTCGACGGCCTGTCGTTGTCCATCAGGACGGGTGAGTACGTCGGGATCGCCGGCGGCAACGGCTCCGGCAAGTCGACCCTGGCCCGGCACCTGAACGCGCTCCTGCAGCCGACCGCGGGCCGGGTCTGCGTGGGGGGGCTGGACACGCGGGACCGGAGCGCGGTCTGGACGATCCGCCGGCAGGTCGGCATGGTCTTCCAGAATCCCGACAACCAACTGGTGGCCACGGTCGTGGAGGAAGACGTGGCCTTCGGACCTGAGAACCTGGGCCTGCCGCCGGCTCTGATCCGGGAGCGGGTGAATTGGGCCCTTGAGACGGTCGGCCTGGGGGCGCATCGCCGCGCGGCGCCGCACCTGCTCTCCGGAGGGCAGAAGCAGCGGGTCGCCATCGCCGGGGTGCTGGCCATGCGACCGGCCTGCATCGTGCTGGACGAAGCGACGACCATGCTGGACCCGGAGGGCCGGGCCGAGGTCCTGGACACGGTGCGAGCGCTCAACCGCCGAGAAGGCATCACCGTCATCCTCATTTCGCACACCATGGAGGACCTCGTCGACGCCCATCGCATCGTCGTCCTGGATGGCGGCCGCCTGGTCGCCGACGGCCCGCCCGGTGAGGTCTTCGACCGCATCGAGGACCTCCCAGGGCACCGGCTCGATCCCCCTCCCGTAGCACAGCTGGCGCGGTGGCTGCGGTCCGACGGCCTGTCGCTCCCGCGCGGCCTGTATACGGTGGACGACCTGGTCGAGGCGCTGGCGGCGCTGGCCAGGACCGGCGTGCGGCCGGATGGCTGAGCCGCTCATCGACTGCCAGGACGTGGCGCACACGTACCTGCGCGGCACGCCCATGGCCCAGGACGCGCTGCGCGGCGTGACGCTCCAGATCCGCGCCGGCGACCTGGTCGGCATCATCGGGCCGACCGGGTCGGGCAAGTCCACGCTGATCCAGCACTTCAACGGGCTGCTGCGGCCCACCCGAGGCACCGTGCGCATCGCCGGGGAAGACCTCTGGGCCCCGC
Source organism: Candidatus Fervidifonticultor octavus (assembly GCA_031459655.1). Classification (GTDB taxonomy): domain Bacteria; phylum Sysuimicrobiota; class Sysuimicrobiia; order Sysuimicrobiales; family Humicultoraceae; genus Fervidifonticultor_A; species Fervidifonticultor_A octavus_A. The sequence goes on along the minus strand of JAVKID010000019.1, from coordinate 16,089 downwards.
AGACCGACCGCCGGCGGGTGCGGCAGCGCATCGGGCTGGTCTTCCAGTTCCCCGAGTACCAGCTCTTCGAGGAGACCGTCCGCGCCGATGTGGCCTACGGCCCGCGCAACCTGGGGCTCCCCGAGGACGAGGTCAGCGCACGGGTGGACGACGCCCTGCGCGCGGTCGGGCTGGACCCCGGGGCATTCGGGCCGCGCTCGCCGTTCTCGCTCTCGGGCGGCGAGATGCGGCGGGTCGCCCTGGCCGGGATCCTGGCGATGCGGCCGGAGGTCCTGGTCCTGGACGAGCCGGCCGCCGGGCTCGACCCGAGGGGCAAAGCAGATCTCCTCGACCGGATCGAACGGCTGCACCGCTCTGGCCTCACGGTGATCCTGGTCACCCACAGCATGGACGAAGTCGCGCGTCTGGCCCGCCGGATCGTGGTGATGCACGGCGGCCGGGTCGTGGCGGAGGGCAGCCCCCGCGAGATCTTCGCGCGGGAGGAGGAGGTGCGGCGCATCGGACTCCGGCTTCCCCAGGCCGCCGAGCTGGTGCGCCGGCTCCGGCAGCGCGGGCTCGCCGTCCCTGACGCGCTGACCATCGCCGAGGCCCGGGTGGCGATCCGGGCCGCCATCCGGGAAGGTAGCCGTGGGACTGTCTAGCGCTGTCCCCATCGGCCAGTACCTGCCGCGGCCGTCGCCCCTGCACCGGCTGGATCCGCGCACCAAGATCCTGGCGGCCACCTGGCTCGTGGTGCTCCTCTTCGTGGTCCCCTCGTTTTCGGGCCAGGGCCTGTTCGCCCTGGGCCTGCTGGCGCTCCTGGTGGCGGGCCAGATCCCGCTCGGCTACGCGCTGCGCGGACTGCGGCCCATCGTCATCCTGGTGGGGCTGACGGTGGTCCTCAACCTCTTCTTCGCCGGGGGCGGGCCGGACGGCGGCCGGGAGCTGTTCCGCCTCGGGCCGCTGGTGGCGACGGCGACGGGCCTGCGCACCGGTCTGTTCCTCGGCGTGCGGCTGGTCCTGCTGGTGGCCGTCACGTCGCTGCTCACGCTGACGACGTCGCCGATCGAATTCACCGACGGCCTGGAGCGGCTGTTGCGGCCGCTGCGGCGGCTCGGCGTGCCGGCCCACGAACTGGCCATGATGATGACCATCGCCCTGCGGTTCGTCCCGACGCTGCTGGACGAGACCGAGAAGATCATGAAGGCCCAGATGGCGCGCGGTGCCGACTTCGGCCGCGGTCACGTGCTCCACCGGGCGCGGGCGTTCGTCCCGGTGCTGGTGCCGCTGCTGGTCAGCGCCTTCCGGCGCTCGGAGGACCTGGCGCTGGCCATGGAGGCCCGGTGCTACCAGGGCGGGGAGGGCCGCACCCGCATGAACGAGCTGCGCTGGCGCGCCGCCGACGCCGCCGCGGCCATCGTGGTGGCCGCCGCCTCCCTCGCCCTGCTCCGCGTGCGGTAGCGATCCATGCGCCGCGTGGCCCTCGTCCTGGAATACGAGGGGACCTCCTACGCCGGCTGGCAGCGGCAGCCGCGGGCCCCCACGATCCAGGCCGCGGTCGAGGACGCCCTGGCGCGCCTCGTGCAGGCGCCGTGCCGGGTCGTCGGCTCCGGCCGGACCGACGCCGGCGTGCACGCACTCGGCCAGGTCGCCCACGCCGACCTCGACACCGGGTTGTCGGTCCGCCAGATTCGGGATGGGCTGAACGCGCTGCTCCCCGCGGATGTCGCCGTCCGCGCGGTCTGCGACGTCGCGCCGGACTTCCACGCCCGCCGCGACGCGCGGGGGCGCGTCTACCGGTACCTGGTCCTGACCCGGCCGCAGCCCTCGGCCCTGCTGCGCCGCTATGCACATCACGTGCCCGATCCGCTGAATCCGTCGGCGATGGCCTCCGCGGCCGCGGCGCTGCTCGGCCGGCACGACTTTGCCGCCTTCCGCGTCAGTGGCACGCCGACGGCCACCACGGTCTGCCACGTACGGGCACTGCGGATCACCTCACGCGGCCCGCTGCTGGTCGTCACGGTCGCCGCCGACCGGTTCCTCCGCCAGATGGTCAGGCGGATGGTCGGATCCCTGCTGCTGGTGGGACGCGGCCGCCTGCCGGCAGACGCGATCGAGCCGATCCTGGCGTCGAGGGACCCTCAGCGGGCCGGGCCGGCGGCACCCGCCCACGGCCTGTACCTGGTGCGGGTCGTCTATCCACCGGACCGCCTCCGGGTCGTCCCCGAAGACCCTGTGCTATAATCGTCGCGCGGGCCCGTAGCTCAAGTGGTAGAGCAGCGCCCTCATAAGGCGCCGGTTCCTGGATCGAAGCCAGGCGGGCCCACCAGCGGCCTGCCTGGCTGGCACGGTGTGGGGCTGGAGGTGAGGGTGGTGGACGACCGAGAGCGGACCGGCGTCTTCGAGTTCGGCGAGGTGACCGCCCAGGGCGTGCAGGACATCCTGAGCTACGTGTACCGGCGGTTGGAAGAGCGGGGCTACAACCCCGTGGACCAGATCGTCGGGTATCTCCTGTCCGGAGATCCCACGTACATCACCAGTCACGGTGATGCGCGCAAGGTCATCCGTCAGGTGGACCGGTTGGCGCTGATGGAAGAACTGGTCCAGGCCTACGTGGAGACCCGACTGCGCGCCACCACGCCGTAGCAGCAGACGTCGCAGGCCGGTCAGGAGGGCTGCGGTGAGCAGGCTCATCATCACAGGCGGCCGCCGCCTGCGCGGGGCGGTTCGGGTCGCCGGAGGGAAGAACAGCTCGCTCGCCGTCATCGCCGCCTCCGCGCTGGCCGCCGATGTCTCCGTCCTCGAGAACGTCCCCGACTGCCGGGACGTCGCCACGCTGGTGGCGATCCTCGAAGCCCTCGGCGCCCGCATCACCCGGACGGCGGGTCGCCTGACCATCGACGCCCGGACGCTGGTCGGCCACGTGGCGCCCTACGACCTGTGCCGGGCCATGCGGGCTTCCTTCTACGCCGCGGGGGTCCTGTTGGGTCGCATGGGGAAGGCGCACGTCCCGCTCCCGGGCGGGTGCTCGATCGGTGCGCGCCCGGTGGACTTCCACCTCCGCGGGTTCGCCACGCTGGGGGCGAAGGTGGTCACCGAACACGGCTACATGAAGGCCTTCGCGCGGCGCCTGAAAGGCGCGGCGTTCTACGTGCCGCGCAGCAGCGTTGGGACCACCATCAACCTCATGATGGCGGCCAGCACGGCCCGCGGCACCACCGTCCTCCAGAACGCCGCCCGCGAGCCCGAGGTCGTGGACTGCGCGGTCTTCCTCAATCTCATGGGCGCCAGGATCCGGGGCGCCGGCACCGATACCATTACCATCGAGGGCGTGCGCGCCCTCCACGGCCACACCTATGCCATCATCCCCGACCGGCTGGAAGCGGGGACCTACCTGCTGGCCGGTGCGGCCACGGGCGGCGACGTCCTGGTCGAGGGCATGATCCCCGAACACCTCACGGCGCTGCTGACCAAGCTCGCAGAGGCGGGGGTCGAGATCGTCCGCGACACCGACGGCGTCCGGGTGCGGGGCGGAGGCGAGCTGCGCGCCGTGGACGTCGACACCGCCCCCTATCCCGGTTTCTCGACCGACCTCCATCCCCAGATGGCTGCCCTGCTCACCACGGCGCGTGGGGTCTCCAGGATCCGCGAGACGATCTTCGAAGCCCGGTTCGCCTACACCGATGAACTCCGGCGCATGGGCGCTGACATCTCGGTGGACGGCGACACCGTCCATGTCACCGGTGTCCCGCGCCTGACCGGGGCGCCGGTGGAAGCGCCGGACATCCGCGGCGGCGCGGCGGTGGTGATCGCGGCCCTGGCAGCCGACGGCGTCACCGAGATCTCCAATCTGGAGAACATCGACCGGGGGTACGAGGGGCTGGAGCGCAAGCTGGCACTGCTGGGCGCCCGTCTGGTCCGGGACGGGGCCGTCGAGGCCCGCGACGTCGGCTAGTCAGTGCCCGGGCGTCTCCAGGGGGTCTGCCGGACCTCCCCCTCCCGGGCCGTCCGGCGAGAGGCCGCCGCTGCGCCAGATGGTGAGCTGGACCTCCAGGGGCGACATGGTCTCAATCAGCCGGAGCAGCGCGTCCACCACGGTTGGGTCCAGGGCACTCCCCGCCATCCGCTTGAGCTCGACCTTGGCCTCCTCGAGGGTCTTGCGCGGGCGGTAGGCGCGGTCGGACAGCATGGCCTCGAAGGCGTCCGCCACCCGGATGATGCGCGACCCCAGCGGGATCTCGTGACCGGCCAGGCCGTCGGGATATCCGCTCCCGTCGAAGGATTCCTGGTGGTACAGGATGAGATCGACCAAGTGGGAAAAGGGCCTGGCGTCCTGCAGCATCGCCGCGCCCCGTTCGGGGTGCTTCCTGATGACATGCCACTCTTCGCGCGAGAGCGGCCCGGGTTTCTTGAGGATGGACTCCGGCACGGCCAGCTTGCCCAAATCGTGGAGGAGGGCGGCCAGTTTGATCCGCTCGATCTCGTGCGCCGGGAGGTTGAGTTCCGTCGCGATGGCGACCGCGGTGCTGGCCACCCGCTGGCAGTGGGCCACGGTCTCGGGGTCTTTGGCCTCGAGGGCCGCGGTGAGCACCTTCACGCTGCTGTGGAGGAGGGTCCGGAGTTCCTCCTGGAGCTGCGCGTCTTTCCCCCATGCCTCCCAGGCATCGACCATGGTGCGCGCGGGCGGCGGTCGGAGGGCATCGACCCCCTGGGGAGGTACTCCGGTCCATGGGCCGATGAGCGCGGGCCCTTCGGTCGGCTCCGGATCGGGGAGGGTCTGCGCGGGCTCCGGCACCGGGTCTTTGAAGACCACCCGGTTCTTCCCCTGCTTCTTGGCTTCCAGGAGCGCCGCGTCGGCGTGTTCCAGCAGGAGGTGCGCTGAGAGGCGCCCGTGCTCCTTGAACCGATAGGTGGAGGCCCCCAGGCTGACCGAGATGCGGAAGGAGCCTTCAGCGGTCGGGATCTCGGTCTCCTCAATGGTTCGCCGCAGCCACTCAGCCCGCTCCAGGAGCGCCTGGCGGTCTGATCCCGGCAGCAGCCACACGAACTCCTCGCCGCCGTAGCGACAGACGGCCTCGTCCCCGCGACGGCCGTCGACCAGCATCTTGGCGATCTGGCGCAGGACGTCGTCGCCGACCTGGTGACCGTAGCGGTCATTGATGGTCTTGAACCAGTCGATGTCCAGGATGAGGCACGAGAGCGGCTGGTGGCTGCGCGTCGCGCGTTCCATCTCCAAGTGCAGACGGTCGATGAAGGCGCGGCGGTTGAGGAGGCTGGTCAGCGGATCGCTGGCCGCCAGTTGTTCGAGGAAGCCGACCCGGCGGCGCAGCAGGTCCTCACGGGTCTTCATCCTCAGGACGGCCCGAATCCGGGCGGTCAACTCTGGGACGCCGACCGGGTTCCTGACGAGACAGTCGGCCGCGCCTTCTTCCAGGATGCGCACCCGGGTGTGCACGTCGTCCGTGGCGCTCAGGACGATGACCGGAATCGAGTGCGTCGCCGAGTCCTTCTTGAGGGCGCGGAGGGCGCTGAGGCCGTGGAGGTCGGGCGCGGACTGGTCCAGCAGGATGAGGTCGGGTGCCAGCGCGCGGGCGTGCGCCATCAACCCACGCCCGGAATCCAGGGTGTGCACCTGGGCGCCCAGCGCCTCGAGGCGGCGCTGGAGGCCCCACCCGCCGTGCTCGGCCGCCACGACCAGGATCCGCGCCGGGCGTGAGCCGGCTACGAGCTTGGTCGCCGAAGCAAACGCCGGTCCCCGGGGTGGCGGCCCGGTCTCGTTGGTTATGTGCGGGCTCCTGACTGGTCGCATCCTCCACCCGGCGCGCCGGGTTCCGCGGGGAGACTCACCAGGATTCTTCCCCACGCGGTGAGGGATTAGTCCGCCCGGCCGGCGCGTCGTGCCGACCCTGCAGGCGACCAGGAGGATCGCGGGGGCCCCTGGGAGGGGGCCTGTGGCCCTACGCGCCGTAGGGCACCCAGATGTTCTTGACCTGGACGGCGTGGCGGAGGACCTCCTCGCCGTCCAGCCACGGTCCCGTCCAGTCGAGGCGGCGACCGTAGCTCACCCAGGTCCGCTTCATGTTCGTCGCCGACTCGAACTCCACCATCTGGCTGCCCTCGGCGGACCCGAAGTACCACAGCGCGTCCACGTCGTCGTGCTGGGCCAGCACCTTCGCCAGGTCGTCACGGCTCCCCGTCACGATGTTCACCACGCCGCCTGGGAGGTCGGAGGTGTCCAACACCTGGTAGAGGTCGGTGGCCGCCAGCGGGTGCGCTTCCGAGGGGATCACGACGACTGTGTTGCCCATCGCCACCGCCGGGGCGACCAGGGAGACGAACCCGAGCAGGGGATACTCGTCGGGACAGGCGATGCCGATCACGCCAACCGGTTCGTGGATCGCGATGGTCAGGTCCCGATGCGCGACGTTGACGCTGTGCACGAGGCCGTCGTACTTGTCCGCCCAGGCCGCATGGGTGAACAGGCGGCCGATCGCGGCCAGGACCTCCTGGCCGGCGTCATCGAGCGACCGGCCGGTCATCGTGGCGATCCGCCGGGCGAATTCCGCCGACCGCGTCTCCAGGTTCTCGGCGATGTAGTACAGGACCTGGGCGCGCGCGTGGGCGGTCGCCTGCGCCCACGCGGCGGCGGCATGCGCGGCCTCCACGGCGTTGCGGATGTCCTTGCGGTTGCCCTCGCCGACCTCGCCCAGCAGCCGCCCGTCGGGATCGTAGACCAGGCGGGCGTAGCCCTGGTCGGGACGCACCTGCCGGCCGCCGATGTACAGCTTGGGCGAGCGGTCGATGGACAGGCGCTCATCGGCGGCGGAGGCGCGCTGGAGGCCGGCGTAGTCGGGCGCAGAGAACGCGCGGGCCGCCCCGGCCTCGGGCTGCCCCGAGGCCGCCTCCGCCAGCACCGGCTCGACGACCGGCTTCAGGTACTCGATCATGCCCTCCCGGCCGCCCTCGCGGCCGAACCCACTCTCCCGGTACCCGCCGAAGCCGGACGCCCCGTCGAACAGGTTCGTGCAGTTGACCCAGACCGTGCCGGCCTTGACCTGCCGCGCCACATCCAGGGCCAGGTTGATGTCCTCGCTCCAGACGCTGGCGGCCAGTCCGTAGCGCGTGTTGTTGGCCAGCGCGACGGCCTCGGCCGGCGTGCGGAAGGTCATGCTGACCAGCACCGGCCCGAAGATCTCCTCCTGGGCGATGACCGACGAGGGAGCCACATCCGTGAAGAGGGTGGGCGGGAAGAAGAAGCCGTCCTGGGGGCAGGCCCACGAGGGCTGCCACATCGTCGCGCCTTCCTGAATCCCGACCTCGCACAGCCGCCGGATCTTCTGGAGTTGGACCGGCGCGATGATGGCGCCGATGTCGATCGCCTTGTCCAACGGGTCCCCCACCCGCAACGCCTCCATGCGCGCCCGCACCTTGGCAATGAGGCGGTCGGCGATGCTCTCCTGGACCAGCAGGCGCGAGCCGGCGCAGCAGACCTGCCCCTGGTTGAACCAGATGGCGTCGACGACCCCTTCGACCACGCTGTCCAGGTCCGCGTCGTCGAACACGATGAAGGGGGACTTGCCCCCCAACTCCAGCGAGAGCCGCTTGCCGGTCCCGGCCGTCGCCCGGCGGATGATCCGGCCGACCTCGGTGGAGCCGGTGAAGGCGATCTTGGCGACCCCGGGGTGCCGGACGATCATCTCGCCCACCTTGCCGTCGCCCGTCACGATGTTCACCACGCCCGGGGGCAGGCCGATCTCCTGCAGGAGTTCGCAGAACGCCATGGCGGTCACCGAGGTGAACTCCGCGGGCTTGAGGACCACCGTGTTCCCCGCCGCCAGCGCGGGCGCGATCTTCCAGGCCAACATCAGCAGCGGGAAGTTCCAGGGGATGATCTGACCGACGACGCCCACCGGCCCGTAGCCGGGAAACGCCTGTTCGGCCAGTTGCGCCCAGCCGGCGTGGTGATAGAAGTGCCTGGCCACCAGGGGGATGTCGATGTCGCGCGTCTCGCGGATGGGCTTGCCATTGTCCAGCGACTCCAGGACCGCGAGCAGGCGCGAGTGCTTCTGCACCTGGCGCGCGATCGCGTACAGGTAGCGGGCCCGGACGTGGCCCGGCGTGCGGCGCCACGTCTCGAATGCCGCGGCGGCAGCCGCGACGGCCGCGTCCACATCCTGGGGGGCGGCCTCCGCAATCTGCGCCAGGGGTTTGCCCGTGCCCGGGTTCAGCGTGTCGAAGAAGACGCCGTGCGCCGGCTCCACCCACCGGCCGTTGATGAAGAGTCGGAAGCGGCGGCCGTGGGCATCGAGCCACGCCAGCGCCGGCCCCGCGGCCTCTGGCGCAGGGCCATACTCCATCGTCTCGAGGATTTCGGTCACGCCCATGGGTGCTCCCCGGAGGTCCGACGTCTAGGGCATCGGCTGGTGGTGGGCCGCCGCGTAGTGTCCGGTCAGCGTGTGCCACAACTGCCGCTCGATGTCGGTCAGCAGGGTACTGGCGCCGATGCGGAACCGCTCGGGCCGCAGCCACTCTGCGCCCAGTTCTTCCTTGACGAGCAGCATCCAGTCCAGGGCCTGTTTGGCCGTCCGGATGCCGCCGGCCGGCTTCAGCCCGACCCGGTAACCCGTGGCCTCGGCGTACTCGCGGATCGCCCGGGCCATCACCAGGCCGAAAGGCAGCGTGGCGTTGACGGCCTCCTTCCCGGTGGAGGTCTTGATGAAGTCCGCGCCGGCCATCATGCACACCCAACTCGCGGCGGCCACATGGCGCAGCGTGCCGAGGTCCCCGCAGGCCAGGATGGCCTTGAGGGATGCTGGGCCGCAGGCCTCGCGGAAGGCGCGCACCTCATCGTAGAGGGCCATCCAGTCGCCGGTGAGCACGTGCGCGCGGGAGATCACGATGTCGATCTCTGCAGCCCCGGCGGCCACCGACTCCCTGATCTCCTCGACCTTGAGACGGAACGGCGTCTGACCCGCTGGAAAGCCTGTGGAGACCGCGGCCACGGGAATGCCCGACCCGCGCAGGGCGTCGACGGCGGATGGCACCATGGCGTGGTAGACGCAGAGCGCCGCGACTCGCACCTGGCCCGGATCGAGCCCGTAGCCCCGGAGGACTTCGGGTCGCACCGGCTGCCGGGCTTTGGCCGCGAGCCGGCGCACCGTGCCCGGCGTGTCGTCGCCGGCCAGCGTCGTCAGGTCGAGACACTGGACCGCGCGGATCAGCCAGGCCGCCTGCCACTCCCGCTTGACCGTGCGCCGGGTGGGAAGGGTCGCCGCCCGGCGCTCGACGGCGCTGCGGTTGACGCGGAGGTCGCGGATCCGGCCGGGGTCGAAGGGGATGCCGGGGTTGCGGAGGTCCACCCTCGGTGCAATCCGGGGCGTCAGGATGGCCATACACGCATAGTATTACGGGGAATCCGCTGCCCCGCAACTGGTTCAGCAGGGGGTGGCGGGCCAGGCGTCGAGAGACATCCTCCCGCCGCGCCATCAGGCCCCATGAGCGCCTCCTTGGGAAGACGAGGCCCCGGAGTGCCCTCAGACGCTCTTACACGCCTCGCACGGTGAGACCGCGCGACAACGCCGCGGTGGCCTGACGGTCGTCGTGGGTCCAGAACTCCAGCGGTTCCCCGGGCGCCTCCGCGGCGAGCATCTCCGCCGTCGCGACATGGATTGCGTCGATCGCGCGGACGATCACCGCGAACGAGCTCTTCGCCCCCGCGATGACGCGTTCGTCGACCAGCGCGAGATCCATCATAGAGAGCAGGTCGATCAACTCCTTGCGCTTGGCCGCCGTCTCCACATCGTCGAGGCGGCCCATCAACCGCTCGCGGTCCACCGCTCGAACGGTCTCCACTTCCACGACTTGGGAGGAGACAATCCGGTCGCCGGCAATGAGCGGGACGGTGGGCCCCGGCTCGGAGAAGAGCAGGCGCAGGACCGCGCTAGCGTCGACGTACTTCACTGGGATCCTCGCGGACCGCATCAAGCGATGCCTGGATGTCTACGCCTCGGCCGAGCCTGGAGATCTTGAGGGCGCTCCAGTTCTGGGTTCCCGGCCGAAGCCGCCCCGCCCGTGTCAGACGTTCGTGCCATGACAGCACGGCGTCCGGCGGCGGGCCAATCTCTGCGACTGGCTCATCCCTGTCCCTCACGACGATCCGGGATCCACGCGAGGCCATGCGAAGATACTTGCTGAGACGGGCTTTGAGTTCGCTCACGTTGATGTCCTTCATGGCCATATCATAAGTCCATCAAGGTCTCAGCGCAACGGTCTTCCTTCCCGACGCCTTGACGGGCCGTTCGGTCCCTCCGGCCGCCTTCCGGCCTCCCCCGGCAGCATGGGGGGTTGGGGGCTTGGACACGACAGATTGGTGGGCGAGGAGGGGTTCGAACCCCCGACCACCTCCGTGTAAGGGAGGCGCTCTACCGCTGAGCTACTCGCCCGCGTCAGTATAGCATGGGTCTCTCGGGGCGGGAGAGGGGCCTGTCTCGGCAGGGTCGTCCCCTGGGACTTTCCTGTGGAAAAGATGCGATTCGTGCGTGCATAGCACCAGCCAGACTGAATGACATAGTGCTACAGAACTTTCAGGTATAAATCCGGACGAGAGACCACACATGCACGTTGCGACCGAAAACCGAAGGGAAAATGCCGGAGGCGCGCGAATTTTGGCCTTTTGAACCCCATGGCCAGGGGCGATTCCGGGAGGAGGCCGTCCCCGGAACAAGACCAGCCGGGCCGAGGTGACACCCTTGAAGAAGACGAATCCGGCGCAGGCTGACCTGTTGGTGCGCCTCATGGAACTGGCCGATGCTCCCCACAACTTGGAGGCCATGCAGTATGTGGTCTTCCAATTCGATTTCAAGGACTACGAGCAGTTCATCATTGAGTGTCCGCCGGGTAGCATCCGGTTCAACAACGTGCTGCGGGTGGCGGTCTTCTGCGACAACCTCGGATACCTCGTGGAGACCGAGGCGGTGGATCGCGAGGCGATCTACGAACTCTTCCCAATCCCGTGGGCGAAGGTCGAGCCGATCATCTACGGGATGCGCCGCGAATTGGACTGGCCCGATGCCTTCGACTACTTTGAGCGCCTCGGGCGCGACTACATGAAGTGGTGGGAGGCCAAGCGCAAGCGGATCAAACCGCTTCCGCCGTTGCCCCAGACGTCCAGCACGCCGCGCGCGCTGACCGTGGCCCGGACGAGGGCGCCCCTGCCCGTCAGGCCTCCGGTGCCGCCCCGGCCGGCAACATCGCCGGCGGCGGCGCCCGCCGCCAGGGCTGCCTCGCCCGCTGCCCCGGCCGCCGCCAAGCCCCCCCTGAGGGTCCTGGCCAAGCCTCCGCTGAAGCTGGCCGGGAAGCCGGCAAAGGTGCTCAAGGACAGGGCCGGGAGCCGACCTGCGGCAAAGGGCAAGCCAAAGAGCCAAGCCAGGCCGACGTCGGGCGCCCGGGCCGGGCCGAAGGCCAGGGCCAAGTCGTCAAGGCGCCGATAGCTACCTTCACGAGCTCGGGGACCCGCCGGCGCCTGTCGCGAGCGGTTTACGCGGAGGGACGCTCCGCTTCTTCCCGCTCACGGAGACGCCGGCAGTTTCCTTATACAGGAGCGCAGGCGTCTGGTCCACACCCCGGTGCCCTTGGATCGCCAGGGATGGCTGTGGACAGGCGCGAAGTCGCGAGGGTCTGAATGAGCGTCTCGCGCCTGTTCGAACTCCAACAGATCGACCTCGCCCTCGCCAGGGCCATCGCGCAGCGGCAGGCCCTCGACGATGGCAGCGGCGCGCAGGCGGCCGCGCGGGCCGCGGCCGAGTTCCTGGCCGGCCTGCAGCAACAGATCGCGGAGGGCCAGGGCCGCCTGCGCACCCTGGACCTCGAGATCAAGTCGGTGGAGGCCAAGCGGACGAAGGTCGAGCGGGAACTCTACAGCGGGCGGATCGGCAATCCCAAGGAACTGACCGCGATGCAGGAGGAGGTCGCGGCCCTGCGCCGACACCAGGGGAGGCTGGAGGACGAGGTGCTGGCATTGATGGAGCGCGCCGAGCACCTGGAGGCGCAGGTCCGCGAGGCCCGGCGGCAACTGGAGGAGGCGGAGGCCGACCTGGCACGGCGGGTTGAGGCATTCCGCCAGGCCGCGGAGGCCTCGGATCGCGAGATCGCCGATCTCGCCGCCCGCCGCGAGGCGCTGGCCGAGGGCCTCGACGAGGATCTGCTGCGGCGGTACACGCGGCTGCGGGACCAGAAAGGAGGCATCGCGGTCGTCGCAGTGCGCCACGGTGTCTGCGGCGGATGCCATGTCGTGATCCCGCAGCGCCTCCTCAGCCGGCTCGAGCGTGATCCCGAGCTCCTGGCAGCCTGCGATGGCTGCGGGCGCCTGCTGGTGGTCCGGCCGGAGACGTGAGGTACCGGCATGCTCTCCAGGATGGCCGATGAAGCTCCGCCTCTTCATTGATGGAGCCTCTCGGGGGAATCCCGGCCCTGCCGGCATCGGCGTGGTCGTGCAGGATGCCCGCGGGCGCACCATCGCCGAGGTCAGAGAGTTCCTGGGCGAGGCCACGAACAACGTGGCCGAGTACCAGGCACTCCTGCGCGCATTGAGCGAGGCCGAAGCACGCCAGGCGGACGACCTGGAGATCTACGCCGACAGCGACCTGCTGGTCAGGCAGATCCAGGGAACCTATCGCGTCAGGAGCGCGCATCTGGCGCCCCTGCACGCCCGGGCCCTGCGGGCGCTGCAAGGGTTTCGCCGCTGGCGGATCGCCCACATCCCGCGCGAGCAGAACGCCGGCGCCGACGCCCTGGCCAACCGCGCCATCAACGAATCCGGAGGGTCGGTCCGGCCACGCTGAGCCTGTTTACCCGCCCAGGGAAGGGAGGGCGCCCTGTCCTTTGACCCGATGCGCGCGTGAGTGATACCATGAGACGGGAGCAGGCCGGGCGGTCGCGGCGTACAGCGCCGAGGAAAGTCCGGGCTCCGCAGGGCAGGGTGCCGGGTAACCCCCGGCGGGGGCAACCCCAGGGACCAGTGCCACAGAAACATACCGCCGGTCGGCTTCATCCGGCCGGTAAGGGTGCAACGGCGGGGTAAGAGCCCGCCGGCGGTCCGGCGACGGGCCGGCCAGGCAAACCCCACCCGGAGCAAGGCCAGATAGGGGGAGATGAGGTGGCCCGCCGATCCCCGGGTAGGCCGCTTGAGGTCCCGGGCAACCGGTGACTCCAGAGAGATGACCGTCGGCCGGGCGCCTGAGGGCGTCTAGCGCACAGAACCCGGCTTACAGGCCTGCTCCCGGCCAGCCCGCCCTACGGGTAGATGAGGTAGGGACTCCGGAGCATCTGGAACCGGCGCAGTGCTGGCTCCCAGCGCGCCGCGATGGCGTGCGCCGGCGCGCCCCGCAGAATCTCCTTCCGGACTTGGTTCGTCCCCCACACGAAGTCGAAGACGAAGCGGCCGCCGCGCGGGACGAACTCCAAACGGTCGCCGTGGAGCCGCCGGACCTCAACCAGGAGATGCACCGCCGTGGTGGCCGGCCTGAAGCGCAGCGGGTCGTGAATCACCAGCCGGACGGCTCGAGGCGGCCCCCCGGTGCGGCCGAGGTCGAACGCTTCGAACACAACGCCGGGCAGCCCGATGAGGTTGAGTCGCGCAGCGAGGCGTTCCCCGTCCAGCCACGGGCTGGACACGACCTGGAAGGGTGAGATGGGGCCGGGTCCGACCACCAGGTTCGTGCCGTCGAGGACGCCCGTGGCCGCGTAGTAGAACGGCGTGACCATCGTGGCGATGTTCGGCGAGGGCCGCACCCACGGGAGCCCGGTCTCCTCCCACACCATGCGCCGCGTCCATCCCCGCATGGGCACCACCGTCAGGTCAGCGTTGATTTCGAACAGGCCGTTGAAGAGTTGGGCCAGTTCCCCGATGGTCATCCCGTGCACCAGGGGGATGGCAAACATCCCGATGAACGAGCGAAACGCCGGGTCGAGCACCGGGCCGTCCATCTGCCAGCCGCCCAGCGGGTTTGGCCGATCCAGCACCACGACCGGCTTTCCGGCTTCACGAGCCGCCTGCATCACCAGGGCCATCGTGGACGTGTAGGTGTACGCCCGCGCCCCCACGTCCTGGAGGTCCACCACGAAGACGTCGACCTGCGCCATCATCTCGGCCGTCGGCCGGCGCGTCGTGTTGTAGAGGCTGTAGACCGGCATGCTGCCGGCAGCGTCCGGGACCGGCTGGCCGGCCGGGACCGTGCCCAGCAGGCCGTGTTCGGGGGCGAAGAGGGCGCTGACCGCAAAGCGCGGGTCGCGGGCCAGGGCGGTCGAGGTGGGGACGCCCGTGCTTGTGAGCCCGGCGGCGTGGGTGACCAGGCCGATGCGGCGGCCCTGAAGGAGGCCCGGGGACTCCAGGAGAACATCCACGCCGGGTCGAGTGGGTCCCGACGGCTGGGCGCTCGCGAGATCGGCCCCCCGGGCCACGAGCAGCGTGACGGCCAGGAGGAGCACCGACAGGATCCTCATGATCATCAGATGGTTCGGGCTGAGGCCGCCGATTCCTTGGATGGGATGGTCCGGCCCGGCTCGATGAAGCCGGTGGACTGAGCCGGCAGTCCGCCACCTCCGAGGCGGACCTGTGACCACGATCGCGACACAGATGAGTGACGAGAGTGAGGCGAGGGGCGGCTTCCTGGCGCTGATGCGCCACCGCAACTACGCGTGGCTGTGGTCTGCGCAGCTCGTTTCCCTCATCGGGGATCGCTTCCACTGGGTGGCAATCTCACTGTGGGTCTTCGCCGAGACAGGCTCCGCGCTGTCCGTGTCCTACGCCATCATGGCGCTCCTGATCGCGCCGGCCCTGGTCGGGTTCTATGCGGGGGTCCTGGTCGATCGGGTGGATCGGCGCCGGATCATGGTTGCGGCGGATCTCGTCCGGGCCGGACTGGTCGCCGCGATTCCATGGCTGATGGAGCAGGGGATCGGATGGGTCTATCTCGACCTGTTCCTGATCTCCTCGGCGTCCGCCTTCTTCCGGCCCGCGATGTTCGCGGCCATCCCCCAGTCCGTCCCCAAAGCCCGCCTCCTGCAGGCGAACGCCTTCTTCGCGTCCATGGATTCGAGCACAGAGGTCTTCGGGCCGGCGCTAGCCGGGCTGGTGGTGGCCTCGCTGGGCTATGCCGCGGCGATGTATGTGGACGCGGCCAGCTACCTGATTTCGGCTGCGTTCATTGCGATGCTGCGGCTTGATCGGGTGGGGCCGTCCGGCGCGGAGACCGCCCGCCTCTCCGGATCCGCAGCCGCTCCCGTCATGGGGTCACAGGGCGTGGTGCTACCAGCCCGGGCGTACCTGTCGGCGGTCGCGCAGCAGGGGGGGATCGTCGGCTCCCTGCGCGAGGGCCTCCGGTACATCCGTGGCGACCGGATCCAGGTCGCGCTCGTGGCCCTCCTCGTCGGCGGGTTCTGGGTGGCCGGACTCAACTCGCTCCAGACCCCGCTGGCCAAGGGGGTGCTGGGGGTCACCGACCGGCAGTTCGGTTGGTTCCAGAGCGTCTGGGGCATGGGGTTCATTGCGGCCTCGCTCTTGCTGGCCTGGTACGGCGGCCGGTTCCCCAAAGGGCAGGCGATCGTGTTCGGGTACCTGCTCTGGGCGGTGGCCGCCGGCGCCGTGGGGCTGAGCCCAAACTACGGGATGCTCATCGTGTCGGGCTTCTGGGTCGGATTTGCCAACATGCTGGTCTTTGTCAACGTGGCTACCCTGATGATGGAACACACGCCCGAAGACATGATGGGCCGGGTGGTCACGGCCCGCCAGATCCTGGTGGCGTTGATCCGGGTGGCGGCGCTGTTGGGCTTCGGAGCCCTCGCCGATCTCTTCGGGCCCCAGACCGGCCCGCGGGCCGCGATCCTGGCCATGGCCGGGATTTCGCTTCTCGGCACCTTCGTGGCAGCCGCCAGGTTCCCGGTGCTGTGGCGATACCGGATCCCGGTCCAGCCCCGCGTCCGCGAAATAGCCGCCCCCGCCACCGCAGTGGCCGAGGGGCTGGCGCACCGGGTCGCCCCGTTTGGGGCCATGGCCCGCTTTCTCATCGATCGGACGGACCCTGAGTTCGATCCTGCTGAACAGCGGTGGTTGAA
>JAVKID010000018.1:0-34008 GCA_031459655.1 Candidatus Fervidifonticultor octavus | reverse complement strand
ACCGCCATCGACCTCTCGGTCAGGCTGCTCACCGGGTATTCCAACTGGTGGCTCTGGTACTGGACGTTCGGGGCCCTCCAGATCTGGATCACCATGCGCGGCATCCACGGCATCAAGCTGGTGGAGAACCTGGCGGCGCCGGCGCTGCTGCTGCTGTCGGGGTGGGTGGTCTACCTGCTCGGGTCGCAGCGCGGGTGGTGGGAGGTGCTGCACTTCCCCATCACCCAGCCGTTGCCGTTCTGGGCCGCGGTGACGGCGAACCTGTCCTACTGGATTACCGTCGCCGACAACATCCCGGACTTCACGCGGTTCGTGCGGACCACCCCGGGCGCGCGCGGGTTCTTCGCCCGCAACCGCCACAGCCTGTTGGGCCAACTCCCCGGCCTGACGCTAGGGATGATGCTGTTCGCGTCGGTGGGGTACTTCGGGAAAGTCTTCACGGGGTACGGCAACCCCGTCGAGGCGATCGGCGCGGCCCTGGGCGGGTTGATGGTCCTGGTGGGCCTGGTCATCATCCTGCTGGCGCAGCTCTCGACGAACGTCGCCGCCAACCTCTACGCGCCGGGCTACGTGTTGAGCAGTGTCTTTGCGCCGCGCGTCAGTTTCGCCCGCGGCGTGCTCATCGGCGGCACCATCGGGCTGGTCGCGGTCATGCCCTGGCGGCTGGTCAGCGCGTTCCTGACCTACCTGCCGTCGGTGGGCGCCGCGCTCTCGCCGGTCGCCGGCGTCATGGTTGCCGATTACTACCTGATCCGGCGGCGCCGGCTCAACGTGCCGGGCCTCTTCCGGTACGACGGCCCCTACACCTACAGGGGCGGGATCAACCCGGCGGCGTACGTGGCCCATGCAGTCGCCTCGGTGCTGGGCGTGATCTTCCTGCGCTACTCCTGGCTGGTGTCGGTCCCGACGGCCATCATCTTGTACGTGGTGCTGATGCGCCTGTGGGTGCTGCGTGCGCACCCCGCGGCCGGCCCAGGCCCCGAGGATGCCCTGGGCACGACCAGCGGTCAGTCGTGGCAGGGGGCCGTGGCGGTCCCGGCCGCGGCGGCCGATCCGTGACCGCGGCTTTCCGTCGCCGGCACGAACTTCCAGGGAGGGTGCTGGGCGGCAGGCATGCAGGCGGAAGTGGCGCTGTCCGAAGGGCCAGGGGAGAATCCCCCCAGCGGACGATGCCAGCCGCCCGACGATCCTGGTAGTTTGAACTGCGGGAGAATCGGGCACTCGAAGAGAGAGACTGGTTTGGCCTCCGACAAAGGCTACCCCGGAGTGATCCGCGGGGCGCAAAGTTGCAGGGCCAGGCGCCGCCTGGTCGGCTGGACTGCCGAAGAGGGTGAGCGAGGTTGAGCCCTCTTCGACTGTTTTTCGGGGATGGATGGAGGATGGCGCGGCCGGTGGTGGAGTCGGGCGACCAGCCCAGCGGATTTGCCTTGCTCGAGGCCGTCGTGGCCGTTGTCGTGCTGGCCGTTCTGGTCGGGCTCTCGGTGCCCCTCTACCTGGGCTACCTCGCCGATCGCTCCCTCCAGCACGCTGCCCACCTGATCCAGGCCGACCTCCGCCTGGCCCAGCAGGCGGCCGTATCGAGGGCCGGAAGCGGACCGCGCGTAGAAGTGTGCTTTCGTCAGAACGGGTACGACATCTACGCCGTGGACTACGTCGACCCGGTCGAACAGAACCCTGCCCAGGTGCGGGTCGGGGCCACCATCAAGGTGGCGAACGCAGGCCAGGAGTACGCCGCCGGCATCAACGTGGCGGTCCCCCCGGCTGCGGCGGGTCCGTGCCAGATTGACGCCGCGCGGCGGGCCGTCATCTTCGCCGGATCGGGAGCCCCGCAGTCACTTGGCGGGGCCTCACCCCAGGCCGTCACGTTGACCCTGGGGGGGAGGTCCTATCGCGTGACGATCGCCCCCATGACCGGCCGGCTCACAGTAGGGCGCTAACCTGCGAAGAGGAGTCGACGAGACGATGGGCCGGACATCGATCAGACAACAACATGCGGGCTTCACCACCCTCGAGGTGCTCATCGCGTCGCTGTTGATCGTGATGGTCGTCGTGTTCACGGGGCGCGTCATCGTCGGGACCTTGCGCCTGATCGGCAGGGGGAACAGCGACGAACAGCAGGGCGCGCGGCTGCGCACGCAGGCGACCGTCTGGGTGCAGGCGGTCACCGAGCACACGCGCAACCTGGGGTTCCGGCAGCTGGACGCCACCTGTCCGACCGTTCCCTGTGAGTTCCGCATTCCGGCCTCGCCCGGTCCGTACGCCCAGGCGCTGGCCCTCCCCAGCGACTTCCCGTGCGGGCGGATCCTCCTGCGGGACTGGGACGCAGCAGGCAGCGGCGCCGATCCGTCGGCGGTCCGGCTCCTGACCGTGGAGCTCTATCGGGTCGCCTGCAGCGATCTCGACGGCGCCACGCCGTTCACCGTCGCCCACACCGGGGTCGGCACGCGATGATCCGCGGAAGGATTGTGTCCATGGCGCCCCGAGCGGGCCTGGTCGGGATGCGCGGCGCGGTGCTCACCGATGTCATCGTGGGGCTCTCCATCCTGGCGATTGCGACCGGCGGGATCTTCGCCGGGTTCAAGGGGTCGCTGACGGCCTGGACGGCGGCACAGCAGTTCAGCGGGGAGCAGCACAACGCCCGACTGGTGCTCGACTGGACGGTCAGGCGCGTCCGCGCGGCCGGAAACGGCTACGCGGGCCCCCACGTGACCGTGGCGGGTGCGACCGAAATCGTCTTCTACGGAGACACGAACGGCGACGGCCGGGTGGAGTGCTACCGGATCTACCGGAACGCCAGCGAGGAGGTCGTCTACGCCAACATCACGGAGGTGCCTGCGGTCCCCGACTGCAGCACCGGCACTGGACAGCCCCTCACGGCGAGTGTCGAGGCCAGGAGCCTCGCGATCGTGTCCCTGGACCTGAGGTACTTTGACGGCAGCCCGGGGGGCGGGGTCGAACTTGCCCGTCCCGTCACCGACCCTCTCACGCGAGCCCTCATCCGCCGGGTGCTGGTGACCATTCAGGTCCGTGGACAGCAGTCTGCCACCGTGTTCTCGATGAGCTCTGAGGTATACATTCGCCCAGGCCAGTAGGGAGGAATGCCGTGCGCGCCAGACTTCATCGAACCCTTGCAGCCAGATCCCGCGCCGAGTCCGGCATGGCCATGATGATCGCGCTGGTGGTGGTGATGGTCCTGGCGCTTATTTCGGTGGCGCTCACGAACCTGGCCCTCTCCGAGTATTCGGCCGCGGCGGCCCTCGACCGATCCACACAGGCGTTCCTCGCCGCCGAGGCCGGCGCCGAGTGGGCCATCGCGCTCCTGCGCAACGACGCCGACTGGAGCGACAATGTCACGACCTACCAGGATGTGCCCTTCCCCGATCCCGCGTCGGGTGCGGCACCCACCGGACGATTCACCGTCTCCCTTCGCCCGACGGCCCAAGACCCGATGGCCAACATCATGGTGCGGTCGACCGGCACGGTCCGCGGGGCCACCAGGACGGTGGAGTTCGTCCTCCATCGGCTCTCAGGCGCGGATTTCGTGACCTACTCGGTCCTCACGGTAGACATCACCAGGATCAGCGGTGGTGGAAGCCTGCAGATCCACGGCTCGGCCTACTTCGAAGGCGACCTCATCCTCAGAGGCGGTGCGCAGGCGGGGATCTTCAATGACCGGTACGTCTCCCTCAGCGATGCGCCGAACTTCCTCAACCACCTGTATGTGCGGGGCGACCTGGATCTCACGCAGGGGAACCCGACGATCGGCACCCCGTACTACAGGGTGCACGTGGCCGGCCGGATCATCGGCGGGGGCAACAACTTCACGCCGGCCAATCTCGACGGCCATGTGCCCCCGCCGTTCTACCCCAACGTCATCGAGGAAACCCGTCGGGCGCTTGTCGACCGGGGAAACCTGCTGGACCTCGACCTGGGAGGCGGCACGGCCCGGATGGTGCGCTGCCGGAGGCAGGGCGGCGCGTGGATGACCGAATACGTGAATGACTTGGACCTGACCGGCACGACGGAGCCGGCGACATTCTTCCTGCCCTTGCGCACTGCCAACCCTCCCTGCCCGCCGGCGGCCGTGACGGTGTCGCAGGTGCGCAGCGGCGGGCAGTACATGCTCATGTGGGATGCACAGGACCCCGTGCCGCTGGTGCTGCGGAACGACGCCCGGCCCGTCTATGTGCCGGGCCAGGTGCGGGTCGGTCGGGACATCCGGTACGAAGGCCGGGGAACGGTGGTCATCGCCAGCCAGCCTAGCGCCACGACCCCCGGCCAACTGACCCCGCAGTCGCTCTGCGCGCTGGACTTGAACGGGAACGGCCTCTGCAACGGGAGCACCAGCGCGGGGCGCACGATCCGGGCCAGGGTGTCGCCGTGCCAGGGGACGCCCGGGAGCGACAACCCGCAGTCGACCTACGCGCGGGTCAATCCCTCGTATCCCAACACCCCTGATCTCCTCATGGTTCTCGTGAACGGGAGTGCCTACTCTGATGTGAACGCCAACTCCTGCGCGCAGGAGATGAACGTGGTGGCGGTCGTGGGTGACCGCAACGCCCCGACGCTCAGCCCGGCCCCGGCGTCAGGCTGCCCCAGCGCGCACGTCCTGATCCGGCGGAAGCTCCAGTGGTACGGGATTCTGATGACCAGGGAGATGTGTCTGGGTCAGGTGCCGGACTTCTGGCAGATGCCGGACCTCACCACCTACCTTCCTGGATGGGCGCGGAGGATTTTCCTCGACCCGACCGGTCCGGTGCAGGTGAGGAGCTGGCGGGAGCGGTTTGCATTCTAGACTGCGGCGAGGTGAGGAGCCCCGCGGCGAGAAATGGCATCGAACTCGCATCGCTCGGCTCCCGGTTCGCCCCTCGCGGTGTCGGGGAAAGGAGACGCCGGGGCCGGGCGCGAAGCAGGGCAATTGACAATTGCTCAAACCGGGGAGGGCCGGACTGGCGGAGTCCGGCGCGTGGAGGGGACTGCCGAAGAGGGCGACAATCCGAGCCCTCTGTTGCTTTGTGAGCGGCCGGGGACGGGGAGAGGACGGCTGTGCGCAGGCGTCGAGCGCTGCGGGGTTTTGGGACCATCGAGGTCGTCGTGGCTCTCTCCCTGTTCTCGTTTGTGCTCGTGGCCATCATCGGGTTGCTGATGGGCTCGATCTCGGTGGGCGCGACGGCTGAGGGCTTCTCGATTGCCTCGAATCTCGCCCGGCAGCGCGCGGCCCAACTGGCCGACGACATCTCGCAGCGCGGCGCTCCAGGAACGTACCCCGCGACCGTCACGGTGGGCGGCAGACAGTACACGTACACGACCGCTGTGACCGCGGGCAATCCCGCCAACGTCCGTGTCGAGGTCAGCTTTCAGGTCTCCATCGGATCGGCCTGCACGACTGATGCGGCGGGGAACGAACGGTGCACGGGCGCGACCCAGACCTACTCCCGGATCGTCGAGACCCGGGCGTGGAGGCCGTGACCATGCCCACGGGCGATCGCGCCGAGAGCGGCCGGACCTCCGTCGACCTGGTCATGGGCGTCGTGTTGTTCTCGTTGATGGTCGTGAGCCTCTACCAGGTGTTTATCCCGACGCTGGTCCTCTCCCGCAACACCACCGAGCGCCTCGACAGGCAGCAGGATGTGCGACTGGCCATCGACCGCCTGGCCCGGGAACTGCAGGAGACCACGATGACCCCGCCCCGCCTGCTCACCTATGCGTGTTCCGGACCGTACCAGGGATGCATCGGGTATGTCACAGCGCGGGTCAACTGCACCGGGCAGTTCCAGATGACCGCCGAGGGATACCCCAACTGGCAGGCAACCGTCTACGTATGGCGCGACACCGCGTCAAATGAATTGCGACGACGGTGCGATGCCTCCACAGCGTTTCCGGTGAGCGCCTGGCCCCCGGCGACGTTGACCCCGTTCACGGTGGTCGCCCGGGATGTGGCCGAGGCGCGGTTCACTCGCCTGGCGGCCGGGGTGGAGGTCTTCCTGCGCGAGCGGGCCCCGGGCGCCCTCCGGTCCGGGCGCCGGTACCAGACGGACTTCGTGAACCAGACCGTGTTCGTCCCGCAGAACCGATGAGGCCGATCTGCGGAAGGGAGGAGGTCAGCATGCGGGTGGCGCGCCGTGACCAACGGGGCATGGCGATGATCGTCGTGCTGGCCATCACGGTCGTCCTGACCGCCGTCGGCATTGCCCTGGTGGGGCTGATGCACACAGACATCACCCATGCTTCGATCCAGCACGCGCTGACGCGGAGCTTCCACAACGCCCAGGCGGGCCTGGCGGAGGCCAGGGCCGCGGTCTTTGCGGCGGCCGACCCCTTCAGCTACACGAACCCCAGCGGCTCGGCGGGCGAGAGGGTCGAGCCCTACGGCCAGGGGGGTCAGTTCACCTGGTGGGTGGATACCGGGCCCGCGACCGTCGACCCCTGCCCGTCCGGCCTCAAGACGCTGGAAGCGCTGGGGGAAGCGCACTACCTCGGTCGCTGGATCAGCTCACGGGTCCGCGCCTGCGGCGTCCCGGGGACCCCCTTCCTGATGGCCATGTTTGGTGTCGAGCTGGTCCAGGCCCAGGGCGCGACGTCCAGGACCTTCATCGCCCCGTTCCCATGTTGGAATCCATTTCCGACCCCGTGCAACACGCCCGGTGAACCCACGGGCGGGCACATGGGTTCATTCAGGGAGATCAACTTCGCCGATACCGGCCTTCGGCTCAACGCCGTGAGCGAGCAGAACACCGAGTTCGTCACACTCCGCGAAGGGACGTTCGAGGACTTCCGATTGTACGGCTGGACAGCGCGGCCCTCCTACAACGCCAACGACCCGCTGCCCGCGAACCTGTACGCCTTCGGCGATATCATCAAGGCACAGCCTACGACCGGCCCTATCTCCAGTTGCAATCCTCCTTCCCCCTACGCCTGCGTGACGGTGCAGAACCGCGGGATCGATGTGCAGAGCATCTGCGAACTGCGGGCGAGCAGCCCCACCGCCTGCGCTGGGGCGGCGGATGCGTGGAATGTCGGGCACGTCTACATGAACCGAATGACCCAGCAGGTGCTGCCCCAGCTGTGTAGCGGCCCGCTGAGCGTGACGCTGTGTGACCCCCAGGCGCACCTGAGTGCGGCATCCGGCAACTCCCTAAACGACGAGATCAACCGGGCATCGGGGGCAGGGGTCGTGGGATCGATCTACACTCCCACGCAGTTCGACCAGGTCGTCAACTATGTCGCGTCCGGATGTCCGGGTCTGTCAGCCGGGTCCCCGTGCTATCTGCGGGGGACGGTGTTCCTGAGCGACACCTATCGCTTCTCGAGGGACGTCAACCTCGGTGGGAGTGCCGGCAACGTGACCCTCGTCGTCCGGGGCGACCTGGTCCTCAACACCGGGGTCAGCGTGAGCAACCGTCACGATCTCTCGACCCTGTCGGGTCGCCAGACGCCCGGGATCCTGGTCTTCGGCAAGGCCGTGCCGGACCAGCGGGCGTCGAACGTCTGTGCGGGGGAGCAGGCAAACGGGTCCGGGCGCCTGATCCTGTGCGGCGGGAATACCCAGCGGCTCATTACGGACGGACTGATGTTTACGATGGATGGCATGGCCGTCGGTGCCCAGGGCACTGTGGATCAGATCGGCGCGATGTACCACTGCAAGCGAACGATCTGCGCCAACCAGTCGTCGCCGGAGGCCGGGAGCTACACCAACCAGAACGCCACCGTCGTGGTGCGGTTCGACCCCCTTTCCCTGCGCGCCATCGGCCGCGGCATCGCCATCACCTCCTGGTATCAGCTGAAATAGTAGGGCTACGTGAGGAGCTCCCGGAGCCTGGTCAGCGCGCTGGCCAGGACCCGGGAGACGTGCTTCTGCGAGATGCCCAGCCGCGCTGCCGTCTTCGGCTGCGAGAGATCCCGGAAGAAGAGGTAGTACAGCACCCGGCGCTGCATCGCCGTCAGTTTCTCGACGGCCTCCCAGAGGACGATGCGGTCTTCGATGGGCAGCTGGAACGACTCGTAGACCCGGTGGCGGATGAGCCGGCGGTCGATCTCGAGCATCTCCTCGGGGGTGTCCGCATCGAGGGAGGTGAGGTGGACCGCCTCGCGGACCCGGAGGATCTCCCGCAGCCCCTCTTCCGTCACGTTGAGCGCCGTGGCGAGTTCCTCGAGGGTCGGAAACCGCCCCTGGTCGGCCAGCGCCCGCGCCACGGCCAGGTCGATCTGCTGGTTGGCCTTCTGCAGCCACCGCGGCCTGCGGACCACGTCCTTGGAGTCGCGCAGGTAGTGGCGCATCTCGCCCCGGATCAGCGGCCGGGCGTAGGTCTCGAACTTGACCCCCCGGGTGGGGTCATAGCCCTCGATGGCGGTCAGCAGCCCCAGGTAGCCCACCTGGGTCAGGTCTTCCTGCAGCGTGCGGTTCGCGGTGAACTCGGCGGCGATGCTGCGGATCAGCGGCGTGCAGGCCGCGGTGATGGCCTCCCGCATGCCTGGATCGCGGCCGCTCCGGTACTGGGCCACGGCGTCGTCGAGACGCATGGCAGCAGGCTGAGGCCTGGTCGCGCTGGGCATCCCCACGAGGGATATGCCCAGTCTTCCTCCGGCCAGACGTGGTTTCCGGACTGGGGGATCGACGTGCGGCGAGCGGGGCGCTGGCTGGCGGTCTCTGACGCCGCGTGAGTCGTGCTGCAGGTGGTGCGGAAGGGGAGATTTGAACTCCCACGGGCTTGTGGCCCACAGGCTCCTGAGGCCTGCGCGTCTGCCAGTTCCGCCACTTCCGCGCTGGGGAGCCGGACGCGTCCGCGCGACTCCTTGTGGCATCACACAGGATAGCCAACGGCGCTCGCGCCTGTCAAGGAAGCGCCCGGACCCCGCAGGAGGCGATCGTCGCGCGGCAGGGCGGGCCCAGAGCAGGACAGCACACGCCGGCTCGGGCTATACTGGGGTCGCCGTGGCACGCCGGAGTGCGCTGGGAGTCGAGGCCTTTCTCGAGGACGTCGAGCGGCAGGACGGCTACCGGGGGCAGGTGGTCTGCCGGCAGTTCCTCCCCCCCCGACCCGCCCGCTACGCAGACCTGAACACCCCGCTGCACCCGCGCCTGGTCAGGTGGTTGCAGGAGCACGGGATCCAGCGGCTCTACACGCATCAGGCGGCCGCGGTCGAGGCCGTCCGCCAGGGCCGGCACATCGCGGTGGTGACGCCGACGGCCAGCGGCAAGACGCTGTGCTACAACGTGCCGGTCCTGGATGCCCTGCTGGCCGACCCCCGGGCGCGGGCGCTCTACCTGTTCCCGACCAAGGCGCTGGCCCAGGACCAACTGGACACGCTGCTGGCGTTCGACGTCCCCGAGGTTTCCGTGGCCACCTACGACGGCGACACTCCGCCGCGGGAGCGCCGCGCGATCCGGGAGCGGGCCCGCATCCTTCTCTCGAACCCCGACATGCTGCACGTCGGCATCCTGCCCCAGCACTTCCGGTGGAAGCCGTTCCTGCAGCGACTGCGGTTCGTGGTCGTCGACGACATGCACGTCTACCGCGGGGTGTTCGGGTCCAACGTCGCCAACGTCCTGCGGCGGCTGCGGCGGGTGTGCCGCTTCCACGGGGCGGACCCACAGTTCGTCTGCACGTCGGCGACGATCGCCAACCCCGAGGAGTTCGCGTCCAGGCTGCTCGGCCTGCCGGTCGAGGTGATCGACGACAACGGCGCGCCGAGCGGCCCCCGCTGGTTCCTGTTGTGGAACCCTCCGCTGCGGGACCGGGCCGGGGCGGCGCGGCGCAGCGCGCTGTCGGAGGCCACCGCGCTGTTCGTGGACCTGGTCCGCCGCGGGGTCCGGACCATCGCCTTCACCAAGGCCCGGAAGGTGACCGAGTTGATCTCGCGATACGCCGCCGCCCGGCTGCGCGAGGAGGCGCCGCACCTGGCCTCGCAGATCAGCCCTTACCGGGCCGGCTACCTGCCCGAGGACCGCCGGCGGATCGAGCGCCGCCTCTTCGACGGCGACCTTTTGGGCGTCGTCTCCACGAGCGCGCTGGAACTGGGCATCGACGTGGGCGGGCTGGACGCGGCCCTGCTGGTCGGCTTCCCAGGGACCATCGCCTCGACCTGGCAGCGGGCCGGGCGCGCCGGACGCGGTACCGCGCCCTCGCTGGCCGTGCTGATCGCCCAGGACGATGCGCTCGACCAGTACCTGATGCGCCACCCGGACTACCTGTTCGACCGACCATGCGAGCACGCGGTCATCGATCCCGAGAACCCCTACGTGCTGGCCCGACACCTGCGCTGCGCGGCCGCCGAGATTGCGCTCGTGCCGGCCGACCTGGCCCTCTTTGGCGACCGCGCGCGCGAGGTGATCCCGTTGCTGGAAGAGGCCGGGGATCTCGTGGCCCGCCGCGGCCGGTGGTACTGGATCGGCCGGCAGCGCTACCCGGCGCAAGCGGTGGACATTCGTTCGGCCTCGGGGGCGACCTTCCGGATCGTCGGTCCCGACCGCCGGACGATCGGGACGGTGGAAGCGGCGCGGGCCTTCGAGCAGGTGCATCCCGGCGCGGTCTACCTGCATCAGGGGGAGACCTACCTGGTGTCTGAACTGGACCTGCAGGCGCGGACTGCGCACGTGAGGCCGTCTGCAGCCGACTGCTACACGCAGCCCCGCACGACGATCGACCTGACCATCCGACGCAGGCAGGCGGCCCGCCCATGGGGGCCTACGGCTGTCGAGTTCGGCGAGGTGGAGGTCGCCACGCAGGTGGTCGGCTTCGCGCGCAAGCAGCTCTTCACCGACACGGTGCTCGGCGTGGAGCCCCTCGACCTGCCGGCCCAGCGGCTGCAGACCAGGGCGGTGTGGTTTGCCGTCCCCGACGCGCTCGAAGCCCGGTTGCGCGCCCGCGGCCTGGACTTCGCCGGAGGCATCCACGCGGTGGAGCACGCCGCCATCGGCGTCCTGCCGCTCTTTGCGATGTGCGACCGGTGGGACATCGGCGGGGTCTCGTATCCTATGCACCCCCAGACCCGGACCCCGACCATCTTCATCTATGACGGGCATCCCGGCGGGGTGGGCATCACCGAGAAGGGCTATGCGCTCTTCGAGTCCCTGATGACGGCGACGCGCGAGGTCATCGAGGCCTGCCCGTGCGAGGGCGGATGTCCATCGTGCATCCAGTCGCCCAAGTGCGGCAACCTCAACGAGCCGCTGGACAAGCGGGCCGCGCTGGTGTTGCTCCGAGGGCTGCTGGTGGCATGATGCCTGCGGCCGTCCGGCATTCGCTCATCGCCGTGATCGGCGAGAGCGTCATCTCGCATCCCGACCACGCGGCGCTGGCCGAGGAGGTCGGCCGCCGGATCGCCGAGGCCGGGTACGGCGTCATCTGCGGCGGGCTGGGCGGCGTGATGGAGGCGGCGTGCCGCGGCGCGCGCGGCGCCGGCGGGCTCACAGTGGGCGTGCTGCCGGGGGAGGCGGCCGCAGACGCCAACCCGTTCGTCGTGCTCGCCATTCCCACCGGGATGGGCCAGGTGCGCAACGTCATCATCGTGCTGGCCGCGCAGGCGGTCATCGCCATCGGCGGCGGAGCGGGGACGCTCTCGGAGATCGGGCACGCGCTGCGCCTGGGCCGCCGCGTCGTGGGCCTGCGAACGTGGCAGGCGAGCGTGGCCGGCCGGCCCGCCGAGATCGTGGAGGCCGCCACGGCCGAGGAGGCCGTGCGGCTGGCCGTCGCGGTGGAGGGGCGGCCTTGACCCCGGGGATCCTCTACCTCGTCGCCACGCCGATCGGCAACCTCGAGGATATTACCCTGCGCGCCGTCCGCGTCCTCAGGGAGGCCGACGTCGTCGCATGCGAGGACACGCGGCACACCCGGGGGCTGCTGGCCCACCTGGGCATCCGGGCGCCGCTGCTCTCCCTGCACGAGCACAACGAGCGGACGCGGATTCCGCAGATTCTGGGGCTGCTGCGCGCAGGGAAGACTGTGGCGTTGGTGGCGGACGCCGGCATGCCGGTGATCTCAGACCCGGGCGCCGCGCTCGTGGCGGCCGCGTCGCGCGAAGGGCTCCGCGTCGTGTCCGTCCCGGGTCCCAGCGCGGTGACGGCGGCGGTGCCGCTGGCGGATTTCGCCGTCGGTCAGTTTGCCTTTGTCGGATTCCTGCCCAGGCAGCGGGGCGAGCGAAGGCGTCTGCTCCAATCGCTGGCCGGCCTGCCCATGGCCCTGGTGATCTTCGAGGCGCCACACCGTGTGCGCGAGGCGCTGGCCGACCTGGAGGACGTCTTCGGCGGCCGCCGCCTGTTGCTCGCCCGCGAACTGACCAAGAGGCACGAGGAAGTCATCCGCGGCACCATCGCCGAGGTGAGGGCGGCACTGAGCGGGCAGCCCAGGGGCGAGGTGACGCTGGTCGTGGAGGGCGCCCCAGAGGACGCCGCGCCTCGGCGAGCCCGCGCGGCTGTCAGGAGGGAGGGCGCCGGACCCCAGGCGCCGGAGGAGGTCCTGCGGCGTCTGCTGGCGCAGGGTCTGTCGCGCC
This sequence comes from Candidatus Fervidifonticultor octavus, assembly GCA_031459655.1. Taxonomy (GTDB): domain Bacteria; phylum Sysuimicrobiota; class Sysuimicrobiia; order Sysuimicrobiales; family Humicultoraceae; genus Fervidifonticultor_A; species Fervidifonticultor_A octavus_A. The sequence continues at coordinate 21,519 of JAVKID010000018.1, read as the reverse complement.
GCGACGCGGCCCGGGCGCTGGCGGCGGCCTGCGGGCTCGCGCCCAAGGAGGCCTACCGGCTCGCCGCCAGGGAGCCGTAGCATGCTGCTGCCCTCGCCCGGTGATCTTGTGGCGGTGTTCGAGGCCACCAGCGAGTTCGAAGCCATCGCGATCCGCGACGTGCTGACCGCCGCCGGCATCCGCGTCATGGTGCGGTCCCGCCGGGTCGCGGGCTATGAGGTCCCGACGATGCTGGGCGGCCAGGCCGGGATCGTCGCAGATCTCCTGGTGCGGCCTGACCAGGCGTCCGACGCCAGGGCCGTCATCGCGGAGTACCTGGCGTCGCTGGTTGCCCCCCAGAGCCCCGGCGCCGCGAGTTCCGGCTCAGGGGAGACATCGTCCCCATGACCCGGCGGCCCGAGTGGTGGCGGGACGTCTTCAACCGCCCCACGTTCCTGGAACTCTACGAGCGGGCCGACCTGGAGCGGGCCAGGACCCAGGTGGATCAGGTGCTCGCGCTGCTGGACCTGCGCCCTCCGGCCAGGATCCTCGACGTCTGCAGCGGGTACGGCCGGCACAGCGTCGAACTCGCCCGCCGGGGGTTCGACGTGGTGGGCGTGGACATCTCGACGATGCAGGTGGCGCGGGCGCGGGCGCACGCGGCGGCTTCGGGCGTGACCCCCCGGTTCGTCGTGGGCGACGTGCGGGCCCTGCCCGTGCGCGGCCCGTTCGACGCGGCAATCAACATGTTCCTCTCCTTCGGCTACTTCGACACCGACGAGGAGAGCCAGGCGATGCTCGACGGCGTCGCGCGCGTGCTGCGGCGCGGCGGCCGCTTGTTGATCGACTTCTGGAATCGCGAACTGGAGATCCGCCACTTCCAGCCCGCTGTGGTGGACCGCCGCGACGACGGGATCCTGGAAATCGAGGACTGGACGTTCGACCCGCTGGCCGGCCGCCTCTCCTGGGTGAACACGGTCATCTTCCCCGACGGCCGGCGGGAGGCCTGGACCCAGTCCATCCGAGCCTTCACGGTGGTCGAGGTGAAGACGATGCTGGAGAGGGCCGGCATGCGGCTCGAGGCGCTGTACGGCAGTCTGGGAGGCGATCCGTTCGGCCTGGAATCCGAGGCGGCGATCTTCATCGCGGAGCGGGTGTGAAGGCACAGACCTCCCCCCCGGATCCTCCTCGGGGGCGTGCTGCTCGGTCCACCGCCGTCCCACAACGGCGCGGGAGCAGGTCCGCGCGATCCTGACCTCGCACCGCGGAGAAGGCGACCTTTTCCGTTCGCTCAACAGCCCGGGATCTTGACAGATTCAATCTGATCCGATCATAATCGATTATAAACGATCAAAACCGATCAATTATGGGACTTCCACTGGAACGACGTCAGCGGATTCTGCAGCTTCTCGAGGGGTGGGGAAGCGCCCGCACCGCCGAGCTACAACAGGCGCTCGGCGTGTCCATCGCAACCGTCCGACGCGACCTAGAAGAACTGGCGCAACAGAAGCTCATCGAGCGGACGCACGGCGGAGCCCTGCGGAGGGCACTGGGAACCGCGTACGAGCCCTCCTTCGCGCTGAAATCCAAGAGAATGCGAGAGCAAAAGGAGCGGATCGCCGAGGCGGCCGCCCGGATGGTCCCTGCGGGTGCGACCGTGCTGCTCGATTCGGGAACTACGACCCTTGCGCTGGCGCGCCAACTGGCCGGAAAACCGATCACCCTGATCGCCCTGGATCTTCCTACAGCTCAGGCCGCGGCGGCCGGGCAGACCGAGGTCTTGCTGATCGGCGGCCGCGTGCGCAACGGCTTTTTCAGTCTCGTCGGCCCCTGGGCCGAGGAGACGCTGAGGGGTCTCAATGCAGACCTGTTCTTCCTTGCCGCCGACGCTGTGGACGACGAGGCTGTGACCAACAGCACGGTGGAGGAGGCCGCGGTGAAACGTCTCGGCATCCGGGCGGCGCGGGAGGTGGTCCTGGTCGCCGACCACAGCAAGTTTGGCCGCCGGGCCCTGGCCCAGGTCTGCCGCATTGACGAATTGTCCGCTGTCATCACGGACGACGGCATCGGCGCCCACGAGGCGGTGCTTCGCGAGCGCGTCAAGCGGGTGGTGATCGCGTAGCCCATGGACCGGTTCATCCGGCTGTTCGGGACCTCGAAGCCCGTTGTCGCGATGGTGCACCTCCCGGCACTGCCCGGGACGCCACTCTATGACGCCCAGGGCGGGGTGGAGGCCATCTTCAGAAGGGCCCGCCAGGACCTGGCCGCGTTGCAGGCGGCAGGCGTGGATGCGGTGATGTTTGGAAACGAGAACGACCGGCCCTATGAGCTGAAAGTCGATGGAGCCTCGACCGCGACCATGGCCTACATCATCGGTCGGTTGCGCGGGGAGATCAGGGTCCCGTTCGGCGTGGACGTGCTGTGGGACTCCCTCAGCACCATGGCCCTGGCTGCCGCGACCGGCGCCCACTTCGCTCGTGAGATCTTCACGGGTGTCTATGGCTCGGACATGGGCCTGTGGGAAGGGCGGGCCGCTGAAGCCCTGCGCTACCGGCGTCGGCTCGGGCGCGATGACCTGTTCCTGCTCTACAACATCTCCGCCGAGTTTGCCTCGCCCCTGGACAGCCGCCCCGTGGCCGAGCGGGCACGCAGCGCGGTTTTTTCGAGCCTGGCAGACGCGATTCTGGTCTCGGGGCCGATCACGGGCGAGCCTACCCCTCTGGAAGATCTGCGCGCGGTCAAGCAGGCGCTGCCGGAGACGCCGGTCCTGGCCAACACGGGCGTCCGAGAGGAGAACGTCGCTGAGGTCCTGGCCGTCGCGGACGGTTGTGTGGTCGGGACCGCCCTCAAGGTGGGCGGGAACACCTGGGCGGCAGTGGATCCCGAGCGGACCCGTCGATTTATGGAGGCCGCTCGCGGCGCGCGGGTCCGGGCATAGGGGGCGACGGTCGGGATGGCGGTGTTGGGCATCGACATCGGGACGACGGCGTGCAAAGCCGTCCTTCTCGACGACCACGGGGAGGCACTGGCACAAGCCGAATGTTTGCACGATCTGATGAGCCCCCACGTCGGCTGGGCGGAAGAGGACCCCGAGGACTGGTGGCGCGGGGTCGTGGCCACGGTCAGGCAGGTGCTCCGAGAGCGTAATGCGTCCGGGGTGAAGGCACTGGGTGTGTCGGGTATGGTCCCGGCGCTCCTGTTGCTCGATGCGGCCGGAGCACCGGTCCGGAGGTCGATCCAGCAGAATGATGCGCGCGCCGTGGACGAGATCCGTTTCTTCAAAGAGCACTTTTCCGAAGACGAGCTGTTCAGGTGCACCGGGGCCACATGGAACCAGCAGGTGATCCCCCCCAAACTCCTGTGGCTCCGACGCAACGAGCCGGAGAGCTGGCGTCGCGTGCGCCGCCTGTGCGGGTCATACGAATACGTGACCGGCCGGCTGACCGGGGCTGCCTACACCGAGGCTAATTGGGCGCTGGAATCCGGGATGTGGGATGTCCTGGAGGAGGCATGGCTGAAGCCGGTCCTGGTCCTATTGGATCTGCCACCGGAGGCCCTAGCACCGGTGCAACGCCCCCACGAGGTCGTCGGGGAAGTGACCCGTCCAGCGGCAGACGAGACTGGCCTGCACGCCTCCACACCCGTGATAGCCGGAAGTGCCGATCACGTCGCAGCGGCGTTGACGGCAGGGCTGACGACGGAGGGCGAGGCTGTCCTCAAATTGGGCGGCGCGGGAGACTTCCTCTATGCGATAACCGGATTCCGACCGCTGCGCGAACTGTTCATCGACTACCACGACCTCCCGGGACTCTTCATTATCAATGGCTGCATGGCCACATCGGGGAGCGTGGTGAAGTGGTTTCGGGACGGGTTTTGGCCCGGCGTATCCTACGCCGAACTCGATCAGGCGGCGGCCCGGGTCCCCCCGGGGAGTAACGGGCTGGTGTTATTGCCGTACTTTCTGGGCGAAAAGACCCCGCTGCACGATCCTGAGGCACGCGGCACCGTGCTGGGGTTGACCTTGTCCCATACCCCGGCGCACCTCTACCGTGCGATCCTGGAGGGCGTGGCGTTCGCATTCCGCCACCACGTTGAAGTACTCGAAGCCGCCGGCCACAGGATTTCGCGGTTCTCCATTGTGGACGGCGGCGCTCGCAGCGGGCTGTGGCGAGAGATCACGGCCTCGATCCTCGGACGCGAGGTCTACCATCTGGCAGGCGGGCACACGGGGAGCGCCCACGGTGTGGCGTTCGTGGCGGGCGTGGCTGCGGGATTGTGGTCCTGGCAGGATATCAAGGGTCAGGTGAAGATCGCTGGCGTCACCGAGCCCGATCGCGAAGCGGCGGCTGCCTATGCCGACCTCTATGCCGTCTACCGCGAGACCTACCGTCGGTTAAAGGACCTCTATCCGCAGTTGAGGACGGCCCTTCCGGGGCAGATGCACCTCGCGCCGGGTCTGATGGGAAGCCATGCTGGCGGGGCTTAGCGCGCTGGTCACAGGAGGGGGGTCGGGCATGGGGCGGGCGATCGCCCACCGTCTCGCGCGAGAGGGCGCCAGGGTCTGGGTGACGGACGTGGACGAGGGGGCAGCGCGCGCTGTGGCCGGAGAGATCGAGGCAGCGGGGCATGAGGCCACAAGCCGGCGTCTCGACGTGACGAGTCGGGCCGATCTCGAGACCGTCGCGGCGGAAGTCTACGCCAACGGCGGACGGCTCGACCTGCTGATCGTCAACGCCGGCGTCTCGACCATGAATCGCTTCCTCGATCTGAGCGACGAGGAGTGGGAGTTCAACTTCGCGGTCAACGCGAGGGGCGCGTTCCTCACCATGCAGACCTTTGCGCGACGGATGGTGCAGCAGGAACCCATGCCTGGTCGTGATCTGCGAGGGAAGATCGTGGCGATCGCTTCCATGGCAGCGCGCCGCGCCGCGCCGCTGCTGACTCACTACTCGGCTTCCAAGTTCGCGCTAGTGGGGCTTGCTCAGGCGGCGGCCAAGGAACTGGCACCCTACCGGCTGACGGTCAACGTGGTGAACCCTGGCTATGTCAGGACACCCATGCAGGAACGGGAGATCTTGTGGGAGTCCGCACTCCGCGGGATCACGGCGGAGGACGTGATTCGAGAGTACGTGCAGGACACTCCCCTTGGCCGCCTGCAGACCCCTGAGGATGTTGCCGGCGTCGTGAGTTTCCTCTGTGGCCCGGATGCGGATTTCCTCACCGGCGAGGCGATTGAGGCGAATGGCGGAGCATGGATGTCCTGAAGTCTGGAGGGCGACGTCATTAAGGCGGGGCGGCATTAAGGAACACCTGAGTCGGCAAAGGGGGTGTGAGGAATGGCGGGTCTGAAGTCCAAGGCGTGGAGGGGTTTAGAGCGGACTGCTCCGTCCAGGAGAGGGATCACCATGCGGGACGTGCAGTGGATGCGCGCGGTGCGATGCCTGACGGTCATGGTGGTCACCGCGGTTCTGGCCGTGGGCCTGCTGGGTGAGGCCCGTGCCCAGGTCGCCAGGCTGACCGTGTACACAGCGCTGGAGAACGACCAGCTCGGGCCCTATAAGGATGCGTTCGAGCGTGAGAACCCGGGCATCGTCATCGACTGGGTCCGGGACTCCAGCGGCGTCATCACGGCGCGATTGCTGGCCGAGCGCGCCAACCCCCGCGCCGACGTCGTGTGGGGGGTGGATGTCATCAGCATTATCCTCCTCGAGGAACTGGGCGCGATCGAACCCTACACGCCGCGAGGCGCCGAGCAGCTCAAGCCCGAGTTCCGCAGCAGCAAGAGCCCCATGACATGGACCGGGATGGACGCCGTGCTCTCGGTGGTGTGCTTCAACACTCGGGAGGCGGCCCGTCGTGGCATCCGCCGACCGCAATCGTGGAAGGACCTGACGAATCCCACCTACAAAGGGCTGCTGGTCATGCCCAACCCCAACTCCTCGGGCACCGGGTACCTGACCGTGTGGGCCTGGCTGCAGCTGTTCGGCGAGCAGGAGGGCTGGAAGTTCATGGATCGGGTCCACGAGAACATCGGCGTGTACCTCCACTCGGGGTCGGCGCCGTGTGTGCAGGCCGCGCGGGGCGAGTTCACGCTGGGCGTTGGGCTCGACTTGCGGGGCGCGCGGCTCAAGCAGGAGGGCGCGCCCATCGACGTGTTCATCCCGCGGGAAGGGGCGGGGTGGGCAATGGAGGCGACGGCCATCCACCGCGGGACGCGCAATCTGGCCGCCGCCCGGCGGCTGGCGGATTTCTCGGTGAGCCGCAGGGCGATGGAGATGTATAACCAGTGGAGCGCCATCGTGGGGATCCCGGGCATGTCCAACCTGCCGCCATTCTACCCGCCCGACGCCGAAGCGAAGATGATTAAGAACGACTTCGAGGGGATGGCAAAGCATCGTGACCGCATTCTGCGGGAGTGGTCCCGCCGGTACGAAGGTAAGTCCGCTCCCCGCTGACACTCGGAGTCCGCAGGGGGGGCCGGGGTTGCGCCCCGGCCGCGCTGGCCCCGGGCGGCCTCGGTACGTTGGTACCACGAACGCGTGGAGCATTGGCCGGGTGGGACCGACCGGCGTGTGTCTGGATGAGAAGCCTAACATCCCGGCACCCCACACCAGCGCAGGGGCGAAAGGTGCACCGGTTCATCGGCGTGGGGGCCCTTGGTGCGCGAGGCGCGAAGACGCGGCGGGGGGCGCGCATTGACACCCTCGGGTGCGCCCCCTATCATGGCGGTAGTCCAGGCGGCGATGACGGAGCGGGAGTAGGCGCCAAGGCCGTCTCAGCGAGCCGGGTGTGATGAGAGCCGGCGGCGGACAGGCGTCGAACATGGCTTCCGAGCCTTCAGGCGAACGTTCCGGATCGACGGGTTGCAGCGGCCGCGGGGCAGACGGAACCAGTAGCCTGAACGGGGGCTCCCGAGATCGAGCAGGGGTGGTCGCCCTGCGGCCACCCGCCGAGGCGCCGGGACCGCGAGGCCGGCGCGAACCCTGGTGGGAGCACGGGAGCGCAACCTTCCGTCCGGTGGGCGGGAGGTTTGTTATTTGCCGCCATCTGGGAGGGATCATGCCATTCGCGCACCTCGTGGGGATCTTTCCCCGATCCGAGGCGGTCGTCGAGCTCAGCAGAGCGGTCGACCGCGGCCGGGCGTCGCCGGCCGAACTCGACGCCGCGATCGCTGAGGACGAGCGGCGCCTCATCCTGCTACAGCGCGAGGCCGGGCTGGACTATATCGTCGACGGCCAACTCCGCTGGCAGGACCTGCTCCGGCCGTTGGCCGACGGCATCCCGGGGATGCACGCGGACGGCATCATCCGCTGGTTCGACAACAACACCTTCTACCGGCGGCCGGTGATCACGGGGCCGCTGGAACCCACCGGCCGGGCCGTGCGCGCGGTGCTCAACCTGGACGCGCTGGCCGGGCTGCGGTGGAAGGCGGTGCTGCCCTCGCCCTTTGCGCTGGTCCGGCTGTCCGAGAACGCCTCGGGCCGCAGCCCCCAACAGGTCCTCGACGACGCCGCGGCGGTGCTGCGGGCGGAGGCCCGGGCCCTGGCCGAGGCGGGGTGCGCCTACATCCAGTTCAGCGACCCGGTGGTGGTCACACGCGCCGTCAGGGAGGACCTGCTGCCGGCCCGCGAGGCCCTGGCGGCGGTGACGGAGGGGCTGGGGGTGCGGACGGCGCTGCACACCTTTTTCGGGGATGCCGGGCCGTTGCTGGGCGAACTGCTGACCTTCCCCGTGGACGAGGTCGGAGTGGACCTCTACGCAAGTTCGCTGGACGGAGCGGATCCCGCGCTGCGCGCCGCGGCGGCGGGCAAGACCCTGCTGGTCGGCGCCCTGGATGGCCGCAACTCGCTCGTCGAGGAGGTTGACGGGCTGGTCGAGCAGGTGCTCCGGATCCGCGACCGCCTGGCCCCCGCCGAGGTGGCGCTGGTGCCGAACTGCGACCTCGAGTTCCTGCCGTGGGAGTGTGCGGCCGCCAAGGTGCGGCGGTTGGGAGAGGCCGTCCAGGTGCTGCGCGCGGCGGCGAGGTGAGCGCGATGAAGCTCTTTCCGACCCAGGAGATCGGCAGCCTGGCCAAGCCGGCCTGGCTGGTCAAGGCCACCCGCGGACAGAAGCCGTCCGCCGCCGACCTGGCGGAGATCGACCGCTGGGCCGAACGGTTGGGGATCGAGAACGCGGCGGACCTCAAGGCGCTGCTGGCCTCGGAGCATCCGGACCGGGAACGGCTGCGGGACTGGGCCGCGCTCTTCGCCATCCGCCTGGAGGAGGCCGCCGGGCTGGACGTCGTCTACGACGGCGAGGCGCGGCGCGTCGAGATGTACGAGTACCCCGTACGCCGCATCGCCGGATTCCACTTCTACGGGCACGTGCGGTCGTTCGACAACAAGTACTACCGCAAGGCCGCGGTGGTGGACCGCGTGCGGCTGACCGAACCCTTCCACCTGGACGAACTGCGCTTCGTGAAGTCGGTGGCCCGCCGGCCGGTGAAGGTTCCCATCACCGGCCCCTACACGCTGGCCGACTGGTCGTTCAACGAGTACTACCTGAAGACCGTAGATCCGGGCATCCGCGATCTCCGCGCCCGCGCGTACGCGGCCAAGCGCGCGTTCACCCTGGACCTGGCCCGGGACGTGCTCCGGCCGGTGCTGCAGGCGCTGGCGGCGGCCGGCGCCGACTGGATCCAGATCGACGAGCCCGCCGCGGCCACGCATCCCGACGAGGTGCCGATCCTCGTCGAGGCCTTCAACGAGGCCGTGGACGGCGTGCGGGCCAAGATCAGCATCCACATCTGCTACAGCAACTACCGGGCGCTGTATCCCCACCTGCTGACGATGCGCACCGACCACCTGGCGCTGGAGTTCAAGAACACCGGCGACTACAACGTGGTGCAACTCTTCAAGGAATACGGAGACCGCCGCGAGCTCGGCCTCGGCGTCGTGGACGTCCACACGGACGTCCTCGAGACGCCGGAGGAGATCCGGGACAAACTGCTGGACGCCGCCGCGGTACTGGGCGCCGAACGGATCTGGGCCAATCCCGACTGCGGCCTGCGCACCCGGACCTGGGAGGTGGCCTTCGCCAAGCTGGTCAACCTGGTGGAGGGGGCGCGGCTGGCGCGGGAAGCGCTCGCCGCGAGGACGTGAGGCGCATGGCCAAGTTCTACATCACGACGCCCATCTACTACGTCAACGACGTGCCGCACATCGGGCATGCCTACACCACCATTGCCGCCGACGTCGCCGCGCGCTACCACCGGCTGGCCGGCGACGACGTGTGGTTCCTCACCGGCACCGACGAGCACGGCCTGACGAACCTGCGCAGCGCCCAGCGCCACGGCGTCACGCCCCAGGAGTGGGTGGACCGGATCTCCGAAGAGTTCCGCCGCCTGTGGACCTTCCTCAACATCTCGTATGACGATTTCATCCGGACCACCGAGCCGCGGCACACGGCCACAGCCGCCCACCTCTTCGAGCGCCTGTACACCAAGGGCGACATCTACCTGGGGACCTACGAAGGATGGTACTGCGCGTCGTGCGAGACCTACTACACCGAGACCGAACTGGGGCCGAACCGGACCTGCCCGGTGCACGTGGGCCGGCCGGTGGAGTGGACGGCCGAGGAAGGCTACCTGTTCCGCCTCTCCAAGTATCAGGACTGGCTGCTCCGGCACATCGAGGCCCATCCCGAGTCCATCGAACCCGAGGCAAGGCGCCGGGAGGTCCTGGCCTTCATCCGCTCGGGCTTGAAGGACATCCAGGTTAGCCGCTCCACGTTCACCTGGGGTGTGCCGGTTCCCTTCAACCCCAAGCACGTCATCTACGTCTGGATCGACGCCCTGACCAACTACATTTCGGCGATCGGCTATCTGGACGACCCCGAGAAGTTCAGGCGCTACTGGCCGGCCGACGTCCACCTCATGGCGAAGGACATCGTGCGCTTCCATGCGGTCATCTGGCCGATCATCCTCCATGCGGCGGGCATCGAGGTGCCCCGGCAGACGTACGCCCACGGGTTCCTGACCTTCGGCGGGCAGCGGTTCAGCAAGTCGCTGGGGGTCGTCATCGATCCCGCAGCGCTGAGCCGGGAGATCGCTGCCGAGTCGGGCGCGGAGTTGGGGGTCGCAGTGGACGCGTTGCGCTACTTCCTCCTGCGGGAGATCCCGTTTGGTGGAGACGGCGACTTCAACAAGCCGGCGCTGATCGGCCGCTTCAACGCCGACCTGGCCAACGACTACGGCAACCTGCTCAACCGCGTGCTGCCGCTGGTCGCGCGGGAGTTCGGCGGGAGGGTCCCCCGCCCGGGGCCCGACGAGGGGACCGATGCCGCGCTCCGGGAGCTGGCCCAGACCACGGCCGACGCCGTCTTCGAGCACGTGAGACGCCTGAATTTCAGCCAGGCGCTGGCGGAGGTCTGGCGGCTGCTGGGCGCGGCCAACAAGTACATCGATGAAGAGGCGCCCTGGCAGGCCGCCAGGCTGGGCCGTCCCGACCGCGCCGGAACAGTGCTCTACAACACGCTGGAGGCGCTGCGCGTGGTGACCATCCTGCTTTCGCCGGTGATGCCGACCGCCGCCCAGCGGATCTGGCAGCAACTGGGCATCCCGCAGCCGCTGGCCGCACAGCGGCTCGATGACGCGCGACGGTGGGGCGGCCTCCCAGTCGGCGTGTCCGTCCGCGCCGGCACGCCGGTGTTCCCGAGGATCGAGACCCGCCCGAAGGGAGGGGTCCAGGTGGACCAGATCACCATCGAGGAGTTCAAGAAGCTCGATCTCCGCATCGGCGAGGTGACCGCGGCCGAGCGGATCGCCGGGACCGACAAACTGGTCAGGCTGACGGTCGACATCGGAGACGAAGTGCGCACGCTGGTGGCCGGCATCGCGCCCCACTATCAGGCCGCCGACCTGGTCGGCCGGCGCATCGTGGTGCTGGCAAACCTCCAGCCCCGAAAGGTCCGCGGGGTCGAGTCGCGCGGGATGCTCCTGGCGGCGACGTGGGGAGACGATGAGGTGGCGATTCTGAGCGTCGACGGGGCGCCCCCCAAAGGAGCCAGGGTATCCTAGTGGCTAGTTCGACGGCCTCCGCAGCGGCGGAAGATCTCCCGGCTTGAAGATGCCAATCTGAAAGATGCGGTGGTGGATCGCCGCATTCGACGGCTGATTCACCAGGCCAAACTGCAATCCCACCGCGTGGTAGCGGATGAGCGTGATCCGATCGGCCGGATACCGGTACTCCCGGTAGTCCCTGCCGTGGGCCGCCTCCATTCTGGCGCGGGTCTCCAAGAGCGAGACGCCCTTCTCCGTGCGGTACCTGTCAGACGTCCCGAAGACGCTGATGACGCGGATGGCCCTCGACGCGATGGTCTGCGAGACCCACAGGCCCTCGCTGCGCCACTCGTAGAGGATGATCCCCTCCTGGGGGAACACGTCGCGCCTGAACTGGCGTCCGACCGTCGCGATGATCTCGTCGATGGCCATGGTCAGTCGGACGGGGCCGATGCGGTCGCCCGGGACGATCAAACCGTCGCCCAGCACGGTGCCGCCGATGCCTGGACCGGGCACGTCCCAAGCGGGCCCCTCGTTGGGCCCTGCGGCCGCGGATGGGGCGGGCGCCCCGGTCATCACCAGGGCACCGATCCCGACGAGGACCAGCAGGTCGCGGAACCGTCTCATGCGTTCATGATACCGGAGGGGCTGGCTTGCGGGTATCCCGCGCCTTGAGTAGACTTGGGGCGTGGCACTCGACCTCTTCGACTCCCATCTCCACCTTGATGACGATGCGTTTGCCTCCGACCGCGAGGTCGTCCTGGACCGGGCGCGGGCCGCCGGCGTGCAGGGGTTCGTCACCGTGGGGACGTCACTGGAGTCCTGCCGGCGTGCGCTGGTGCTGGCCGAGCAGCACGCCGACGTCTTCGCGGCCGTGGCCATCCACCCGCACGACGCCGCGGACGCGACCCCCGACGCCATGGCCGCCCTCGCCGCCCTGGCGAAGCACCCGCGCGTCGTCGCCATCGGCGAAACCGGGCTCGACTACTACCGGGACTTTGCGCCGCGGGAAGTCCAGCAGCAGGCCTTCCGCGCGCACCTGGGCCTCGCCCGCGACTGCGGTCTCCCGGTCATCATTCACAACCGCGACGCCCACGCCGACGTCCTCCGGATCTTGACGGAAATCCCGCCTCCGGCCGTCGTCATGCACTGCTTCTCCGGATCCCTGGAGATGGCGCGCACCTGCCTGGACCGGGGATACTACATCGGGCTGGGTGGCCCGCTGACCTACCGCACCGCCCGCCGCGCCGTGGAGGTGGCGGCCTTCGTACCGCCGGACCGACTCCTGCTGGAGACCGACGCGCCCTACCTGCCGCCCGAGCCCCACCGGGGTCGACGCAACGAGCCATCGTACCTCCCGCTGGTGGCGTGGGCGGCCGCCCGCGCGCGGGGCGTGGCCGCCGGCACGGTCGCTGAGGTCACGACCGCCAACGCCAGGGCGATTTTCGGCCTGACGCGGCTGGCCGTACGGGAATAGAGAACGGCGCATGAGGTCCACCCGCCGCCTCCTGGGAGTGCTCCTCGTTGCGGCCTCGCTGGCGTCCGGCGCGCTGCCGGCCCCGGCAGACGCCGCACCGGCCGAACAGGAGGAGATCCGGCTCGGCCGCGAGGGCGCCGCCCAGATCGAGTCCCGGTTCAAGGTCGTCGCAGACCCGGCGGTCCTGGACCGGGTGACGCGCATCGGCACCACGGTGGCCGCCCAGTCCCAGCGGCCGCACCTGCCCTATGCCTTCAAGGTCGTGGAGGTGGACCAGGTCAACGCCGTCGCGCTGCCCGGCGGCTTCGTCTACCTGACCACGGGGCTGCTGCGGTTCGTCCGCAGCGACCACGAACTGGCCGCCGTCATCGCCCACGAGGTCGCCCACGCCGCGCTGGGCCATGGGGTGGAGATGATGCGGCGGGCCAACCGGGCGACCTTCCTCATCCTCCTGGTGGCCATCTTCACGCGGGATCCCAACCTGACGCAGGGGTCGATCATGTTCTCGACGGGCCTGCTGGCCGGCTACACCCGCGACCTGGAACGGGACGCGGACCTGGCCGCGGTCGACTACCTCACGCGCACCCCCTACAGCCCCGTGGGCGTGCTCACGGTGCTGGAGCGCCTGCGGCGCGTGGAGCAGCTCTCCCCGCAGCCCGAGCCCATCTTCCCCGAACATCCTCGGATCAGCGAGCGCATCCAGTACGTAGAGCAGGCCCTGCGCGCGCGGCGGATCCCGATCAACCGCCGGATCCCGGCCAACTACCTGGTGCTGTCGGTCCGCCAGGGGACCGAGGGCGGCGCCGCCTTTGCGGAACTGATGGTGAACGACCGGCCGATCGTCCGCCTGGCCGATCCCGCCAAAATCGCCGAGGCGGCCGAGGTCCTCGACCGGCTCCTCGATGCGGACCTGGAGCCGTATGAGATCACGACCCGTCAGATCCCGGACGGATGGGGCCTGTTTGCCCGCGGCTGGGCTATCCTGCGCCTGGGCCCCCGAGACCTGCCGCCCGGGGCAGGCACCCTGCGGGATTTCGCCACCGCCGTCTCGGCGCGGCTGCGAAGCGCCATCGACGAGGATATCCGCCGCAGGCGACTGGACGGATAGGCCCTCCACGCGTCCCGAGCCGCTCGTGCCCGTCTGACGAACCTCTGGTCGGCTTCTGCGCCTCGTGGGACAATGGCGGAGGCACGTTCTACACGTTCTATGGGGAAGGAGTCTGACGTGATGCGTCGCTGGATCCTCCTGCTGGGGCTGGCGCTGGTCGTCGTCGGCGCCGCAGCCGGCGTGACCACCTTCGGCCGGCGGAGTCCCTCTCCGGCCAGCGAAGTCGGGCCGGCCGTCGTGCCCGTGGAAGTGGCGAGGGTCGAAGTGGGCAGCGTCGCGCGCACCGTCGAGGTGAGCGGCTCGGTGACCGCGGCGCGCCTGGCCGAACTCTTCCCCAGGATCAGCGGCCGCGTCGCGCGCGTGCTGGTCACCGACGGCGACCGCGTCGCGGCCGGCCAGGCGCTGGTCGAACTCGACGCGGCCGACCAGCGCGCCGAGGTCGCGCAGGCCGAGGCGGGGGCTGCGGCCGCCGCGGCGCGGCTGGCCCAGTTGGAGGCGGGTCCGCGCCCGGAGGAGCGGCAGGTGGTGTTCAACGCCGTCACCCAGGCCCAGAGCCAGGTGAAGGTCGCCGAGACCCAGGTGGCCCTGACGCAGGCGGCGCTGCGGGTCGCCGAGGACCACCTGCGGCGTCAGGAACAGTTGCTGCGAGAGGGCGCGATCGCCCAGGCGCAGGTGGACCAGGCGCGGCTGCAGTACGACCAGGCGAAGGCGCAGTTCCAGGCGGCCCAGACCCAGTTCGAGATCGCGAAGACCGCGCTGGATTCTGCGCGGCAGCAGTGGGCCATGGTCGAGCGTGGCGCCCGGGCGGAGGAGCTCCAGGCGGCGCGCGCCCAGCTGGCCCAGGCCAGGGCGGTGGTCGCCCTGGCGCGCCAGCGCCTGGCGAACATGACGATCCGCGCGCCGTTTGCCGGCCGGGTGGCCGGCCTGCAGGCAACGGTGGGCGACTACCTCACCTCCGGGGATTTCGCCGCCCGCGGCTCACCGGTGGTGAAGGTCTACGACGACCGGGCCATGGAGGTCGAGGTCCTGGTCGGGGAGCGCGATCTCCCGCTGATACGGGTGGGCCAGCCGGCCCTCATCCGTCTCGAGGGCGACCCCGGGAAGCCGGTGGACGCCACCGTCTCGGTGATCTCGCCGGTCGCCGATCCCGCCAGCCGCGCCTCGAGCGTGCGTCTGCGCCTGCAGGCCCCGCCCCCGGCGGCCGTTCCCGGCGTCTTCGCGCGCGGGGAGATCATCGTCGAGCGGCGGACTGGCGTCCCGCTCGTGCCGAAGGCGGCCGTCGTGGGCGGCGAGCGGCCGTTCGTGCGTGTGGTCGTGAAAGACACCGTCCGCGTCCGCCCGGTGGTCCTCGGCCTGAGCCAGGGCGACCGGGTCGAAGTCCTCGCGGGGGTGGATCCCGGCGAGATGGTGGTGGTGCTGGGACCGGAGGTCCTGCCTCCCGAAACCCGAGTGCGGGTGGTGACTCCGTAGTGTCGCTGTCGGCGCTGTCGGTCCGCCGGCCGGTCTTCGTGCTGATGATCACCAGCGCCCTGATGGTCCTGGGCCTGGTGTCCTACACGCGGCTGCCGGTGGAGTTGTTCCCCAACGTCCAGTTCCCGTTTGTCACCGTGACCGTGCTCTATCCGGGGGCGGGCCCCGAGGAGGTGCAGCTCCTCGTGGCCAAGCCGCTGGAGGAGCAGCTCAGCAGCCTCCCCAACGTCCGCGAGGTGCGCACGCTGGCCAGCGAGGGCCAGGTGTTCATCGGCGTGCAGTTCGAGCTGGGGACGGACCTCGACGCCGCGACCGCAGACGTCCGCCAGCGGGTGGACATTGCCCGCATCCGCTTCCCACGGGACGTGGAGCAGCCGATCGTCCAGAAGTTCGACATCGGAGCCTTTCCCATCCTCAACATCGGTCTGGGCGGGTCGCAGTCGCCGCGCGAGTTGCGGCGCCTGGCTGACGAGGTGATCAAGCCCCGCTTCGAACGCGTGGCCGGCGTGGCCGCGGTGAGCGTCAGCGGCGGGTTGGTCCGGGAGATCCGCGTGGAGGTGGATCAGGAGCGGCTGCGCGCCTACGGGCTGTCGCTGGCGCAGATCGAAGAAGCGCTGCGGGCCGAAAACCTGAACGTCCCCGGCGGGAAGATCACCGAGCCCTCCCGGGAGTTCCTGGTTAGGCTCACCGGGCAGTTCGGGTCCCTGGACGAGATCGCCGACCTGCGGATCCGAGGCCGCGACGGCACCCTGGTGCGGCTGGGGAACGTGGCGGCGGTGCGCGACCTCGAGAAGGACCCCACGACCTACACCCGCCTCAACGGTCGGGACAGCGTCGGCATCCAGATCCAGAAGCAGGCCGGCGCCAACACGGTGGCCGTGGCTGACGGCGTCCGCCGGGCGATCGCGGAATTGCAGCGCTCCCTGCCGCCGGATGTCACCTTCGGGATCGCCCAGGACCAGTCGTTGTTCATCCGGTCGTCGGTCGCCGACGTCCAGGGCAACCTGGCCCTGGGCGCCGTGCTGGTCGCCGTCGTGGTCTTTCTGTTCCTCCACAACGTCCGCAGCACGCTGATCATCGCCCTGGTCATGCCGGCCGCCATCGTCGCCACCTACCTGCCGATGTTCTTCTCGGGGTTTTCCATCAACCTGATGACGCTGCTGGGCCTGGCGGTCTCGGTCGGCGTGCTGGTGGACAACGCCATCGTGGTCAACGAGAACATCAACCGTCACCTCGACCTGGATCCCACGCCGCAGGATGCGGCCAGGGAAGGCGCACGGGAGATCGAGCTGGCCGTCATAGCCAGCGCCATGACCAACGTGGCGGTCTTCGTGCCGATCGCGTTCACCCGGGGAATCGTCGGTCAGTTCTTCCGGCAGTTCGGCCTGACGGTCGTGTTCGCCAACCTGCTGTCGGTCTTCATGGCCTTCACGCTGACCCCGATGCTCTCAGCCCGCTGGCTGCGCCGCAGGGAGACGAGCCGCACCCGCCTGGCGGGATTCTTCGACCGATGGGACGCCGCCTTCGAGGGCCTGGGCCGCCGCTACCAGAGCGCGCTGGCGTGGTGCCTGCGGCACCGCGCCGCCACGCTGGGCGTCGCCGCGGCGGCCTTCCTGGGCGCCATGGGGCTGCTGGCGTCGCCCCTGATCGGCAAGGAGTTCTTCCCCACCTCCGACACCGGCGAGTTCCGGGTGCGCATTGAGATGCCGATGGGCAGTTCGCTGGAACTGGCCGACCGTGCCGCCCGCCAGGTCGAGGCCGCGCTGCGCCTGATGCCGGAAGTGAAGACGTCCTTCACCCTGGTGGGGGCGACCTCGCAGGGTTTCGGGTTCCAGACCCCGGGCTCGCAGATCGCCGAGATCTTCGTCAGCCTGGTGGACAAGGCCGAGCGGCGGCGCTCCGTCGAGCAGGTGATGGACGACCTCCGGGCTCGTCTGACCGACATCCCGGCGGCCAAGGTCAAGGTCGCCGTCTCGGACCAGATGGGCGGCCAGGCGCCGATCCAGGTCGAGGTCACGGGGCCGGACCTGCAGCGGCTGCAGGCTATCGCCGCGCAGGTGGAGGCCATCGTGCGGAGCGTCCCGGGCACGGTCAATGTGGACAACACCCTGGCTGGCGGCAAGCCCGAGGTCCAGGTCCTGCTCGACCGTGAGCGCGCGGCCAGGTTCGGGCTGACCGCCGCCACAGTGGGGGCGGCGCTGCGCAGTTCGATCGAGGGGAATGCCGTCACGCGCTACCGCGTCGGCGGCGAGGAATTCGACATCACCGTCCGGGCGCGGCCGGAGGACCGCCGCGCGGTGGACCGCATCGGCGAGATCGCCGTGGGACGGGCGCCCGACGGCACGGCGATCCGGCTCCGGGATGTGGCCACGTTCCGGGAAGCGCGCGGGCCGGCCTCGGTCCTGCGCAAGAACCGCGCGCAGTTCGCGCTGATCTCGGCCGACCTGAAGGGCCGGCCGCTGGGGGCCGTGGTCGGTGACATCAAGAAACAGACCGACGCCCTGCAGTTGCCGCCCGGCTTCTCGATCTTCTTCGGTGGCGAGGCGCAGTTCCAGGCCGAATCGTTCCGCGACATGCTGATCTCGCTGGCGCTCGCGGTCCTCTTCGTTTACATGGTGATGGCCGCGCAGTTCGAGTCGCTGCTTCACCCGCTGACGATCCTGTTCACCCTGCCGCTGGGGGCCATCGGCGTCTTCCCCCTGCTGCTGCTGACGCGCGTCAACGTCAGCATCATGTCGCTGCTGGGCATCATCATGCTGACCGGGATCATCGTCAACAACGCCATCCTGCTGGTGGATTACACGAACCGGCTCCGCGCCCGGGGGCGGACGCGGTGGGACGCGCTGCTGGAAGCCGGCGCCACCCGGCTCCGGCCGATCCTGATGACGTCGTTCACCACGATCCTGGGCGGGCTGCCCGTGGCCCTGGGTCTGGGCGCCAGCGGGGCAGAGTGGCGCCGCCCCCTGGGCGTGGCGGTGCTGGGGGGCCTGACGACCTCGACGTTCCTGACGCTGGTCGTGATCCCGGTGGTCTACGCGGTGATAGATGACCTGGTGGCCCGGTTCCGGGGGGTGGCGGCTCCCACACCGGGTGAGGCGCCCGGAGGTGCCGCGGCGCCGGTGGCGCCGGTCTCCGGCGCCGGCGACGGGGAGGATCGCGTCTGATTCCGTTCGGGGCGGGGCAAGAGGGTTGGTGACGAGGTCATGGAACACGTGCGGCTCGCAGAGCTGCGGCTCCGGGACTTCGCCGGCATTGACGCGGCCGTCATCGCGTTCAGGCCCGGCCTGAACGCGGTGTCCGGAGAGGTTGGGACCACCCGGTCGGTCATCCGCGATGCCCTGGCCGTCGCGACCGGCGTGAGGACGACGACGGATTTCACGCGCGGTCGCGGTGCGACCGCCCGGGTCGAGGCCAGATTCGACGTGGACCCCGAAGGCGCGGCCGGCCGGTGGCTGCGGGAGCAGGGCGTGGGCGGCCGCGACCTCGTCGTGGCCCGTGAGGTCGCCCCAGGAGGCCCCGGGCAGGGCTGGATCAACGACCGCCCGGTTCCGGCAGAGACGCTCGCCGACCTCGGGACCCTGCTCGTCGAGATCCTCGGCGAGCCAGAGAGCCGGTTGCTCCAGCCCGCGACGCACCTGGACCTGCTGGACGCCTTTGCGGGGCCGGCGGTGCAAGAACTCCGCGCCGCGGTGGCCGAGCAGGTGCTCAAACGGGCCGAGCTGCGGGCAAGGCTGCAGGCCATGGTGGCCGGCGAGCGCGAGCGCACCCGGCAGCTTGACCTGCTGGCCCATCAGATCTGGGAGATCGACGCGGCGCGCCTGCAACCCGGCGAAGATCAGGAGCTCCTCCAGCGCCGGACGCGCCTGGCGAATGCCGAACGCCTGCTCCAGGCGGCGGCCGCCGCCTACGCCGCCCTGTCCGAGGCCGACGGACAGGCGGCGGCCGACCAACTGGGCCGGGCCCTGGACGCACTGCGGGCATCAGTCGACCTGGATCCGGTTCTGGCGAAGGCGGCGGAGCGGCTGGAGGCGATGGCGCGCGCGGTCGGGGAGATCGCGCAAGAGCTCCTGCAGTACGCGCAGACGGTTGACGTCGATCCCTCCGAACTGGTCTTGCTCGACGATCGCCTGGCGGCCATCCGCAGCCTCCACCGAAAGTACGGCCCCACCGCCGACGCCATCCTGGCCTACCGGGCGGAGGCGGCCGCGATGCGCGGGCGTCTGCGGGCCGCCACAGCGCCGGTCGCGCAGCTCGGTGAGGCGATCCGTGAGCTTGAGCGGGATCTGGGCCAGCGCCTTGAGCGCCTGGGCGCGTTGCGCCGCGAGGCCGCCCGCGCCCTGGAACACGAAGTCGAGCGGACGCTGCAGGCCCTGGACATGAGCGGCCCGGCCCTGGTCGTGGCGGTCGCGCACGACCCGGATGAGAACGGCGTCCCGCTGGCGGGGCGCCGGGTGAGCGTCTCCCCCGCAGGGGCCGACCGCGTGGAGTTCTTCCTGGCCCCCGCCCCCGGCCAGACACCGCGATCCCTGGCGGCCGCAGCCGCCGACTGGTTGCCGTTAATGCTGGTCCTGCGCGTGATGCTCCCCGACCCCGGCGCGATGCCGGTCCTGGTGTGTGCCGGAGTCGACGCAGGCCTCGACGGTCCCCGCGCCGGGTCCTTGGCGCGGTTCCTCGTGGCGGCGTCTCGGAGCCGACAGGTGCTCTGTCTGACCGACTCGACCGAGGTGACCGGCCTGGCCGACCGTCACATCCGGGTGACGAAGGAACAGGCGTGGGGGCGCTTGCGGATTCAGGTGCAGACCCTGGACCGACAGCAGGCCAGGGTCGCGGTCTAGGGTGTCCAGTTTCGGAAGGGTGTGCACACATCAGGCACGAGCGAGGTGGTCATGGTGCTCCCTCCCGACCACACCCCAGAACATCTCGGCGGGTGACCGACCAGTAGTGCGGTAGCCCAGGTGCGGTCGGCGGTAGTTGGAGCACTGGAGGTAGCGGTCCACCCCAGCGTCGTCAAAGAGGACTCTTCCTAGACGTGACGTAGTAGTCCTAATCTAGGACGCTGGCTTGACCGGCGAAGCGGGCTAGATTCCCGTGGAGTCACGAACACTGCAGACGCGCATCGACGGCGTCTGGGCCATCGGTGACGTCACCTCCATCAGTCTCCCAGGACGGCATCAACCCGATGCGCCCCTGAGCCTGCCTCAAGCGGGCATCTTTGCCCACCTCCGGGCAAAAGTCGTGACCGACCGGATTGCCGTTGCGGTCGAAGGCAGAGGCTCGCCTCACTCCTTTGACGAAAAGGGATACGGCTGGATCGAGTTCGAGCATGGCCTCGCCGCTTTTGCCCGTGGCGAGTTCTACGCTGAGCCCGTACCTGTCGTCAGGCTCCGACCCCCGGCCGGCCCTTGTATTAGGGCAAGGTCCTGTTCGAGCAGTACTGGCTGGCCTCGCGCTGGCCACGACACGCTCGGGCAGCACTGCGAGACAGCGTCGGACAGGGCAGAAGCGGTCGGAATCATCGCTGTCCGCTGTCCTGTCAACGGAGGGAAGACCGCTAAGGGCCTTTACGCTGCCTACGCTCTTCGAGGTTTCCACGGGATCGTACCGGGATGGTTTGTCGAACGGCTCCAGGGCACGATCCCAGCATTGTAGCGGTTGACCGGTAGGAAGCAGGGGCCGACGGTGTGGAACTAGCCTCTCCAACATGGCCTTGACAGTCCACATCCCCAGCGCAAAGATCACCCCGCCTCGAATCGGCGTCCCGCTTTTGAAGCGTGAGAGACTCCTGCCGATGGTACACGAGGGGATGACGCGCCGATTGCTCATCCTGTGCGCGGAGGCCGGATACGGCAAGACCAGCCTGCTGTTATCTGCCCTCCCCGAGGTTGGCGGGCCCGTGGCGTGGCTCACCCTCGATGAGTCCGACGCAGATCCCAACCTGTTCAGCGCCGGCTTGATCGCGGCCGTCTGCGCCGTGGTGCCGGACTTCGGAGACCTGGTGCCAAGCATCCTGACGACGGGACCGGAGAGGGCAGAACTGCGCCGGGTCCTGCTGGGCGCGCTGGAGACGCTGCCCGAAGCCGTGATCGTCCTTGATGACTTTCACACCGTCGAGCGCAACCCGGAGGTCGTGCGCCTGGTGGATGACCTCCTCGGCAACCTTCCGCCACCGGTCCACCTGGTGATTGCCACGCGGACCTGGCCGCGCCTGCAGGTCCTGCCCATCCTCCTGGTGCAGGGCCAGGCCACAACAGTCGACCACAGCCACCTCAAGTTCTCACGGGACGAGGCCGTAGCGTTCTTTCGCACCAGCCACAGCCT
This sequence comes from Candidatus Fervidifonticultor octavus, assembly GCA_031459655.1. GTDB lineage: Bacteria > Sysuimicrobiota > Sysuimicrobiia > Sysuimicrobiales > Humicultoraceae > Fervidifonticultor_A > Fervidifonticultor_A octavus_A. The sequence goes on along the minus strand of JAVKID010000018.1, from coordinate 129 downwards.
CGAGATGGACGATCTCCTCGCCGGCGGCCTCACCGAACGTACCGAGGGGTGGCCGGCCGCCCTGCAGCTCATTGCGCTCAGGGCCAAGGCCCAGGGCCGGACCGACGTACAGGGTACTCCCCGAGAAAT
>JAVKID010000017.1:0-34345 GCA_031459655.1 Candidatus Fervidifonticultor octavus | reverse complement strand
AGACCGAACCGCCCTTCCAGTCCAGGTTGCCGATCAGGACGTTCAGGGTCATCCAGGCGACAACGTTGTAGAAGCCGTTGGTGTGCTGGCTGACACCCCGGTGGATATCGGCCACAGCCTTCTTGCCGTGGCTGACACACTCCGCGGCCAGGTCCGTAATGTCCCGCGTGCGGACCCCGCAGATCCGGGCCCAGCCCGCCACGGTGTGCTTGAGGGCCTCCTCCCATACCAACTGCAGCGCGCTCTTGACCCGGATGCCCGCCACCGTGGCAGCCACCAGCAGGTCGCCCTCCACCGAGGTCTCCTCGCCGTAGGGATCGAAGGGTACCGGCTCCCCGCCCTGCATCACGATGAACGGGTCGAACTCGTACTCGACGCTCTTGCCCTTGACGACCTCGATTCGCTTCTGCGGCTTGTGCCCCAGGTCCGAACCACGCAGGAAAGCACCGGGCTTGCCCCCCTCCACCTTGACCAGCCAGGCCGCGTTGCTCCAGGAGGGCTCGCCGTCGGCTGCGGCCGCCGCCTTGTTGGCGTTGGCCAGGAAGCGGGCGTCGAACCGCCGGTGCTCGATGATCCACCGGATCATCCCCAGGGCAAAGGCGGCCTCGGTTCCAGGGATGATGGGCACCCACCGCCACGCCTTGGCCGCGGTCTTCGAGAGGCGGGGGTCCAGGACCGCGAACTTGAGGCGGCCGCTGGCCAGGCCCTGGGTGATTCTGGGAACGCGGTTACTGGGGCCGTAGTTCCCCTCGAAGGGTGAGGCTCCCACGAAAATGACAAACTCGGCGTGCTCACTGTCGCCCTGCCAGTACGCCTTGCGCCCCCGGGTCCACTTCATCTTCCCGTCCTTGGGGTCGAAGGCATACTGCTCGCTCATCGCCTTGCAGGCGAAGTACAGGGAACCCTGGCATACCGTGGTGTGCCCGTGGAAGTTGATCGAGCCGAAGGAGTCCTGCACGAAGCGCTTGACGAAGTCAGCCCGCCCGGCCTTCTGGCGTCCCCAGAAGTAGAGGAACTGGTTGTTCTTGGGACCCAGGTCCGGGTGGTCGGGATCGATCAGGGTGTGGAGGTGGTCCTTGAAGTCGGCCTGAAACTTCTCCACCAGGGCCCGCTTCGTCACCGCGTCCTTCTCGGCGCGGATCTCCCGCACGGCCGCCTCCATGGCCTTGGCCACCTTGGGATCGCGCAGCGCCCACACCTCGCGCAGGCCCGGGACGTGCCGGTCCTCGCCGATTTCGGCGAAGAGCTTCCCGCCGTCGACGATCTCGGCCACCGCCTGGTCGAAGGGGATGGTCCGCCACCGGCCGGACCCGCGCGGGCCGGCACGCTTGAGCACCTTGACGATGCGGTAGGGGTCGTAGACGGTCTGAATCCCCGCCTGGCCCTTGGGGCAGATGGCCCCGTCCACGGCGGCCACATGCTCCGGTCGGGTCGCGTACGGCACGTGCGGCAGAAACGCGAAGGGGCTGTAGGGGCTGCCGTCGATCTTCGCCGCCAACCCATCGTCGAGCTTGACCTTGATGCCGCATCCGGTGTTGCACTGGAGGCAGGAGGTGTACAGGATGCGGTCAGGCTCGCGCAGTTCGTAGAGGTGGGTGGGAGCCACACCGGGCTGCTCCAGGTCGCGGATCCGCTGCAGCGCGCCGGGCACCTGACCCGCGAACAGGGCGCTGCCGCCCAGCAGCGCGGAGGTGGTGAGGAGTTCTCGGCGGGTCAGCGTGGCATGCGGCACCCCGTTCTCAGGCGACGACGGCTTCCGGTGGTCGGCACCCATGTCCCTACGCCTCCCTGGGATGGACGGTCACGATGGGGAGGACCCTCAGGCCCAGCGCAAAGAGGGCGATCCCGAGGCTCGTCACGAACGCGGTCACCTGCCACTCCAGCAGGCTTGGGAAGTACCGGAACGTCAGCCGGTGATCGATGTACGCCCGCTCCAGCCCCTGGATCTCCGGGTAGGCCAGCCCGGGGATGACGATGTTCAGGCGCACGGCGATGAAGGTGGCCGCGATTAGGAACGTCGCCACCCCGGCCCAGGTGGGATGGTGGCGCCTGACCGCGAGGATGACGATGGGCGCCAGGGCGCCGAGCGCCACGTGCACGAGCCAGAAGACCCACCAGTACGGCCCGAAGAGCACCAGCAGGAAGCCCTGCACCGCCGCGGGGATGGTGGCGTAGAGGCTGATGGAGAACTCCGCGAACTCGAAGAGCAGGTCGAGGACCAGCAGGCCCAGGCTGATGGTGGCCAGCAGCGTGACCAGTTCGCGGTGTTCGCGCGTCCCCCGGCCGGGCCCCCAGAACGCGGTCAGGAAGGTGAGCAGCGCGCTTCCCGAGGCCAGCGCCGAGGACAAGAAGAGCAGCGGGTAGATGGTCGCGTGCCAGAACAGCCTGGCCCCGATCACGCCGAAAAGCGCGCCCACGCCGCCGTGGAACGCGGTGGCCAGGGGAACACCGACCGTGGCCAGCAATCGGACCATGCGTCGGTCGCGGTCCATGGCCGCCGGCGAGAGGTCGGCTTGGCCCAAGGTCAGGAGCCGGGCCAGGCGTCCCAGGAAGGTCGGCTCGCCCGACCGCCGGGCCAGGTCGGCCCGGACCGCGAACCACATCTCGACCAGCAGCAGGAGGAAGTAAGCCGTGTACAGCCAGACCATCCAGGCCATCATCGAGGTCCAGGCGCGGCTGGTGTACACGCGCCAGAACCGGGACATGTGCCCCAGGTCGAACCAGATGGAGAACAACGCCACCAGGAGGGTGACCAGGGCGGTGAACAGAGCCAGCCGGCCCACCGGTTCCAGCCGTTTGACGCCGAACACGTAGATCACGGTGGAGAGCAGGAACGCGCCGGCAGAGAGCCCCACAAAGTAGATGTAGACGGCGACCCACAGCCCCCAGGGGACGTAGCTGCCGTAGGCTGCCAGCTCGTGGCCCGAGACCAGCCGCTCGACGACACCGGCCAGGCCCGCGACGAAGGCCGCCGCCCACAGCACCCAGAACACGCGCTTCATGGCGATCCGCCTCCGCAATCAGAGCAGGTAGTAGACCTTGGGCTCTGTGCCCATCTCTTCTTTGAGACGCACCACGTTGGGCCTGACCGCGAGTTCGGTGGCCAGACTCTCGGGGTCGTTCCCGTCGCCGAAGAACGTCGCCTGCCCGATGCAGGTGGTCACACAGGCCGGCAGCATCCCGGCATCCAGACGGTGGATGCAGAAGTGGCACTTCCGGACGTTGCCGATCGGTGACGCGTTGCGCCTGCGGACCCAATGGCGCCCGTACTCGTGGTTCGGAGCGCGCTCGTACGCCTGGATCGCGGGCGTCCCGGCGGTGTGGAAGTCACCGGCGTCGAAGTACCGGGCGCTGTAGGGGCACGCGGTGATGCAGTACCGGCAGCCGATGCAGGTGTCGTAGTTGATCTCGACGATGCCATCGGGCCGCTTGTACGTGGCCTTGACAGGGCAGACGGGCAAAACGGGCGGGTTCTCACACTGCATGCACGGTCTGGGCACGAAGCGCCGGGTGACGTGGGGGTAGGTGCCGATCTCCTCATCCACAACCGGCCGGTAGACGACACCGGGCGGAAGCCTGTTTTCCGCGATGCACCCGATGGTGCACGCCGAGCACCCCACGCACTTGCGCAGGTCGATCACCATGATCCACCTGCGCTCGTGGCCCGGCTTGCGCATGGCCCGTTGCAGGTCCTCCTGCATGCGCAGCAGCAGGTTCTCGGTGGCCCCAGCAGGCAGCGGGGGGGGTGCCGCCGCGGAGGGTGCTCCAGGAGGCGCGGCTGGAGGCGGAGCCGGAGGCGCGGTGGCCACGCCCGCCCGCGCCGGTGTCGCCGCCGCACCCTCCAGGAGGTCGAGGGCGATCATGGTGGCGGCGCCGGCCCCCAGCCCCTTCAGGAAGGCGCGGCGCGAAGCGCGGGCGCGATCCGGCATCTCCTGCCCTTTGGCGGAACCTCGCTGGCCGTTCATTCACCACCCCCGGCTCGATCGAATGGTGGCAGGTAGTATGAAATGACTATGCTGTCGGCCCCAGCCTACTTGCGAGATCCCTGGGAGACAATCGGGTTGCGGCAGTAGCCTGGTAGAGTGGACAACGGACCAGGCGCAGCGGCCCTAACCCCATCCCGGGATCAGAGGCAGTCGCTGATCCAGGGCTGGAGGAGGTGGGCGCTCGTGGCCACCGCCCAGTGGTCAGGCTGTGGACCCTGAGGAGGGCACCAGAGGACCGCGGTCCTGACCGCCGATGCGCCGGCGCTCAGCGCAACCCTGGTAGCCCAGGCCAGCGCCTCACCGGTGCGGGTGGTCTCGTCGATGACGAGCACGCGGCGGCCGCCCAGTCGCTCCCGCAGCGGCGCGGCGGCCGCGCGCTCGGTCTCAGCCATGCCCAGGCTGCGCGCCGGCGGCACGCTGAGCGTCAGCAGGTCACAGCGCAGCAGCGACGCCAGGATCGCGCCCGGAACGTAGCCGGCCCGGGCCAGCGCCACCACCGCCTCGGGCCGGCCGTCACCCTGGCACTGCTCAGCCAGCCGACGGCACAGGCGCGCCAGATCCTCCCAGGAGACCCGGACCCACCGGCAGGGCCGGGCCTCCCGGGCCTCCGGCACCCACTCCGCGCCGCTGTGTTCCTGACCGGTGAACGCCACGGCGCTCCTTCGGCAGGCTACCGCCGCGGGAGGACAACGAGGTAGCCCACCATGCTGGGCAGGTGGCTCGAGCAGACGATGCGGTAAAATCCCGGCCGCGATGCCCGGAAGTTCACCGTCGTGACCTGCCCGCGCTTGACGGTGAACGCCGGTACATTGATGCCCTCGATGAAGGAGGGATGCTCGGCGCCGTTGATCCCGATGATCTCCAGCGTGACGTCGTCGCCCTCGCCGGCCAGGATGAAGCTCGGCTGCCACTGGTAGGTTGAGACCTCCCAGCGTCCGGTCCCGTCGGGCGCCTTCAGCACGTAGCCCGGCCCTGCGGTCAGCGCCGGGGAGTTGGCCGGGTACGGCTCGCTGGAGACCGTGGTGCCGCCTTTGGGCTCCACGGCCGCCATGTAGATCGTGCGCTTCGCCGGCGCCGACTGCCCGGCGCCTGAGCGCGGCAGCGCGAACGCCACCGCCAGCACGACGACCCCCAATCCGAGCATCAATCCCACGCGTGTCGTGTTCATGTCCGTCACCTCCCTGGTGCTCATCCTGATCTGGGGGTGACAGCGGGGGTAGAGACGTTGGGAGGCCGGCGACGGTCCAGAGGTCCCGGGACCCTGGAACCGGCAGCAGCCTCCGGCTTGGGGTCGGCCTGCGGGTGCTAAATTAGGGCCGGATCCCCCGGCGCGCCGCATAGGCGGCCGCCTCAGTCCGCCGCCGGAGCTGGAGTTTGGCCAGGAGGGTCGTCACGTAGTTCTTGACGGTCTTCTCGCTGATGTGGAGAACCTCGCCGATCTCTCGATTCGTGCGTCCTTCGGCGATCAGCGCCAGGACGCGGCGCTCCTGGGGAGTCAGGGGGTCGGGGGCGGATTCGTCGCCGGACGCCAGGCGCCGGAAGCGGTCGAGCAGCGTTGCGGTGACCGCGGGGTCGAGCAACGAGCCGCCCGCAGCCGCCACCTGGATGGCGCGGATCAGGTCTGAGGCGGCGCTGCCTTTGAGCACGTATCCCGCCGCGCCGGCGACCACCGAAGCCTCCACCGCCTCTTCGTCTGCATACGAGGTCAGCATCACCACCTGCGTCTGAGGCCTGGCGGCCTTGATCTCCCGGCAGGCTTCGACGCCGGTCCCGTCCGGCAGTCGGACGTCCATGATCACCACGTCGGGATGAGCGCGTCCCGCAGCCGCGATCGCCTGGGCGACCGTCGTCGCCTCTCCGACGATCTCGAACTCGGACCGACTGCCAAGCAGCGCGCGGAGCCCGAGCCGGACCACCTCGTGGTCATCCACGATGAGCAGTCGCACGCGGTCGGTCGCCACATCCTCCCCCTCCCCCACCCATGCGGGGCACCACGACGGCCACGGTCGTCCCCCGGCCAGGCGCGCTGAGGACGGCCAGGCGGCCGCCGATCCAGGCCGCACGCGCCTGCATGTTCCCCAACCCCTCACCGCCCGCGCGCGGAGCGTCCGGGTCGAAGCCGCACCCGTCATCACGCACCTCCAGGCGGAGGTGCGCCCCCTCACCCTCCAGGCGCACCTCGACCTGGCTCGCCTTGCTGTGCCTGACGGCGTTCGCTATAGCCTCGCGCACGATCATGAGCACCTGCGCGCGGGCGACCTCGGGCAGGTCGACCGTCCGGTCCTGCACCTGGATGCGCATGACGAACGGCGCGGTGGTGCTCACCTCGCCGACCAGGACCTCCAGGGCCTCGACTAGGGGACGGTCGGTCTCCTTGCGCCGGTGGAGACCCTGGACGAACGCCCGGATCTCGTCCGTCACCTTCGCCATGGCCGCCAGGCACTGGCCGATGCGTTCGGATGCTGCCGCAGGGTCTCCCAGGACGGCCGACCGGGCCGCCTCCAGCGACAGCGCGATGCCGTAGAGGGACTGCAGGGTGCTGTCGTGCAGGTCCCGCCCGATCCGTTCGCGCTCTTCGAGTACCGCCAGGTGGTGAAGCTGCTCGTGGAGGTCGGCGCTGCGCATCGCGATGGCCGCCAGGTTGGCCAGGCCTGCCAACAGACTGCCGGCGCGAGCATCGAGCCCGACCTGCCCGCGCGCGCCGACGCACAGCGCGCCCTGGACCACGCCGTCGAGGACCAGCGGTGCCACCGCGTGCGACCGCTGGTAGGCCGGGCGCAGCACCGGACATCCGCCCTCTGCGGCCCGGCGCAACCGCAGCCCGTTCGGCCCGGCACACAGCGGGGTCGCGCCGGAAATGACGGCGTCTGCGGCGCCGCTGACGGCCGCCGCCGTCCCGCGCCACCGCTCGCCGGCCAGACACACCACGGCCACCTCTGCGCCAAGCAGCCGGCGCGCGTAGTCGGCGACCGCCTCCAGCACGCCTCCGAGGTCCGGACGCGCCAGCACCTCCCGGCTGACCTCGTAGAGGGCGTGCGATTCGGCCTCGCGCCGGGTGAGATCGTCCAGCAGCGCCCGCAGCCGCTCGCGCATGGTGTCGAAACTCTCCGCCAGCTCACCGATCTCGTCGCGGCGTTCGACCGGGACGGTGCCCTCCAGGTCCCCCGCCGCGATCCGGCGCGTCTGCGTCGCCAGACGCCGCAGCGGCCGGATGACCATCCCGGTGTCCCACCAGGCGAAGGCCAGCGCGACCAGCAGGGCGACGATCCCGAAGCCGACCATGCGCGTGCGCATCCGGGCCACCGGGGCCAGCGTTTCGGCTTCGGTCTCGCCGAAGCTCACACCCCAGGGGGCGACGCGCGAAGGCGCAAACGCCATGATGTGCTGCTCGATGGGGACGTTGTTCCTGTAGTATGCTGCTGGGCCCACCATGGACTCGCGGCGGGCGATCAGGGCAGCGTGGAAGTCGGGGTGCTCGTCAGCGCCGAAGCGGTCGTCGGCATCGGTGGACGCCAGGATCATCCCCCGGGCGTCGACGATGACTGCGTGGCCGGTCCGGCCCAGCTGGACCCCGCCGATGTAGCGGTCAAGTGGCAGCCGGGACAGGTCTGCGGCCGCACACAGGGCCCCGGGGTCCGCCGCCACGCACACCAGGACGATCGGCACCGCCGTCCGGGGTGCCGCCACCAGGTCCGAGACGGCCATCCGGCTCCCGGCCAGGACCTTCCGGACGGCTTCCACGTCTGCCAGAGAGACCCCACGGTCGGACTGCCGCCGGCGGCCGGCCTGCACGACGGTGCCTCGGGCGTCGAGCAGGTAGAGGCCGTAGGAAGCCAGGGGTTCCTGCGCGGCCAAGCCGTCCCATCGCGCCGCGGCGCCGGGGTCGGAGAGCCGGTGCAGCTCGCGGGACGCCGCCATGCCGGCCAGGTGCTGCACCGTACTCAGCAGGGCATCATCCAGCCGCTCGGCCAGGGCGCGCGCCGTGATCAGGCGCTCCTCGAGCAGGCGCTGTTTGCTCTCCTGGAGCATCTGGATGCCGGAGAAGCCGAGGACCACCATGACGGCGGTCAGGCCGACTGCCACGGCCGCCAGGATCCGGAGCCGCAAACTGAAACGCCTGTGCGTCAGCGTCCTCCCTGCTGGCACGGGCCGCCGGCCGCTCCTCCACCACTGCCGGAGCCCGTGGCGTGTGCCATCAGCGTACCGGGGGTTCCCCTCGGGGTCTATCGGGCGAGGGACGGATGCGGCGGCGCCCGCGGGCCCCCGAGGGGCTCGCGGGCGCCTGATGTTCCAGGGTGCCTACTTCACGACCGGGAAGTTCTGGGCAGCCCACTCCCGCATGCCCAGGGCCATGGTCTTCACGTTGGTGTAACCCAGCAGCCGCAGCGTCATGGTCACGTAGGTGGCCCTCAGGCCCGATACGCAGATCACGACGATCTCGGCGTTCTTGTCTGCCGGCAGCTTGTCCAGATTCCTGGGCAGGGTCCGGATGGGGATGTTCACGGCACCCTGGATGCGGCCGGCCTCGAACTCCGTCACCTCCCGCACGTCGAGCAGGAACGGTTTCTCGCCGGCATCCAACCGGGCCTTGAGCGCCGAGGGCATGATGCCGTGGTAGTCGGCGGGCAGGTTTGCGAGGAACCCGAACAGCGCTTCCTGAACCGGTGACGTCTGCGCCACCGCGGTCGGGGCGGCCGCGAGCGCTACCAGCAGGGCGACGGTCAACAGCGTTCTCATCGCGTCATTCCTCCTCCCTCATCGTGGTGGAATCGGTCTGGGCGGCGCGGTGACCACCTGACCGTTGGCCTGCGAGTCCCTGGGATGGAGGTCCTGGAGCCGCAGGAACAGGTTCGGGTTGTTGTGACAGGCGTCGCACGTCCGGCTGCGCGCCGTGACGCGCTGGATGTTGTGGGGCGTGGCAGGCTTCCACGTGGGGATCCTGTCGAAGTTCGCCAGCGTGTTGGGCAGCCGGGTCGGCCGGTCGATCATGTCCGGCGTGGTCGGCACGTGGCGCAGCAGCATGTAGACATAGGGCAGATCGCGGCTCGTGTTGCGGCCGATCTTGAGGGTCGGCCGCGAGGTTGAGCCTTCCCCTGCATGGCAGCCATCGCAGCTCTTGAGGATCCCGCCGTGGCAGACCGCGCAGTGGAGCTTGCCGCCGTGGACGTTGTGGGCCTGCAGCCGGCTCCGCCCCGGCGCCGCCGTGGGGTGGCAGTCGGTGCACGCCGGTTTGGTCTTGGTGGCGCGGCGGTTGGGCGGCGCGCTGCCGTCCCCGTGCAGTTGCGCGGTGCTGTGGCAGGAGGTGCAGGTCATCTTCGCCTTGGAGAAGTGCACGTCGGCGGGAAAGCCTTCGTAGGCCCCGGTGAACTCGGCGGCCACCCGGCCCGAGTGGCAGCCGTGGCACGTCTGCTCCACCGGCGGTGATTTCACGAACATGTGCCCGTTGAGCAAGCCGCCGAGGATGGTCGGCGGCGCCGGCTGATACGGCGGCCGACTGACGTGACAGTCCCCGCAGGTCGCGTGGCAGCTCTGGCACGATCGCTGGTAGACGGGTCTGGCCGCGGTCCAGCGCACGTTGCCCACCAGCGCACGCAGCCCGTGCTCCAATCCCCGCGTGGTGAAGTGCAGGCTCTTCGCAAACCGGCTGGCAATCTCGCCGTGGCATCCCCCACAGGTCTTGACTGGATTGACCGACGGCCGACGGATCAGCCCGGTGTGCGCGGTCCTCACATCGAGGGTCTGCGGCTGGCCGGCGTGGCAGGTGGTGCAGCCGAGCTGGCCGTGGGGAGACTTCAAGAACGCCGGTGACACCAGTTTGCGTTCGACGGGCGCCCCCGACGGGGGCAGGGGAGCCGCTCACCCTTCACCCTCGGCCGGCGGCGGCGGCAGCGGCGGGACCAGCGGCTCCAGCACCGCCCGATCCGTGTGGCAGGCCACGCACCCGTTCCGCGCCGGACCCGACGGCGCCGGCGGCGTGGCAGCCCCCAGCGGCAGGACCACGGTGACCACCAGGGCGGCCAGCGGGCTCAGCCAACTGATCCGCGCGGTCCTCACCAGTGTCGGGCGCATCACGCCACCTGCCTCCGGATCCGCGCCTCGCGTTCCTTGGCGCGGTGCATCACACACAGGATCGCCTGCAGCCACTCGGGATCGATGCGGTCGCGCGGCACACAGGCACACGCCCCCGCCTGCCAGGCGGCTGCCCGGTACTGGCGGCGGGACTCCGGCAGCAGCACCAGCAGGCGCAGGTCCGGGTGCTCGGCCGACAGCCCCTGCAGCGCGCCCGGCAATCCCGATGGGACCAGATGCCAATCCAGCAGCAGGACATCGGGCGACCAGGCGGCGAGCCGGTCGCGCACCTGGGCCAGGGTCGCGGCGTCTTCGACTTCGATCGGGATGGGCAGAAGGGTGCGGGTGGCCTCAACCAGGTCCCGCAGCGCGCTGCAAAACCCGGAGTCGCCGGCCGCCACCAACACCCGAAACGCCATGCGACGCGTCACCCCCTCCATCGTGATGCGGCGGCGGGGGGGACGGAATCGGGGGATCTCTGAGAGCTTCGGGAGGATTTTCCCGACAGGGCCTCGGGTCGACGACCGAACCCGTCAGGTGGACCGGGGCGGGCGGGGCTACACGTCCTCGCTCAGCAGCCCCCGGCGCAGCGCGTAGCGTACCAGGTCGGCCCGCGTGGACAGCTCCAGCTTCTCCATGATGCGGGCGCGGTAGGTCTCGACGCTCTTGGGGCTCAGGCTGAGCTGCGCGGCGATCTCGCGTGCGGTGTAGCCCGAGGCCACCAGTCTGAGCACCTCGCGTTCGCGCTCGCTCAGCCGGTCGTAGCCGTCCTGCTCCTCGCCGGACTGGACGCGCGCGACGAAGTCCTCCAGCAGGCGGCGGGCGGCTCCCGGATGCAGGAACGCGCCGCCTGAGGCCACCGTGCGCACGGCCTCCACCAGTTCGGTATCGGCGGCGGTCTTGTTGAGGTAGCCGGCGGCTCCAGCCTTGAGGACCGGGAACAGGTAGCGCTCCTGGGCGTGGACGGTCAGGATGAGGACCTGGGAGGGCAGGTCCAGCCTGCGGATCTGCCGCGTGGCCTCCAGGCCGTCGAGGCCGGGCATGCTGATGTCCATGATGATCACGTCCGGCCGCAGGCGCTGCGCCAGGACCACAGCCTCGCGCCCGTCCCCGGCCTCGCCGACCACGCTCATGTCGGGCTCCTGCTCCAGCAGCGCCCGCAGGCCGGTCCGCAGGACCGGGTGGTCGTCGGCCAGCAGCACGCGGATGCGCTTGCTCATGCCGCCTGCCCGTCGCCAGCGAGGTCGACCTGCGCGACAACCGTGGTGCCCCCTCCCGGGGCCGACCGCACGTCCAGGCTTCCGCCGACCAGCGCCATGCGCTCGCGCATGCCGGCCAGGCCCAGTCCGCCGGTGCTGCCCCGCACCCGTGCAGGATCGAAACCGCTCCCGTCGTCTTCCACCTCCAGGACCACGCGCGAGCCGGCCCGATGCAGCCGGACCCAGGCCTGCCGGGCTCCGGCGTGGCGGCGCACGTTGGTCAGGGCCTCCTGGGCGACGCGGTAGAGGGCGAGTTCCACCTCGCGCGGCAGACGGTCGTCCAGTCCGTCGACCGTGAGCGTCATCCGGGTGGGCCCTGCGGCGGTCAGGCCGTCGACGTGGGCGTGCAGGGCATCGACCAGTCCCAGATCGTCCAGCATCGACGGGCGGAGTTCGAGGGCGATCCGCCGCACGTCCTCCAACGCGCGTGCCGTCAGGTCGCGCAGTTCGGCCAGCCGCTGCCGCACCGCCTCCGGACTGTGGGCCTGTTCCAGCAGTCGCAGGCGGACCAGCAGCGAGGTGATGGACTGCGCGGCTTCGTCGTGCAGTTCGCGGGCGATCCGCCGGCGCTCCTCCTCCTGGGCCCGCAGGATCTGGCCGGGCAGGCGCCGCAGCCGGTCGGCGTGATCTTCAAGGGCAGCGAGCATCTGGTCGAAGGTGTCGGCCAGGTGGTCGAAGCGCTCGTCCGAGAGGCCCGCCCGGACCACCCGCACTCCCCTCCGGCCAGCCCGCACCGTATCCACAGCCCGCTGCAGATGGTCCAGCGGCCTCAGGACGGCCCGCAGGATAAGAAAGTTCGCCACCAGGCTAAAGGCCACGCCGGCGACGGCGAACATCGCCATGAGGTCGTAGTGCGGGGCCTCGGGATGCCGCGCGCCGTGGCCGACGGCGATCGCCGTCCCCACCACGGCTCCCAGGACCACGACGGCCGCGTTGGCGCCGAGGATCTTGTACAGCAGCGGGACGCGCGCCAACCGCCGGAGCACCCCGGTGAGCGTACCGCCAGGAGCGCCCGCATCCGCTCGGGTGCCGACGACCTCTCGTTCCATCCGACTTCACCCTACCGGCCGGGTGGCACGGCGGCCATCGGGTGGCGGACGTATGGGTGCGGCTGCTGCCGGAGCCCCTGCCGAGGCGGAAGGCGGCGCGATCCGAATCCTCACGTCGGCCACCGCCCCGCCCTGACCCTGCGGGTAGACGAACATGGGGTTGATGTCGAGTTCGGCGATCTCAGGGCACTCGACGGCCATCTGCGAGAGGCGCAGCAGGCAGGTCGTGATCATCCCGATGTCCGACGGCGGCTCACCCCGCGCGCCCCTGAGGATGGCCGCGGTCTTGGTCTCCTCGACCATGCGCAGCGCGCTGTACTCGCGGATCGGCGCCAGGCGGAACGTCACATCCTTGAGCACCTCCACGTAGATGCCGCCCAGCCCAAACAGCAGCACGGGCCCGAACTGCGGATCGTGGGTGAGACCCAGGATCACCTCGTGCCCGCGGCGGGCCATGGCCTGGACGAGGAAGCCCTGGAGCCAGGCGTCGGGGCGGTGGCGGCGGACGGAGTCGAGCATCGCCTCGCACGCGGCGACGACCTTGGCCCGTGAGGTCAGGTTGAGGCGTACGCCGTCCACGTCCACCTTGTGGATGATCTCCGGAGCGATGATCTTGGCCGCCACCGGGAACCCGATGGCGGCCGCCCGCTCCGCCGCCTCGCGCGGGTTCGCGGCCATCGCCCACGGCAGGAGCGGCAGGCGGTAGGCCTCCAGCAGTTCCATCGCCAGCGACTCGACGAGGAATCCCGGCGCCGCGCCGGCGATGATGGCGCGCGCGCGAGGGCGATCCACATCGTCGAACGTCCGGTAGCCTGTGCGCGGCCGGGTGACCCACGACCGGTAGCGGGCCATGGCCGCCAGCGTCCGCGCGATGGCCTCGGGGAAGGGGTAGTGCGGGATCCCACCTTCCTCCAGGCGCGCCACCCCGGCCTCCACCGCCAGGGCACCCACGAAGGAGGCCAGGACCGGCTTCCCGGCCTCGCGGGCGCGACGGACCACGACCTGGGCGGTGGCCTCCACATCGATGGTCGCCTGGCGCGTGACCAGCACGATCACCGCGTCCACCGCGGGGTCCGCCAGGACCGCCTGCAGGACCGCGTCGTAGCGGCGGTCGTCGGCGTCGCCGATGATGTCTACGGGGTTCGCTAGACTCGCCTCGGGCGTGGTGGCGCGGCGCAGGGCGGCCGTCGTCTCATCGGCGAACCTGGCGAGCTCCAGCCCTTCCCGGATGCAGGCATCGGTGGCCAGGATGCCCGGCCCGCCCGCGTTGGTCACGATGGCGACCCGCCGCCCGCTCGGGATCGGCTGGCGCGAGAACGCCGCCGCGTAGTCGAAGAGTTCCTCGATGCTCTGGACGCGCAGCACGCCGCCCTGCGCGAAGATGGCGTCGTAGACCTCGTCGGCGCCGGCCAGCGACCCCGTGTGGCTGGAGACCGCCCGCGCGCCCGCCGGCGTGCGGCCGGCCTTCAGCACCAGGATGGGCTTGGGCGGGTGTTGCTCGCTGATCTCGCGCGCCGCCTCGAGGAAGCGCCGGCCCTCCGAGAGCTGCTCGACGTAGAGCAGGATGACCCCGGTGTCCGGATCGACCGCCAGGAGGTCGAGCAGTTCCAGTTCGGTGACGTCGGCCTTATTCCCCAGGTTGAAGACCTTGGAGAACCCGATGCGCTTGGTCCAGGCGTAGTCCAGCGCTGCGGCCGTCAGCGCTCCGGACTGCGAGATGAAACCGATGTTGCCGGCGTACGGGATCTGGGCCGCGAAGGTCGCGTTGAGCCGAACGTCCGGTGCGGTGTTGATCACGCCCAGGCAGTTGGGACCGATGAGCGCGAACCCCCAGCGGGCGACGCGCTCACGCACCTCGGCTTCGCGCCGGCGTCCCTCCTCCCCCACCTCGCGGAAGCCGCCCGAGATGACCACCACGCCCCGCACCCCGCGCTGCCCGCACTCGTCCAGGACCCCGGGGACGAGCCGGGCCGGGGTGATTACGACCGCCAGGTCCACGGGGTCGGGGACCTCCAGCACCGACGGGTAGGCCCGGACTCCGCCGACGGCCCGCGCCGAGGGATTCACCGGGTGGACCGCCCCCTGGAACCCGCCGGCGAGGAGGTTGCGGAAGATGGCGTGCCCGACCTTGGAGGGGTCGCGGGAGGCGCCGATGACGGCGATGGTCGATGGGCGGACGAGGGCCGAGAGATCGCGGGTAGGCGACATGGGACCACGGGGAACTTCGATGGGCCGCGGCGGTGCCCCTGGTGCAGCAGGGCGGTCGAGGCGTTCGCCGGCATGTGCTATGCTATCCCCTGGGGGCGGAGGCGAGTGTGGTGTTGCTGCGCGAGTTCAAGTACCAGCTATTCACCCCCGAGTGCAATCCGGGCGCGGAGACGCTCAACTGCCAGGCCGCCTTCTCCGATGATATCTCGGCGGTGTTCCCCTACCTCAACGCCGTCCTGAAGGGCGCCGTCTACCGACCGGAGGCCGGCATCCTGAGTTTCCGCCGCGAGGAGAAGTTCATCACGCTCTTCCCCCGCCGGGCCGCCATCACGAAGGTCGTCGACGACGCCGATGCCCGGCGCACGCTGGCGTGGCTGCGGGACTTCATCAACCAAACCTACGAGGCTCGGGACACGATCACCCCCAGTGACAAGCGTTGCGACGTGCTCAAGCCCCTGGAGGTCTACAAACTCCTGCCGGGCACCAACTGCGGAGAGTGCGGCGAGGCCACCTGCCTGGCGTTTGCGTTGAAGGTCGTGACGCAAGCGGCCGAGGTCAATGCCTGTCGGCCGCTGTTCTCGGGGCAGTACGAGTCCAAGCGCGAACGGCTGGTGGAAGTCCTCCTGGGCGCCGGCTACGAGGTCCCTGCGACCCTCATGTGAGCGCCCCACAACGGTATTCCGGCCACGGTAGATGGGCGCCGACCATGCCGTGAAAGGACTATGCGCCGATCGGACTCAGACTGGATAGGCGGATCTCCCGCCAGGGCCTACAGTCGAAATGGATGCAGGGACCTGCATGCGAATCTGTTCTGGGCCCACAAAACCGCATTTCACGCAGGAAGCGCGCCTGCTGCGCATCCTGGCCCATCCCGCGCGGCTGGCGATCCTGGAGCACCTCCGCCACCGTCCTGCCTGCGTCTGCCATCTCACGGCGGCGCTTGAACACCGACAGGCTTACGTCTCGCAGCAACTGGCGATCCTTCGGCAGGCCGGCCTGATCGTCAACCGTCGGGACGGCGCATACACCTCCTACGCGCTGCGGGACCACGGCGCCCTGGGGCTGGTGGACCTCGCCCGCAGGATCCCCGGAGGTCTGCCGACCCCAACGCTCTCCACAACCGGACGGGTCGCGGACTGTGCGTGCCCTCAGTGCAGCCAGGACGCCCGATCAGTCAAGGGAGCCGGTCGGTGATCGCCACCCTGCTGTTCGCGGGGTTCCAGGCCGTGGGAGAGTACATCGCCCTGCACGTCGTGACCTGCCTCGTCCCGGCCTTCCTGCTGGCCGGGGCCATCGTCGCGTTCGTCTCCAAAAGAGGCCATCGTGCAGCGCCTGGGAGCGGAGGCGTCCAAGACCGCCAGCTTTTCGACCGCCGCAGGAGCCAGCTTCTTCCTCGCCGCCTGCTCGTGCGCCGTGATCCCGGTCTCCAGCGGCCTCTACTACGGGGGCCGGGATCGGCGCCGCGTTCATCCTGCTGTGGGTCGCCCCGGCGTCCAACCTGCTCTCCCTGATCTACACCGGGAGCATCCTGGGCGTCGAGATGGCCTGGGTGCGGGTCCTGACGGCCCTGGCCATGGCCTTCGTTGTGGGATGGGTGATGACCCTGGCGTTCAGCCGCGAAGAGGTGCAGAGGATGAGCGCCTTCTCCAACGGCCCGACATCTCGAATCCTGAGCCCCACCGACCTCGCCCTCATGGGCCTGCTGGTCGTCTCGCTGCTGGCGCCCAACTACCTGGTCCGCAGCGGCCCCTACAGCCGGAAGGTCCTGGTCTGGGCCGCCGCGATGCTCCCGGTCGTGGCCTATGCGCGGTGGCAGAAGACCGACCAGGAGATCCGCCGCTGGCTGCAGGAAACCTGGTGGTTCGTCCGGATCATCTTCCCCCTGCTGCTGCTGGGCGTCTTCCTCGTCGGCGTGATCGGGGCGGCCCTGCCCCGCGCCTGGATCGAGACCTACCTCGGGGGCTCAGGACTGCTGGCGTCGTTCTTCGCCACCCTGCTGGGAGCCGTCAGCTACTTTGCCACCATGACCGAGGCCCCGTTCGTCCACACGCTGCTGGGGCTCGGCATGGGCAAGGGGCCGGCGCTGGCGCTCTTGCTCACCGGGCCGGGGTTGAGTCTGCCCAACTGGCCGGCCATCGGGCGGGTGTTTGGCGCGAAGAAAGCCGTGGTCTACGTCGGCATGATCCTCATCCTGGGCACCATGGGCGGTTGGTTCGCCGGGACAGTCATCTTCACGTAGGGAGGCGATCGCGTGATCACCATCGAGGTCTTCGGTCCTGGGTGCCCCAGGTGCGAAGCGACCATGGCCGCGGTCCGTCAGGCCATGCGGATGCTCGGCATCGAGGCGACCGTGACCCATATTCAGGACCCCAGGGAGATGGCCAGGCACCAGGTGCTGTTTACGCCGGCCGTTCGGATCCATGGCGAGGTGAAGTCCACCGGCCGCGTCCCCGAGGTCCGCGAGGTGACCGCGTGGCTGGCGACCGCCGCGGCGGCGGCCGAGGGGGCATAGGAGAGCGCGATCATCACCGAGAGGCAGCAGGCGCCTCCCCTCGGGCGGCGACCCTAGGGACGGCGACCGAGCCGGGATCAGCAGTTCCTCCATGGGGAGAATCGTCCGCCAACCGGATTACCTATCCCGCGCGCGCGGCCTTAAATGAGGATCAGGGAGCCTCCGTAGGGGGCGGGGGGATACCCGTGCGATGCGACGCTCTCGGGGAGGCGCGCCATGGCGACCGGTCACGTGCGCGGTGCCGCGTCAGCGGTCCAGGTACATCCTGCGCTTTCGTTCGACCTCCAC
This sequence comes from Candidatus Fervidifonticultor octavus, assembly GCA_031459655.1. Taxonomy (GTDB): domain Bacteria; phylum Sysuimicrobiota; class Sysuimicrobiia; order Sysuimicrobiales; family Humicultoraceae; genus Fervidifonticultor_A; species Fervidifonticultor_A octavus_A. Next base: position 16,974 of record JAVKID010000017.1, on the reverse strand, counting down.
GAAGACTGGCGGCGCGCGTTTGACCCCTGCATCCAGTGCGGCATGTGCGGCGGCGTCTGTCCGCTGGCCCATGCCATGGACCACACCCCCCGCCGCGCCATCCACCTGGCCAGAGAAGGCCTGCTGGACAAGGTCCTCCAGAGCAACACGCTGTGGCTGTGCGTCTCCTGCTATACCTGCACGGCGCGCTGCCCCACCGGTCTGAAGATCACCGACGTCCTGTTCCCGGCCCTGCGGGATGCGGCCATCACCGCCGGGCTGCAGCTCCCCGGAGAGTTCAAGAGGGCGCTGGACAACACGTACCGCTACGGGAACTCCCTGGGTGAAGGGCCCCGCAAGCGCCTGGAGTGGACCAAAGGCGCGGGCGTCCCCGTCCCGGTCATCTCGCAGGTGCGCCGGCGGGTCGAGGTGCTGTGGCTCGTGGAATGCTATCCCTCCTACCATCCTCGCAACCAGGTGCAGGCCCAGGCCATGGCGCGGATCATGCATGCCATGGGCGTGGACTTCGCCGTCTTGGGCCCGGAGGAGCACTGCCTCGGGGACTGTGAACGCCTGGCCGGCGAGAAGGGGCTGTTCGAGAGTCTGGTGGAGTACAACACCTCGTTGCTCGACAAGTACGAGTACGACATCCTCGTCACAGGGGATCCCCACGCCTACAACTCCCTGACCCGCATCTATCCGGCGATCACCGGGCGCTCCTATCCGATCCGCCATTACATCGAGTTCTTTGCCGGGCGACTCGACGCGCTGAAGCCCCTGTTGACTCACCGGATCGACGCCCGCGTGACCTACCACGACAACTGCTGCCTGGGGCGCATGTGCGGGCTCTACGAGCCGCCGCGCGAACTGTTGCAGGCGATCCCCGGCATCACCCTGGTGGAGATGCCGTTTGCCCGCCACAACGCCCTGTGCTGCGGCGGCGGAGGCGGCGGCATGTGGCTGGACACGGTAATCTGGCAGGCCGCCGGCGAGCGGCTCTCCGACCGGCGCATCGGCCATGCCCTCGCGACCGGCGCGGACATCCTGGCGGTCTCCTGCCCGTTCGAGACGCCACGCTTCGAAGACAGCCTGAAGTCCACCGGCCACGAGGACACCATGGTCGTCCGGGACATCCTGGAGTTGCTGGATCGGTCGATGCAGGGAGGGACCGTGGCATGAACATCGCCGTGCTGCTCAACATGGTCCCCGACCTGGTCGAGGATTTGGAACTCGACGCCTCGGGGACGGCGCTGGATGCTCAGTGGATGCGGTACGTCCTCAGCGAGAGCGACGAGCACGCGCTGGAGCAAGCGCTGCTGCTCAAGGACCGCCACGGTGCCAGGGTAACTGTGCTCGCCCTCGACTACGGTGACGTTGATGAAGCCCTGTACTCCTCGCTGGCCAAGGGGGCCGACGAGGCCGTCAGGCTGGTGGGCATCCCCCGGGAGGGGCTGACCAAGCGCGCCATCGCTGTGGCGTTCCGGGAAGCGTTAAGAGGGATGCCCGCTGATCTTATCCTCACAGGAGTCTTTGCCATCGACGACCTGGACGGGCATGTGGCAGGTCTGCTGGCCGGTCTTTTGGACCTGCCCTTTGTCGGCGTCACGCGGTCGGTGGAGCCGGTTTGCGATGACAGGGTTGTGGTCCAGAAGGAATATCCTGGCGGCCTGGCGGCAGAAATCGAGGTTGACCTCCCCGCTGTGATCGGCGTGCTCTCGGCCCCTCAGCCACCGCGGTATGTTCCCGTCGCCAGGATCCGGGAAACGCGTAGGACGCGGGCGGTGACCGCGCACGACGTTTCGAGCATCGAAATCCCGCCTGGACCGGCGATCCTCAGGCTGCTCAAGCCTGAACCTGCGAAACGAGCGGAGATGCTCGCAGGATCTCCCGAGGACATAGCCAGGCAGATGGTGGCGATCCTCCAGGAGCGGGGGGTGCTGCGATGAACCAATCGGGCCGGGACGTGTGGGTCTACGTCGAGCACCTGCGCGGCGCCGTGGCCGAACACACCTACGAGCTGCTGGGCAAGGGCCGCGAGCTTGCCGGCGCATTGGGGGGCCGCCTCGTTGCCATCTTCCTGGGGGAGGGTGTTCATCCCCTGACAGATACTCTGGGCGCCGCGGACAGCGTCCTCTGCGTCGAGGATGCAGCCCTCGCCGGGTTCACCCCCCAGGCCCACGCCTCGGTGCTGCGCTCCCTCGCCGAGCAGCAGCCCCCTCGCCTGCTGCTCTTCGGAGCCACATCGATGGGGATGGATCTAGCCTCCCTACTGTCCACAACCCTGCGCATGCCGCTGGTGGTCAACTGCAGGGATATCTGCGTCGAAGACCACCGCATCATCGCTACCAACCAGATGTGCGGTGGGAAGCTGCTGTGCCAGGCAGAGATCGCAGACGCTCCGGCGATTTTCACGGTGCTGCCGGGGGCGTTCCCGGCGGCGCAGGGCAAGTCCGACCACCCCCCGGCAGTCCAGCGCATCGCCACGCCGGTCCCGCTGGAGGGGCTGCGCACCAGGTTCGTCAGGCTCCTGGAGCCGGCAGCAGGGGACGTGGACATCACGAAGGCACCAGTCCTGGTGGCGGTCGGCCGCGGGATCCAGCGGCAGGATAACCTGGCGTTGGCCGAGGAGCTGGCCGGGCTGCTCGGCGGCGCTGTGTGCGCGTCGCGACCGGTCATTGATCAGGGCTGGCTGCCGGTAACCCGTCAGGTGGGCAAGTCCGGGATGATCGTCAAGCCCCGGTTCTACCTGGCGCTGGGCATCAGCGGCGCGTCCGAGCACATAGAGGGCATGAAGGGCAGCGAGCTGGTCGTGGCCATCAACTCCGACCCAAAGGCACCGATCTTCGAGGTGGCCGACTACGGGGTAGTAGCTGACATGTTCGACATCATCCCTGCGCTGCTCGGCGTGCTGCGGGCCAGGAAGGGCCTGGCGGCCTAGGGCGGCGCGATGAACCCCGGGCTGTTCGGTCAGGACGCGGCCCTGCCGGCCGTGGTGGTGCTGTGGGTCGTCTTTCTTGCCGCCGCAGGCCTTTTCACCGTGCGAGCCCGCTATCTAGTTCGGCTGCTGCGCCTAGGCGGCAGCGAGCATCGCCGGGGGGACCTGGGACGGCGGCTGGCCCTGGTGGTCACCGAGGTCCTCGGGCACCGCCGGCTGCTGCGGGAGCCGTTCGGCCTGGCCCACCTGGCCATCTTCTGGGGCTTCGTCGTCTACGCCTCCGCTTTCGGCTTCACGCTGCTCAAGGGCCTGGTCCCCTCTCTCCCCTACCCGATGCCCGAGGAGATCGCGCCGGTCGCGTTGGCCCTCGATGTCTTCGGGGTCGTGGTCCTGGCAGCCGTCGTGGTGGCGGCGGTCCGCCGGTACGTCCTGCGTCCCTCCAGGCTGAAGCAGAGCCGCGACGCCGGGATCATCCTGACGATCATCGGCAGCCTCATGGTGACGTCGCTAGCCTCACGCGCTGCCGATCCTGCCTCCGCCCTGGCTCTGGCGATGTGGTGGGGGCACGTCCTCCTGGTACTGGCCTTCCTGGCGTACCTGCCGTACTCCAAGCACCTGCACCTGTTGGCCGCACCGTTCAGCGTCTTCCTGACCGACCTGGGTCCCCGGGGCCGGCTGCGGCCAGCTGGCGCATTGGGCGACGGCGCGCTCAACGCCCGGGAGTTCACCTGGCGCGAGCTATTGAACCCCTTCGCCTGTGCAGAGTGCGGGCGCTGCGATCGTGTCTGCCCGAGCCATCTCAGCGGTACCGCTCTCTCGCCCCAGAAGATAGTGCACCACCTCAAGGAGCACCTGCTGGAGGCGGGCCCAATCCTGCTCCGCGGGATACCTCAGGACGGCCACCACCGCGACCTAGTGGGCGGGATCGTCTCGCCGGACGAGCTGTGGGCCTGCACGACCTGCTATGCGTGCATGGACCGCTGCCCGGTGATGAACGAGCACATCCCGCTCATCGTCCGGATGCGGCGCCACCTGGTGGCCCACGGGGACGTGGACCCGCGCCTGCAGGACGCGCTGACGGCCTTGAGCCGCTACGGCAACGCCTTCGGCCAGTCACCCAAGATGCGTGCCCACTGGACCCAGGGTCTGGAGGTACGGGTCAAGGACATCCGGCGCGAGCCGGCCGAGTACCTGTGGTTTGTAGGCGATTACGCATCCTACGATCCGGCAGCCAGGGAGGCCACCCGGGCAGTGGCGCGGCTGATGCACCGCGCCGGCGTGGACTTCGGGATCCTCTACGACGCCGAGGTCAACAGCGGCAACGACGTGCGCCGGGTGGGCGAGGAGGGCCTGTTCGAATCCCTGGCCGAGAAGAATCTGGCCGCGCTGGCCAGGTGCCGGTTCGAGGCGATCGTCACCACCGACCCGCACTCCTACAACACCCTGACGCACGAGTATCCGGACCTGGGCGGACGCTGGCCGGTGCTCCATTACACCGAGCTCTTCGAACGCCTGCTGCAGGGGGAGCGCCTGCGACCGGTCCATCCGCTGGGCCGCCGGGTCACCTACCACGACCCGTGCTACCTGGGACGGTACAACGGGATCTACGAGCCGCCGCGCCGTGTCCTGTCGGCGCTGGGCACCCACCTGGTGGAGATGCCGCGCACCCGCGCCAACTCCTACTGCTGCGGAGCAGGCGGCGGGCGCGTCTGGATGACAGAGCCGCCGGGCCTGCGGGAGCGCCCGGCCGAGAGCCGCGTCCGCGAGGCGGCCGCTCTGGACGGGGTCGGCACGCTGGTCGTGGCCTGTCCCAAGGAACTCGCCATGTTCCGCGATGCCGTGAAGACGGCCGGGTTGGAGGGCAGGCTCGCCGTCAGGGACCTCGCCGAGCTCGTCGAGGAGGCCGTGGGCCTGGAGGTGTCCCGTGTGGCCTGAAGCCTATCCGACAGACGGTGGACCGCGCGTGGGAGTCTACGTCTGCCATTGCGGCACCAACATCGCCGGGGTGGTGGACATCCGGCGCCTCACCGACTACGCGGCCAGGCTGCCGGGCGTCGTCGTGGCCCGGGACTACAAGTATATGTGCTCCGATCCCGGCCAGGAGCTGATCAAGAAGGACATCGAGGAGCACAGGCTGAACCGCGTCGTGGTCGCGGCCTGCTCCCCGTTGCTGCACGAGCACACCTTCCGGGCGGCCACCGCGGCGGGCGGCCTGAACCCCTTCTACGTCCAGATGGTCAGCGTGCGCGAACTCGACTCGTGGGTCCACGACGACCCCGGGGCGGCCACGCGCAAGGCGCAAGACCTGGTCCGAGCCGCCGTGCAGCGGGTCATGTTCCACGAGCCCCTGGAGCGGCGCAGGGTGCCGGTCCACCCCAACGTGCTGGTGGTCGGCGGGGGCATCGCCGGCATCCACGCCGCGCTCACCCTGGCCAACGCCGGCAGGCACGTCTACCTCGTCGAGCGCGAGCCCACCATCGGCGGGCACATGGCGAAGTTCGACAAGACCTTCCCGACCCTCGACTGCGCCGCCTGCATCCTGACGCCCAAGATGACGGCGGTCCGCGCCCACCCCAACATCACGCTGTGGACCTACGCTGAGGTCGAGAAGGTGGACGGGTTCGTGGGCAACTACACGGTCACGGTCAAGCGCCGGCCCCGCTATGTGGATGAAGACCTCTGCGTGGGCTGCCTCGAGTGCATCCAGGCCTGCGTCTACAAGGAGGCCAGGGTGCCCGACGAGTTCAACCTGGGCCTGGGCAGGCGCAAGCCCATCTACATCCCCTTCCCCCAGGCCGTGCCCCAGGTGGTGGTCATCGACCCCGAGACCTGCATCGAGTTCAAGTCGGGGAGATGCAAGAAGACCTGCGTCGAGGCCTGCGGCGACCGCGGCGCCATCAACCTCAAGCAGACTGAGACCACGGAGCAGATCGAGGTGGGCGCCATCATCCTGGCCACGGGCTTCAAGACCTTCGACGCCAGGAGGATTCCCTACTACGGCTACGGCACGTACCCCAATGTCTACACCGCCCTGGAGGTCGAGCGCCTGATCAATGCCTCGGGGCCCACCGGCGGACAGGTGGTGCTGCGAGATGGTCGGGAGCCCGAGCGGGTCGGCATCATCCACTGTGTCGGCTCCCGTGACACGAACTACAACGTCTACTGCTCTCGCGTGTGCTGCATGTACTCCATCAAGTTGGCCCACCTCATCCGCGAACGCACCGGTGCCGAAGTCTACAACTTTTACATCGACATCCGCACGCCGGGGAAGGGCTTCGAGGAGTTCTACAACCGGGCGCTGGAGGAGGGCATCCGGTTCGTCCGCGGGAAAGTCGGGCAGGTCTCCGACTGGGCCCAGACGCCCGAGGAGCAGGGCAAACTGGTCATCCAGGTGGAGGACACCCTGGCCGGGATGGTCCGCCGCATCCCCGTGGACATGGTGGTCCTCAGCGTGGGGCTGGAGCCCCAGGCCGATGCCGAGGAGGTGCGCCGCCTGTTCAACATCTCCTGCTCCACTGAGGGCTGGTTCCTGGAACGGCACCCCAAGCTGGCGCCGGTCAGCACCTTCACCGACGGGATCTTCCTGGCCGGCGCCTGCCAGGGCCCCAAGGACATCCCCGACGCGGTGGCGCAGGCCGGGGCGGCAGCCGCCGAGGCGCTGGCCCTGATCGACGCCGGGAGCATCGAACTGGAGCCCAACACCGCCTACGTGGTGGAGGACGACTGCTCGGGGTGCAAGACCTGCATCCCGCTGTGTCCCTACAACGCCATCACGGTCGTCGCCGAGACCGCCAAGGCGCAGATCACCGAGGCGCTGTGCAAGGGCTGCGGAGTGTGCGTGGCCGCCTGCCCCTCGGGATCCATCCGGCAGCACCTCTTCGAAGACGAGCAGATCTTCGCCGAGATCCAGGGCGTCCTGGTCGCGTCGTAGCGGGGAGCGGGCCCACGGAGGGAGAGGCGATGGAAGGAGAGCCAGTCGGACCCCGACACGGATGGGAGCCGACGATCGTGGCGTTCTTCTGCAACTGGTGCACGTACACCGCCGCCGACCTGGCCGGGACCTCGCGGCTGAAGTACCCGCCCAATGCCCGCATCATCCGGGTGATGTGCTCGGGCCGGGTGGACCCGCAGTTCGTGGTGGAGGCGTTCGCGCAGGGGGCCGACGGGGTCCTGATCGGCGGCTGCCATCCGGGGGACTGCCACTACACGGAGGGCAACTACAAGGCGCTGCGTCGGGTCATCCTGCTGCGTCGGATGCTGCGCCAGCTGGGCATCGAGGACGGGCGCCTGCGGCTGGAATGGATCTCGGCCTCGGAAGGCGAGAAGGTCGCGCGCGTCATCCGGGAGATGGTGCAGGCGGTGCGCGAGCTCGGCCCCCTGGACCTCCCCGGCAGGCGAGCCGGCTGGGACGCCGAGGTGCTGCGGGAGGCGCCCACCCCCACAGCCCCCGTCGCGGCCGCCGACGGGAGGTGAGCGGGATGACATCGCAGCCCACCAGCAAACCCCAGGTCGCCTTCTACTGGTGCGCGTCGTGCGGCGGGTGCGAGGAAGCGGTCGTGGACCTCGCCGAGGATCTCCTGGCCGTCACCAACGCCGCAGACGTGGTCTTCTGGCCTGTAGCCCTCGACTTCAAACGCCGCGAAGTGGAGGCCGCGCCCGACGGCTCGATGGCCGCTGCCTTCATCAACGGCGCCATCCGCACCTCGGAACAGGAGGAAATGGCGCACCTGCTGCGTCGCAAGGCACAACTCATTATCGCCTTCGGCGCCTGCGCGCACATGGGCGGGGTGCCGGGGCTCGCCAATCTGTGGGATCGGGAGACGATCCTCCGCGCCGTGTACCGCGAGGCGCCGTCGGTGGTCAACCCGGAGGACACCCGACCGACGGAGACCTGGCAGGCGGACGGGCACCTCACCACGCTGCCGGCGTTTCGCAACACGGTGCGCCCCCTCGATCAGATCATCGAGGTGGACTACTACCTCCCGGGCTGTCCGCCCACGCCCAGTCTAATCAAGGGCGCGGTGGGCGCCGTCCTGGCGGGGATGCTCCCGCCGAAGGGCAGCGTGCTCGCGCCCGATGTGGCGCTGTGCGACCAGTGCCCGCTCAAGGGCACGAGGCCCGAGCGGCTGGTCCTCTCCGCCTTCAAGCGCCCCCACCAGGTGCGCATCGACCCCGGCACCTGCCTGCTGGCCCAGGGGCTGCTGTGTCTGGGCCCGGCGACCAGGGGCGGCTGCGACGCCCTCTGCCCCCGCGGCGGGATGCCGTGCACCGGCTGCTTCGGTCCCACCTCCCGCGTCCGGGATGTGGGCGCGAAGCTGGCATCGGCGATCGCCTCCGCCGTGGACGCCACCGACCCCGAGGCGATTGAGGCGGTCCTGGCCACCATCCCGGATCCGGTGGGGACCTTCTACCGGTACTCGCTACCGGCGTCGCGGCTGCGGCGGAGGGTCGTCGCACCGGCGACGGCAGAGGCGCCGGCCACCCCGGCCGTGTCCTGAGGGAGGCTGAGAGCCATGGACGAGTCGACCCGGCAGGTGTGGAACGCGGCCCACGAGCGTACGAACGTGGACTATATGCGCCGCCGGCGCATCATCGTGGACCCCGTCACCCGCCTGGAGGGCCACGGCAAGATCGATATCTTCCTCGACGAGGCCGGCGAGGTCGAGCGCGCCTACTTCCAGGTGCCCGAACTGCGCGGGTTTGAAGCCTTCGTGCGCGGCCGGCCAGCGGAGGACATGCCGCAGATCACCTCTCGGATCTGCGGCGTCTGCCCGCTGGCGCACCATATGGCGTCCACCAAAGCCCTGGACGACCTCTACCGGGTCACCCCGCCGCCCGCGGCCAGGAAGCTGCGCGAACTGGCCTACTCGCTGTTCATGGTGGAAGACCACGCGCTGCACTTCTACTTCCTGGGCGGCCCCGACTTCATCGTGGGTCCGACCGCGCCGAAGGCGCAGCGCAACGTGCTGGGCGTCATGGCCACCGTGGGCGTCGAGGTGGGCAAGCGGGTCATCGCCATGCGGAAGGACCTGCGCGACCTGGAGGCCTACCTGGGCGGAAAGACCATCCACCCCGTCCTGGGGGTGCCGGGCGGGGTGGCCAAGGGGATCGCGCCAGAGGATCTGCCGCGCTTCCAGCAGGTGGCTGAGCGCGCGGTCGAATTCGCCAGGTTTACCCTAGATGTCTTCCGGAATGTCGTGCTGAAGAACTCGGACTATGTTGGCCTCATTACTTCCGACGCCTATACCCACAAGACCTACTACATGGGCCTGGTGGACGGGGCGAACCGGGTGAACTTCTACGATGGCACCCTGCGCGTCGTGGATCCGTCGGGCCAGGAGTACGGGCGGTTTGCGGCGCAGGACTACCTCCAGTACATTGCCGAGCACGTGGAGCCGTGGAGCTACGTCAAGTTCTGCTTCCTGAAGCCGGTCGGCTGGAAGGGCTTCGTGGACGGACCCGCCAGCGGCGTGTACGCCGTGGCGCCACTGGCGCGCCTCAACGTCGCCGACGGCATGGCCACGCCGCTGGCGCAGGCGGCCTACGCAGAGTTCTTCGCGACGCTGGGCGGCAAGCCCGTGCACCACACCCTGGCCAACCACTGGGCCCGGGTGATCGAGTTGGTCTACGCGGCCGAGCGCCTGCAGGAACTGGCCCACGACCCGGACATCACCAGCGCCGACCTGCGGGTGCTGCCGACAGCGACGCCGTCGGTGGGCATGGGCGTCGTGGAGGCGCCGCGCGGCACGCTGATCCACCACTACGAGACCGACGACCAGGGGCTGATCACCCGGGCCAATCTCATCGTGGCCACCCAGAACAACGCCGCGCGGATCGCCATGTCGGTGGACCGCGCGGCCCGCTCGCTGATCCACAAGGGACAGGCCGACGACGGACTGCTCAACATGGTCGAGATGGCCTTCCGCGCCTACGACCCCTGCCACGGGTGCGCCACGCACTCGCTGCCGGGCGAGATGCCGCTGGTGGCGTCGATCTACGACTGGCAGGGACACCTGGTCCGCCAGATCCGGCGGTGAACACGGGCCCGTCGGGAAGGGAACGATGGTGGACGACCGGGTCCTGATTCTGGGGATCGGCAACGACCTGCTGGGCGACGACGCGGTCGGGCTGCGGGCGGCTGATGCGCTGGGCGATGCAAACGTCGCGGTCCAGGCGACCGCAAGGTCCGGACTGGCTCTGCTGGACGCCGTTGTGGGGTTCAAGAAGGTCTTGCTGATTGACAGCCAGTCCACCGGACTCCCCCCGGGCGCTGTCTGCGAGTTCACCCTGGCCCCCGCTCTGGTCCGAAGCCCATCGGCACACTACGTCGGGTACGGAGAGGCGCTGTCCATCGCTGCGGCCGTCGGGCTGGAACTCCCGGACGAGATCAGGGTGCTGGCGGTGGAGCGCTCGCCAGAGGTCTGCTTCGGTGACGACCTGTCCGAGCCGGTGCGCGACGTTCTCCCCGCCGTCGTGGATCGGGCCAGAGCGATTGCACGCACGTGGCTGCAAGAGGGGCGGCCGTCTGCCACCTTGACCATTACCCCAGGATCTTGACAGCGGCCACAAAGTAGCTACAATGGCTACCACGGAGGATGTGCCGTGGGCAGCGTCGGCGTGAAGGAACTCAAGAATCGGCTCACCCATTACCTTCGCCGAACCAAGCAGGGCGAAGAGGTCATCGTCACCGAGCGGGGGAAACCCATCGCCCTCATTCAACCGATCCAATCTGCGGAGCGGGTCGCAAGCCTCGAGGCACGCCTCGCCCGGCTGGCCGCCCAGGGTCTCGTGACCCTTCCATCGGGCAGGCCATTGCGGAAGCTGCGTCTGGTGAAGGTCTCCGGGCCGCCCGTCTCAAAGGCCATCCTGGAAGACCGTCGATGACCTATCTGGACACCAGCGCGCTCGTCAAGCGCTTCGTCGTTGAAAAGGGGACGCCGCTGGTTCAGGTCCTTGTGGCGCGCAAAGGACCTGTCGCTACTGCCAAGGTCGCCTATGTCGAAATCTACGCAGGACTCAGGCGAAAGCGTCGGGAGGGCGGCCTCTCTGAGGGCCGCTACGCCACGGCGTGCAGGCAGTTTGAGCGTGATTGGGAATCCTACGTTCGGGTGGATCTTCGTGACGAGATTCTGCTGCTGGCCCGTGATCTGATCCAGCGGCATCCCCTCAGGGGATTCGACGCCATCCACCTGGGTTCAGCCCTCAGCCTGCAGGACGCGCTCGGTGAAGATGTGGTCTTTGCCGCTGCTGACGCGCGACTACTCCAGGCGGCGGAAGCTGAGCGGCTTCAGGTCATCGACGTTGAAAGCGCCAGCCAGCTGCCCTAACCTGGACCAGCCGTGCACCACTCCCACCGCAAGCGAGGAAGGGCACGACGCGACCAGGAGGAGGTTCCGACGCCGGACGCCGCGATGATCAGCCGCTTCGCCGGGGCGGAAAGCTGCCTCGGATCGGCAACCAGCCACACCCACTCATGGGTGTCCAGCATCGTCATTCCAGGGACTCCCATTCCTCAAGCCCTACCGGATCCGTGGGCCGCTCGATGCGGACGACCGACCCGCGCAGGACCCGGAGCGCCCGCCGCGAGGTCTCCCGCTACGGTACCACTTCCAGGGCGGACCGTCCTCGCTCCATGATGACGACAGGCTCGCCGGTCCGCTGAATCCTCCGGAAATACTTGAGGGCCCGGGCCTTGAACTCCGACTTGTCCACTCGCGCCCGCATGACCCCACCACCTTGCGATGTGACTAGATCATGTGACCACTGAGCGGACTATCCGTCCACGTGCGGGGAGTCAAGCGTCTCGAAGGCCTCGGTCAACGCTCTCCGCCTCGCGCTCCACTGCGCCCGCGGGGACTTCTTCGAGCATCGGCTCCTTCGTGGGCCACAGGGGCCGGGGGGCTGGCCGCGGCTGCCATGGCGGGGCGGGTGCCCCGGACCGTCCGGCGGGCACGATTGCGGCAGCGGGTGCCCCCGGCCTGGCCTCCTCGCCGAACACCGGCAGGTGCTCGACGATCCACAGGTAGGCCAGCAGGCCGGCCGCTACGATCGCGGCCGTGATCAGGACCTCCATCCACGACGGCACGTAGCGTGCGCCGCTGGCGGCCAGCATGCCCGTGACCGTCACGTTGAGCCGGTTGAGCACGACGCCCAGGACCACCAGGCTGGCGGCGGCGGCGAGGCCCGGGGCCGACCGGCGGATCCGCGGCGCCGCCAGGAGCACCAGCGGCGCGATGCCGCCGATCCACAGCTCGGCGCGGAAGAGGGCCGCCTCCAGCGTGGGCGCCGAGGCCAACACCCACACCCCACGCGCCACCACGTCGGCGACCCGCACCGCGAGGTAGACCGCCAGCACCGCGAAGGTCCCCTTCCCCAGGTCTGCCAGCAACGGGAGTTCGAGGGTCCGCCCGAACGCCCGCGCGCTCGCCACCGCCTCAACGGTCACCATCGCCATCCCCACCGCGAGCGCCGACAGGAAGAAGAGCACCGGCAGCCACGACGAGTACCACAGCGGGTGCAGCTTGCCGGGCACGATCAGGAACAGGGATCCCAGCGACGACTGGTGCAGGGTGGACAGGATGACCCCCACCACCACCAGCGGCGGCAGCGCCAGGTGGGTGAGGCGCAGGAGCGCCGTCCGCCCCGTGCGCTCCAGCACCGACTGGCCGAACTCCAGGGCCAGCACCAGGGTGTAGAGCATGACGCACCAGGCCACCTCGAACATGACCGAGTGCGGGTTCCACATCACCAGCGCGTGCCAGATGCGGTAGGGTCGCCCCAGGTCCACCATGAGCGCGATGATGACCAGCAGGTAGCCCAGGAAGCCCGTGACGATGGCCGGCCGCAACAGCGGCTCGTAGCGCTTTAGGTGGAGGATGTGGACGATGGCGGCCATGGTGAAGCCGCCGGCGGCCAGGGCCACGCCGCAGAGGATGTCGAAGCCGACCCACAGGCCCCACGGGAAGCGGTCGGAGAGGTGGCTCACCGCGCCCAGGCCGTAGAGATACCGGCGGACGGCCACGGCGAGCCCGCCCAACGCCACGAGCCACAAGAGGGCGCGCGCGGGGGATGCGTGACGGACTCCGGTCATGGCTGGACACCTCGCGGCCGTGCAGGGGATCCTCCTTCCCGTTCCGGCCTGCGCCGCCTCCGGCTGAAGGCCTCCAGCGCCGACAGCATCGCGCCCAGGCCCACAATCACGGCGGGGACCTTCCCAAGCGCCCTCCATGTGTAGGCCGGCAGCGGCTCGCGGACCACCGCGGGAAGGCCCAGGTCTTCGAAGGGCACGTCCGAGACGTAGAGGACCGACGTCCCACCCGCCTCGTCCTGGCCGTAGATGGCCCGTACGTAGCGGCCCGGACGCTCGGCGATGCGCCGGGCGGCCTCGGCCAGCATCGCCGGCCGCGGGCCGAAGGTCAGGGCCTCGGCCGGACACGCCGCGACGCAGGCGGGGCGCTCGCCGCGGGCGAGGCGCTCCGCGCACAGGTCGCACTTGGCGATGATCGGGAGCGGCGACTGCCAGTCGAAGCGCGGGACCTGGAAGGGACAGGCCAGCATGCAGTACCGGCACCCGATGCACCGCCCGGCGTCGTAGGTCACCGGACCCGAAGGCGTCTTCCGCAGGGCGGCCACAGGACACGCCGAGGCGCACGCGGGCTCGACGCAGTGCATGCACTGCACCTTGTAGGTGCGCTGCATCGCCGAGGCCTCACCCAGGGTCAGGTGCGGCACGGGCCTGGAGATCCGCTGCACCCGCACGTAGGTCCAGGCCCGCACCCCCAGGTCGGAGGACTCGCCCGGCGGGAACCCGTGGACGTCCTTGCAGGCGGCCTCGCAACTGCGGCAGCCGATGCACCGCGCGATGTCGATCAGGATCGCCGACGGCGGGAGGCGGCCGGCGGCGGCGGGCCGCGCGGCCGACAGGTAGGCCACCCCCAGGCTCCCAGCGCCGAGGACCTGCAGGAACTGGCGTCGAGTCAGACGCACGGTCCACCCCCCGGTCAGCGGTAGGCGGCGAGGAACGCCGACACGAAGAACATCGAGAGCCCCAGCACGACGATGCCCAGCACGATGCCGGTCAGGGCTTCCTCGATCCCGCCGAGGGCTCCGCGGCCCCGCAGGACCTGGACCAGACCGACCACCCCCAGGGCGACCGCGGCCAGCGCCACCGCGCAATTTACCCCCGGCAGCCAGCAGACTCGGAGCGCGACCAGGCCGAGGGTGAAACTCAACACGGCCGTCCTGGGCAGTACCCGATCCTGTCTCGCCTCCTGGGGCGGTCCGCTGCCGCGATTCGACGTGGCCACCATGGCCTCCACCTCCACCCCCCACAGTACCCGCAGGGTGGAGGGGGCGCATCGGCAGATCCACCACCGGGGCGTCGGCAGACTCCCACATGTGGCGGGACAGGGGCCTCCATCGGGGCCGAGGAAGACCCGACAGGAGGCAGGGAGGGCGCCTTGGGCGCCAGTCAGTCGGGCTCGACCAGGCCCTTGCGGATCGCGTACTTCACCAGTGCCGCCGGGCGGTGCAGGTCGAGTTTCTCCATGATGTGGCCGCGGTGGGCCTGGACGGTCTTGACGCTGATGTGCAGCAGTTCGGCGATCTCCGGATTGGTGTACCCTTCCGCGATCAGCTTGAGCACCTCCCGCTCCCGGTCGGTCAACTGGCGGTAGCCGGGCTCCTCCTCCCCCTCCTGGACCCGGCGGAGGTAGTCGGCCACGAGGCCCTTGGCCATGGCCGGGGTCAGGTAGGTCTCCTGGCGCACGGCCGCCTCGATGGCCGCCAGCATCTCCGAGGGGTGCGACTTCTTGAGGACGTAGCCCGCCGCACCGGCCCGCAGCATCTGGAAGAGGTATTCCTCGCTGTCGTGGATGGTGAGGGCCACCACCTGGACCTCCGGCATCTCCTCGCGGATGTGCCGGGTGGCCTCGACGCCAGTCATACGGGGCATCCCGATGTCCATCAGCACCACGTCCGGCCGCAGCGCCCGCGCCTGGTCGATGGCGGTCAGGCCATCTGCTGCCTCGCCGACCACCTTGATCTGCGGGATCCCCTGGAGCAGGGACTTGATCCCTTCGCGGACCAGGGCGTGATCGTCGACGACCAGGACCCGGATGGCGTCCGGCACCCTCACACGCTCCCTTCGAGGGGCACCGTCAGCCGGATCCTGGTGCCCCCCCCGGGGGAGGACTCGATGGCGAGCCGCCCGCCGACGAGCGCCGCGCGCTCCTGCATGCCCAGGAGCCCGACGCCCCGGCCTTCGCGCCCGCCGAGCACCTGGCCCGGGTCGAAGCCCACGCCGTTGTCCTCGACGGCCAGGACCAGGACTCCCTCAGACAGCCGCAGCACCACGACCGCCGCGCTGGCCCGCGCGTGGCGGGCGATGTTGGTGATCGCCTCCTGGGCCACCCGGAATACCGTGCTCTCCACCGCCGCGGGCAGCCGTCGCGTGCCGAAGCCGGAGGCGTCGAAGGTCAGCCTGATCCCGGAGGCCTCCAGGAGGTTGCGGGCGCAGACCCGGACGGCGGAGACCAGCCCCAGGTCGTCCAGCATCGTCGGGCGCAGGTCGTGGATGATCTTGCGGACCTCCTCCAGGGTGGCCTCCGCGGTGGCGTAAATCGCGGCCAGCCGCGACCGGAGGGCATCGGAGGGCAGCGACTCGGCGGCGGTGATGGCCATCATGAGCCCGGTGAGCGACTGGCTGACCTCGTCGTGCAGTTCGCGGGCGATGCGCCGTCGCTCGTCTTCGTGGGCGGTGATCAATTTGCTCAGCAGTTCGGCCCGGTTGGCCTCCTTCTCGCGCACCTCCTGGAAGAGGCGCACGTTCTCCATGTAGATCGCCATCTGGCCGGCCAGATTCGCCATCAGGCCGCCATCCGCATCCGCAAACGGCCACGACGCCCGCCGGGCCGCCGCGAGGACACCCAGGACCCCCTCCTTGGAGCGCAGGGACGCGGCCAGCACGGCCCGCGGGACCCCGTTGCCACCCTCCAGGACGCCGCCGGGCACCTGGACCGGCCTGTCCTGCGCGGCGGCGGCGCCGATGACCCCCTCGTCCGGGGACACGGCCTCGGGCAGCGGTCCCTCACCGGACCGGTGCGCGAGACGGAAGCCCCTGTCGTCGGCCAGATAGACTCCCACCACGTCGGCCCGCAGCACGTCCCGCAGCCCGTGGGCCATCTCCTCCAGGGCGGCCGGGAGGTCCGACGCCTCGGTCAGCGCGCGGCCGAAGATGCCCAGGCTGATCAGCCGCCGGGTCAGGTCGCCGATCTGCGTGGAGAGCGCCGCGGTGTAGTGCTCGATGCGCTCGGCCATCTCGTTGATGGAGCGGGCCAGCGCGCCCAATTCGTCCCGGCGCCGCACTGGGGCCCGGGCCTGGTAGGCGCCTCCGGCCACCTGCTGCACCGTCGCAACCAGCGAGGCCAGGGGGTCGAGCACGAAGCGGCCGAGCAACAGGTTGAGCATGCCGAGGGCGAACAGGAGCGCGAAACCCACCAGCGCCGCCAGCAGGGCCGCGCTGCGCCGGAGCCGGCCGACGATGGGCTCCATGCGCAGCGACACCCCGATGGCCCCCAGGACCCTGGGGGCGGTCGCGTGGCACGCCCCGCAGGCCGGCTTGTTCTCGACCGGCGTGATGACCACCAGGTCGTGGGCTTCGGTCTCGATGGTGACCTGGCGGCAGTTGGCGATCGCGCAGGCCACCGCGTCTGCCACGCGGCCCGTCGGGGGCAGCGCGCGCTCCCCGGAGGCCCAGACCGCTCCGGTGCGCCGGTAGATCGTCACGTCGCTGATCATCGCCTCCCGCTGGATCAGACGGATGATCTCGCGCATCTCCTCCTGGTTGTTGCGGACCATGGTGATCTCGAGGCTGTTGAGGATAGTGGTGGTCAGGGTCTGCGCCATGTGCTCGAACTGCTCCATGGCCGCGCGGCGCTGAAAAGCATAGAGGGCATACACCGACATGCCGCCGACGGCCAGGAGGATGGCGACGGTCACCAGCGAGATCTTGAGGTGCAGCCGCATGGCCGCGTCCTACTCCGGGGGAGGCCCTCCCCCCG
>JAVKID010000016.1:0-34968 GCA_031459655.1 Candidatus Fervidifonticultor octavus | reverse complement strand
ACCGAGGCGGTGATCACGGCGACGCCGACGAGAGTCAGCAGCAGAAAGGCCGCGGTCGCCGCCGCGGTCCTGGGCTCCTCACGCGCGGGAATCTGCGCCAGGACCGGCGCACCCAGTACCCGTTCGGCCTCCTGCGGCGACCGGATGGTGTCATCCAGAGACTCCAGTAACAACGACGCCACCACGCCCAGCACGAACGCGGCCAGCACCGCGACCCCCGCCATCCTCGGGAGCGACGAGGGCGCCGGCCGGCCCGGAGGAGCAGCCGCCTCGATGAACTGGAGGCTCGTGGGATAGTGCCCGGCCAGGTTCTCCCGGACGAGCATCTCCTGGTAGCGGGCCGACAACGCCGTGTAGTTGTTCTCGAGAATCCGATGCTCGCGGGTCAGCCGATTGAACGCGGTCTCCGCCGCCGGCAGCGACATGGCCGCCGCGCGGCGCCGCCGCAGCGCCTCCTGGAGCGCATCGACACGGGCGCTGACCGCAATGCGGTCCACCTCCAGGCCCACGATGTCGTTCAGCAGCCTGGCGTGGATCGGGTTGTTCACCGTGACTTCCTGCGCCACGGCGGTACGGGCTTCAGCGGTCATCCGGCTGCGCAGGTCATTGATCTCCCGGGTGATCTGCTCCATCCGCGGATGCTGGGCCGTATACTGTTGCGCCAATGCCGCGCGTTGGATCTCCAGCTCGACCAGCCGGTCCTGGTAGCGCCGAAACACCGGGTTGTCAGACGTCGAGCGGGACGCCACCACCACCGGGTCCTCCCGCGCCAGCCGCTCCCTGATGGCCGCAAGGCGCGCCTCGGTCTCCCGGAGGGTGAGCCTGGCATTCTCCAGATCCTGCTGGGCCGCGGCGGCGGCCGCCTGGATCTGAGCGGTGGTCGCCGCCAGCGACGGCATCTGGAGCCGTTCGTTGAACGCCTGGATGGCCCGCTCGGAAGCCTCCAGCCGAGCGCGCGCTTGGGCGAGTTGCTCCTCGACGAACCGGCGGGACTCCCGGGCGCTGGCCCGGTTTGTCTCTCGGAAGAACGCCACGAACTCCTCGGCCGTCACGTTCGCGAGGGCCGCTGCCTGCTGTGGGGTCCCGGCCGTCGCCGTCACCCTGATCAACGAGGTCCCCCGCGGTGCCGACGCACTGACGGCCGCCTGGACTTCCCCGGGCCCCGCCATGCCCAGCCTGCGGGCGACGCGTTCGGCAATGGGACGACTGTCAATGAGTTGCAGGATGTCGGCCGTGACGGTGCCGGCCGAAGGCCGGGTAGCCTCGCCGGCGTCGGCGACGGGCGGAACCGGCGCAATGATCGGCGCGGTGACCAACAGGACGGCCGAGGCACTGTAGACCGGTGGCGTGTCGCCCGACCGCCAGTAGACGCCTCCGGCGGCCACCATCATCAAGAGCAGGACAAGCCACCACCGCTTCCTGACTGCAGCCAGGTACTGCCCGATGTCTGCTGCCTGCGCGCTCGCCATGGTGAGAACTCCCTCCGGCTCTCCAGTCGTCGCTGCAGGTTGGGCTAACTGCCGCCCAACAACGAACGAATCAGGCCCAGTCCCGACAGCCAGGCCAGCACCTCCTGCCACCGGACCAGCGGCCCCTGGGGAACGTAGATGACATCGCCGTTCCTCACCGGGATGTTCTGGGTCATGTCTCCTCTGAGGATCCTGTTCATGTCGATGGTGATCACCGCCGGTTTTCCGTCGGGACCCTCGCGGATCAGGCCGATGTTGCTCACACCAGCCCGATCGGCCGGTCCGCCCGCCTGGGCGATCGCATCCAGGAAGCGGGCGCCGTCGTCGAAGTCATAGGCTCCAGGAGATCGGATCGCACCCAGCATCAGGACTCGGTTCTGCAGCGCGGGCACCATGATGATGTCACCGGGCTCCACCGGAAGGTCGGCCGATCGGTCGCCCCGCACCAGCAACTTCTCCAGGTCCAGCGGGAGCGTCTGCCCGGTCCCCCGGCGGATGAGCGTGGCGCGTCTGGGCGCCGCGCGCGGTGCCAGGCCGCCGGCGACCGCCATCACGTCCATGACGGTCCAGCCACGCTGGATCTCCACCGCGCCCGGCCGCACCACCTGTCCCACGAGATAGACGAGCGCCCGCTGGAAGTTCCGAACCGAGACCGTGACCTGAGGATCCTTCACGTACGCCTTCAACAACGACGCGATCCGCTCCGCCAGTTGTGTCGGAGTCAATCCAGCGGCCTGCACATCCCCGACCAGCGGCAGGGTGATGCGACCGTCGGGTCGGATGATCTCCGAGCGGCTGAGGTCGGGTTGCCCGAACACCGCGATGTCCACGGTGTCCCCAGCCGCAAGGGTGTACTCCCGCAGGTCCTGCGCCTGCGCCGACGCCACCGACGGCACGCCCAGCCACCCGCCGACAGGCGCCAAGACCATAAGCAGGCACAGTCCCGCAAGCACACTTGTCCGGACAGCAACCTGCCTCCAGGGAAGTCTCATCGCCTTCACCCCCCTGTCAGTCCGCCCGCACCCTCTCTTCGGTCCCCGACCCTTCAAGGATCAGGTACTCCTCGAGTTCGCCCGTTGTGGGGTCTGCGCCCATGAAGAGCCCCACGACCGTCCACTCCCGCCCGCTGTGGATCAACACCTCGCCAATAGAAAGCACACGATACGACGCCTCCCCGCAGTCGCGGGCCCTGACAGTGATCTGCTGTTCAGTCAATTCATGGCCTCGCGCCAGAGAGGGATAACAGCGTGCTCACGGAGTCCACTACAGGTCTAGCAATGGGAGGAGCGCCATGTCCATCGCCCGCAGGAACAAAGTTCTCACGCGCGCCTGATGGATACGCGACGCCTCCTGAAGAGGGAGGAGACCTCCTCCCGACGGTGAGAAGGGTCCCCTCCTTTTGGACACAGACAGCAGGCGGCCGCTTTCGGCGGCGGAATACCGTGCCTATACCGCTTGGTTTCCATCTGAAGGGTGGAGAAAACCGATCAGAGATCGGCCAGGAGGGAAGATCCATGCGGCATATCGTCATCCTCGGCGGAGGCCCGGCGGGATTGACCGCCGCTATCTACGCCGCCCGCGCCAACCTGGCACCACTGGTGGTCGAAGGCGCCGAGGCTGGCGGTCAGCTCATGCTAACCACCCTGGTCGAGAACTACCCAGGCTTCGAGGACGGCATCATGGGGCCGGCTCTCATGCAGGCCATGCGCAAGCAGGCGGAACGGGTCGGCGTCGAGTTCATCACCGAGGACGCCGTCGCGGTCAACTTCCGCCAGCGGCCGTTCGAGATCACCACGCAGTCAGGGCATCGCCTCGAGGCCCGCGCCGTGATCGTCGCCACCGGGGCCTCAGCCAGGCTGCTCGGGATCCCCGGCGAGCAGCGGTTCATGGGCCGCGGCGTCTCGACCTGCGCGACTTGCGACGGGTTCTTCTTCCGCAACCGCGACGTCATCGTCGTCGGCGGCGGGGATTCAGCCTTAGAGGAAGCGCTCTACCTGGCGAACCTGGCGAAGTCCGTCACAGTCGTGCACCGCCGCGACCGGCTCCGCGCCAGCAAGATCATGCAACAACGGGCTTTCGCGCACGCCAGGATCGGCTTCATCTGGGATACGGTCGTGGAGGACATCTTGGGCGACGGCGTCGTCAGCGGCGTGCGGCTGATGAACCTGAAAACCCAGGAGCGCAGGGAACGGCCGGTCGACGGTGTCTTCGTCGCCATCGGGCACATCCCCAACACCGCGCTCTTCAAAGGGCAACTCGAACTGGACGAACAGGGCTACATCAGACTGCGCGAGCGGTCCCACACCAGCATCGAGGGCGTCTTCGCTGCCGGCGACGTACACGACCACACCTACCGGCAGGCGGTCACCGCCGCCGGATTCGGCTGCATGGCGGCCATGGATGCCGAACGCTGGCTGCAGGGACAGGAACCGTGAGGCTCGGGCGGCCTAGCGCGCCTGCGCCTGCAGCGCGCCCTCCACACGGCGCTTCAGCTCGGGCTTGGGCATGTAGCCCACGATCCGCTCCACCATCTGGCCGCCCCTGAACACTCCCAGGGTCGGAATGCTCATGATCTGGTACCGCATGGCGAGGGTCTGATTGTCGTCGACATCCACCTTCGCGACCTTCATCCGTCCGTGGTACTCTGCGGCGAACTCCTCCACAATGGGCGCAATCAGCCGGCACGGGCCGCACCACGCCGCCCAGAAATCCACCAGGACCGGCACGTCGGCCTTGAGCACTTCCTCCTCGAACGTCTGTTCCGTCACGGCGATCGGTTTGGCCATTCCCTTGCTCCTCCTTCAGACACAACCCGGCGGACGTCGCCGCCGGGTACAATAACCGACCCCCACACTAGGGTATTCCCGCCAGCGCGTCAATCGCATGCAATCCCGCACTCGTCGGGCAGCCCGTGGCGGAGTCGGGATGAAGGCTTCCGGGCGTCGGGCGCCGTATTCCATTCCCCGATGAACGCAGCGTCAGTCCCACCACCGAACGTCGAAGACCATCACGCCCTGGAGGGAGACACCATGACGCGACCCCTGAAGACGCTGCTGCCCGCAGCCCTCGCCCTCTGCCTGACCCTCGCCCCGCTGGGCTACGCCCAGACGCGGGTCCAGCTTCCGGCTGGGACCCAGGTTCCCCTGGCCTTCGTGACGCGCGTGGACTCCAGTACCGTCCGAGAGGGCGAGGCGGTGGCCTTCACCGTAGCCTCCGACGTCCTGATCGAGCGCCACGCCGTCATCAGGAAGGGCTCGACCGCGGAGGGCCTGGTTGTCTCCGTGACGCCGCCGGGAATCTTCGGGCGGAACGCCCGCGTGCACATCGCCTTTGTCCAGGTGGTGGCCGCAGACGGCCTCCCCATCAGGCTCGCCCCGATCGACGTGACCCCGGACAACCTGCGGGAAGCCCGGGACACCGCCGGGGCCGCGGGCGCCGGCGTGGCCGGCCTCATCCTCCTGGGCCCGATCGGGGTGGCCGCCGGCGCGCTGGTCCGAGGCGGGCACGTGACGATCCCGCCGGGAGCCGTCGCGATAACGTCCACCATCGCGTCGGCCCAGGTCACGCTGCCGTAGCGGGCAGAGACCTGCGCTAGAGCGCCAGGGCCGCGGCCAGCAGGACCAGGAACGCCGCGGCCCCGCCCAGGCAGCCGATGCGGCGGCTCTCGCCGGCCTCCCGGTGCCGCCGGACGGGAGCCCGTGCGGCCAGCCGCGTGGCCTTCTTCATGGCCGCGATGGCCTCGCCGGTACGTCCCAGCTGTTTGTACAGCCCGCCGAGGTTCTGGTGGGCGATCCAGTAGTCGGGATCCGCGGCGATCGCCCGCTGATAGGCCTGGAGGGCTTCCTCCAGCCTCCCGGTCTCGCGGTAGACGTTGCCCAGGTTGCTCCACGCCGGGGCATGTGCGGGATCCAACGTCACTGCGCGCACAAAGGCCTGCTCGGCCTCGGCGAGACGGCGTTGGTGGGCCAGGGCCACCCCGAGCTTGCTGTGGGCAGTGGCCGAAGGCGGGCCGGCCTCGATCACACGGCGGAAGGCGGCCTCGGCCTCGGCCCACTCGCCGGCCTCCAGGTGGCGTTCCCCTTGGGCGAAGTGGATGTCCGCGGGCGTCTGAGCCATGAAGCTGTGATCCAGCCACTGGTTCTGCGACCGCCCGGCCGTGCCCTGCGGGTCGATTCAGGGCCGGGCCGGCCCGCCGGTCCCGCTCACGACGCGGCCGCCCAGAGGGGCAGGTCGGTGCAGGAGGGCTGACCCGAACGTGCCCGGGCCCCCACGCGCGATGCGGCCGCGGCCGCGTCGGGGTCGCAGGCCGGGGTCAGATACAGGATCTCGGCGGACCGGAAGACGTTGAGCAGCGCACGCACCTGGAGGTAGCCGCCAAGCGCCTGGACCGGAACCGCCGAGCGGCCCGCGATCTGGGCGGCCACGTCGGCATCGTCGACTCCCACGACCACCGCCCGCGCACGCAGCCGTCGGGCTTCGCCCAGGGCGAGTAGGACCGCCCTGTAGGCGGGCGGGACCGGATCGCCGCCGCGCAGCCGCCGGATCACCACGCGCCGTCCGGCGCCGTCCTCCCACCGGAGGGCCGCCGCGCACACCGCGTGCCGGCCGGGTCCCGCACGCGATGCGGTCGCAAGGCGCAGCGTGCGCACTACCAGGCCCCCTCCAGCAGGGCAGTCGCCACCAGACAGGCGGTCAGAATCAGGACCTTCAGCCTGATCGCCCGGCGGTCGTCGGAGAACCGGTCCCACAGGATCACACCCGGACCTCCAACGGATAGCGTCGCAGCAACCCCACCACCTTGCCGATGACCTCGAAGTCGCCGCGGATAGGCGCGTAGGCCGGATTCTCGGCGCACAGACACGGTCGCCCGTCTGCGACGGCCAGCCGCTTGACGGTGGCCTCGGCGCCCTGGAGGGCCACGACGATGTCGCCGGGATCCGCGGTGGGCTGGCAGCGAACGATGACCAGATCGCCGTCGAAGATCCCGGCCCCGATCATGCTGTCCCCGCGCACGGTCAGCAGGAAACTCTCGTCGCTCCAGCCGACGAAGCGCCTGGGAACCGGAATCATCTCCTCGATGTGCTCGTCGGCCAGGACCGGCACGCCGGCCGATACGCGGCCGACCAGGGGGAGCGAGACCACCTCGTCGTCGTGGTGGAGCGCGCTGCGGTCGGTGATCTCCAGGACCCGCATCCGCTCGCCGTCTCTCCGGAGATATCCCTTGCGGGCCAGGGCGGCCAGGTGCTGGTGGACCGTGGAAGGCGAGCGCATCCCCAGGGCGATCCCGATCTCGCGGACCGAGGGCACGATGCCGGTGCTCCGAATGCTCCGGACGACGTGGTCCAGGATCTGCTGCTGGCGTAGCGTCAACGGCTCCTTCATCAGGCGCTCCTCATTCCCGAGAATAGCGAACAAATGTACGCATATCAAGGCCAGAGAATAGCGAACATTTGTACGATATCGGTGGGAACGCCAGAAACTGCGGGGTTATCCCTTCAAAACACCGCCGGGCTCTCTCTCACGCGGCCGGACGGCTCAAGAGAACGGAAAGGAGCGCCGGATCCAGGTTCCCGCCACTGACGACCGCCAGCGCCGGGCGCTCCGGAACCATTCCCGACAGCAGGGCAGCCACCGCGATGGCCCCGGAGGGCTCAACGACCAGGTGGGCCTCCAGACAGAGGCGCCGGACAGCCTCCAGCACCGCCTCGTCGCCCACCGCCACGAAGGCGTCCACCGCCTTGGATGCGGCCTCCCAGGTCAGCACGCCCGGTCGCTGGACCCGCAGCCCGTCGCACACCGTGTCCACGGAGGACACCGCGACCCTGGTCCCTGCGGCCCGCGAGGCGGCAAACCGGGCCACGCGCTGCGGCTCGGCACCGATGACCCTGATCTCAGGACGCAGCGCCTTGACGGCCAGCGCCACCCCCGAAATGAGCCCGCCGCCGCTCACCGGCACGACTACGGCGGCCAGATCAGCACACTGCTCGACGATCTCCAGCCCGCAGGTGCCCTGCCCGGCGATCACCAGGGGGTCGTCGAACGACGGCACCATGTGCAGACCGCGTTCCGCCGCCAGACGCTGCGCCAGGGCATGGCGCTCGTCCATGGTCGTCCCGCACCGGTGCAACTCGGCTCCGTACCCCTCGATCGCCTGCGCCTTCACCGGGTTGACCGTCTCAGGGACGACCACGACGGCCGGGATGCTCAGGCGCGCGGCCACGTAGGCGACGGCCTGCCCGTGGTTCCCCGAGGATGCCGTGACGACGCCGCGGATGTGCCCCGCCATGACCCGCAGGTGGTTGGCCGCCCCCCGCACCTTGAAGGCACCGGTGGGCTGCAGGCTCTCGAGTTTCAGCAGCAACCCTCCGGCTGCCTCCCAGGGGACGACCGGGGTGCGGTGGGCGATCCCCTCGATCCGCCGGGCGGCGGCGCGGATGTCGTCGATGTCGGGCAGCGCGGTCACGCGCGGCTCATCACGCCCGGCCTGGGACGCCACCGCAGGTTGGGCTTCCGCGCGGCGGTCACCTCGTCGAGACGGCCGACCACGGTGCGGTGAGGGGCGGTCCGCACCACCTCGGGGTCGGTGGCGCACTCCGCGGCCACCCGGATCATCGCCTCGGCAAATGCATCCAGGGTCTGCCGGCTCTCGGTCTCGGTCGGCTCGATCATGATGGCTTCGTCCACGATGAGGGGGAAGTAGATCGTCGGCGCGTGGAACCCGTAGTCCAGCAGGCGTTTGGCGATATCGAGGGTGCGCACCCCGTGCTGGACCTTCTGCCGACGGCCGGAGAGGACGAACTCGTGCATGCACACCCGGTCGTAGGGCAGGTCGTAGTGCTCCCGCAACTTCGCCAGCAGGTAGTTGGCGTTGAGCACGGCGGCCTCGGACACCTGCCGCAACTGGGGCCCGTAGGACCGCAGATACGCGTAGGCGCGGACCAGGACCCCGAAGTTCCCGCCAAAGGCCCGCAGCCGTCCGATGGACTTGGGGCGCGCGTCATCCAGGACGAACCGGTCGCCGACGCGCTCGACGGTTGGCACCGGCAGGTACGGCTCCAGGATGCGCTTCACCGCCACCGGCCCGGCGCCGGGCCCGCCCCCGCCGTGGGGCGTGCTGAAGGTCTTGTGGACGTTCATGTGCATCACATCGAATCCCTGGTCCCCGGGCCGCGTGATGCCCAGCACCGCGTTGAAATTCGCGCCGTCCAGGTACATCAGCCCGCCGCATCCATGGATGATCTCAGCGACCTCCAGCACGGATTCCTCGAACAGCCCCAGGGTGTTGGGATTGGTCAGCATCAGGGCCGCCACGCTGGTATCCGCCACGCGGCGCAGCGCGTCGCGGTCGATGTTCCCGCGGGCATCGCTGGGGACGGTGACCACCTGGAACCCGCACATGGCGGCCGACGCCGGATTGGTCCCGTGGGCCGAGTCGGGGACGATCACGCGCGTCCGCCGTTCGCCCCGATCTTCGTGGTAGGCACGGATCATCATCAGGCTGGTCAGTTCGCCGTGGGCGCCGGCCGACGGCTGGAACGTCACCCGGTCCATCCCGCTGATCTCGCACAGCATCCGCTCCAGGTGCCACAGCAGTTCCAGGGCGCCCTGGGCCTGGTCGACGGGGGTGTTGGGGTGCAGCCGCGCGAACCCCGGCAACCGCGCGGCATCCTCATTGAGCTTCGGATTGTACTTCATGGTGCACGAGCCCAGCGGGTAGAACCCCACGTCGACGGCGTAGTTGCGCTGGGAGAGCCGTGTGTAGTGGCGTACCAGGTCCGGCTCGCTGACCTCCGGGAGCGCCGGCGGGTCCCGGCGCAGGTGGGTGCCGACGATTTCCTCCAGCGGGACCTCCGGGACGTCGGGATCGGGCAGCGAGACCGCGATGCGGCCCGGGACGCTGAGTTCGAAGATCAGGGCGGCGCTCACCGGACGACCTCCGCCACCGCGTCGGCCAGGGCGTCGATCTGGGCGCGGCTGCGTGCCTCGGTCACACACACCAGCCAGCCGTCGGCCAGGTCGGGGTACCACCGGCCCAGCGCCAGACCGCCCAGGATGCCGCGGTCGAGGAGGCGCGCGTTGAGGTCCTCTGGGGGGACGGGCGTCCGCAGGACGAACTCGTTGAAAACCGGTGCCGCAAACGCCGGGCGGACGCCCGGAACCGCGCACAGCCGCGTCTTCGCATAGTGCGCGCGCCGGGCGTTCACCTCGGCCACCCGACGGATGCCCTGCGGTCCCAGCGCCGCCATGTAGACCGCCGCGGCCAGCGCGTTGAGGGCCTCGTTGGTGCAGATGTTGCTGGTCGCCTTCTCCCGCCGGATGTGTTGCTCGCGGGTCTGCAGGGTGAGCACGAACCCGCGGCGGCCGCTGTGGTCGGTCGTCATGCCGACCAGGCGTCCCGGCATCCGGCGCACGAACTGGTCCCGCGTGGCCAGCATGCCCAGGTAGGGCCCCCCGAAGTTGAGGGGATTACCCAGCGGCTGCCCTTCGCCGGCAACGATGTCGGCGCCGTAGGCGCCCGGCGGGACTAGCAGGCCCAGGCTGATCGGCTCGGCCACTGCCGCCACGAACAGCGCGCCGGCCTCGTGGGCCGCCGCCGCCAGGCCGGGGCCGTCTTCCACACACCCGAACACGTTGGGCGACTGGACGATCACCGCGGCGGTGCGCGGGCCGATCGTCTCAGCCACCTGGGCAGCCGGCGTCAGGCCGTGACGGTGCGGGATCGTCCGGACCTCGATGTCCAGGTGTCGCGTGTAGGTCCGCAGGGTTTCCCGATAGTACGGGTGGACCGCTGACGAGACGACGATCTCGTCGCGCCGGGTCAGGTCGCGGGCCATCACCGCGGCTTCACCGACCGCGCTGGCGCCATCGTACATCGAGGCGTTGGCCACATCCATGCCGGTCAGTTCGCACATCATCGTCTGGTACTCGTAGGCGGCCTGCAGTTCACCCTGCATGACCTCCGCCTGGTAGGGGGTGTAGGCGGTGTAGAACTCCGCGCGGCCGGCCAGGTGCCAGACCACGCTGGGGATGACGTGGTCGTAGGCCCCCCCGCCCAGGAAGCAGACCAGTCGGTCGGCGTCGCCGTTGCGCTCGGCGAGGCCGCGCAGGTGGGCCAGCAGGTCGGCGTCGGAGAGCGCGGGTGGCAGCGCCAGCGGCCGCCGCAGGCGGACCTCGATCGGGATGTCCTCGAACAGTTCCTCAATGGACGCCCGACCGACGACGCGCAGCATTTCTGCGCGGTCCTCGGCCGTCATCGGCAGGTACTTATGGGGACGCCACGCGACGGCTTCGTTCATTCGGCCTCCGATCCCACCAGGCGCGCATACGCGTCGGCATCCAGGAGCTGGTCCCAGTCGGCGCCGGCGGTGGGTTCGATCACGATCATCCACGCGGCGCCGTAGGGATCCTGGTTGATGAGCTCCGGGTTGTCGATCAACGCCTGGTTCACATCGACCACCCGTCCCGAGACCGGCGCGTACAGGTCGCTGGCGGCCTTCACCGATTCCACGACGCCGAAGGGCTCCGCAGCCCGCACCTCTGTCCCGACCTTCGGCAGTTCAATGAACACCACATCGCTGAGCCGCTCGGCGGCGAACGCGGTCACGCCGATGCGGACGCGGCCGTCCTCCCGCTTGGCCCACTCGTGCTCGCGCGTGTACCGCCGGTCATCCGGATACATGCCTCACCTCGCTGCCCCCGACCGGGCGCGTTGGTAGAACGGGAGTCGCACCACCTGGGCCTGCGCCCTCTTCCCCCGGACGTCGATCTCGATACGCGTCCCCGCTGCGGCCGTTTCCACAGAGACGTAGCCCATGCCGATCGGCCGGCGCAACGTCGGAGCGAACGTGCCGCTGGTCACCTCGCCGATCCGCCGCGCCCCGCTCCAGATAGCGCACCCGTGGCGGGGAATCGTCCGGTCCGCCACGTCGAAACCCACCAGCCGCCGCTTCGGGCCCTCGGCCCGCTGCCGGACCAGCGCCTCGCGACCGATGAAGTCCCCCTTATCGAACTTCACCGTCCACCCCAGCCGAGCCTCCAGGGGCGACGTGGTTTCGTCGATGTCCTGCCCGTAGAGCATGAACCCGGCTTCGAGCCGCAGCGTATCCCGCGCACCCAGTCCGGCCGGCACCACGCCGTGCGGGCGCCCGGCCTCCAACAGGGCCGCCCAGACCCGCAGCGCCTCCTCCCAGGCGCACGCGATCTCGAACCCGTCTTCCCCCGTGTAGCCGGTGCGGGACACCGTCGTGCGTACACCGGCCAGCGGGACGTCGAAGGCCATGTGAAACGCCAGCAGACGATCAAACCGGTGGCCGCTCGCATCGGCCAGGACCGCTTCAGCCCGAGGCCCCTGCAGCGCCAGCAGGGCGACCTCCTCCGACACGTCGCGAACGGCCGCCGTCCCGGCGTGTTCGCGGATCCATGCCAGGTCTTTGGCACAGGTGGCCGCGTTCACCACCAGGAGGTAGACCTGCTCGTCGACCCGGAACACCGTGAGGTCGTCCACAATGCCTCCCGATGGCAGGCACATGGGCGAGTACAGCCCCGATCCCACGGTGAGACGCGCTGCATCGTTGGTGATCAGGCGCTGGACGGCCGACAGTGCCTGCGGGCCGTCGATACGGATCTCGCCCATGTGCGAAACGTCGAACAGGCCGGCATGGGTCCGCACGGCCTGGTGTTCTTCGGTGATCCCGGTGTACTGCACCGGCAACAGCCACCCGGCAAACGCCACCATGCGACCGCCCGCAGCGCGGTGGGCGTCGTAGAGCGGGGTGCGACGCAGGGTCGGCTCGCCTTCCATCAACCCTCCCCCGACCGGCTCCGGGCGGCCAGCAGGCCGGTCACTTCGTCGTCCTCGATCTGCCGGAAGTCCTCGTAGAACTGCCCGACCGCATGGAACAGGGACGGAGTGGCCAGGCAGACCACCTCGTCCGCTTCGCGGGCCAGCCGCCCCACACCCTCGGGAGGCGCCACGGGAACGGCCACCACCAGGTGCGAGGGCTCCAGGGCCCGCGCGGCGCGCAGCGCGGCGACCATGGTCGCCCCGGTCGCGATCCCGTCGTCGGTGACGATGGCGGTGTAACCGGCCATCGACGGCAGCGGCCGGCCGTCCCGGTAGACCTGGATCCGCCGGGCGATCTCAGCGCGCTGCGCCTGGATCTCCTGGTCCAGATAGGCCTGAGGGACGCCGTGGGCAATCTCCTCATCGACGAACACCGCGCCACCCTCCGCGACCGCGCCGATGGCCAACTCAGGGTTGAAGGGGGCGCGCAGCTTGCGGGGGACGATGACGTCAATGGGCGCCCCGAGGGAATCGGCCACCTCGCGACCGATCACCACGCCGCCGCGGGGGACCGCCAGCACGTAGGGACGGCGGTCGCGCAGGTGCGCCAGGGCGGCGGCCAGTTGACGGCCTGCATCACGCCGGTCTCTGAACACCATCGCCGCGCCGTCCTCACGCCTCCGCGATGGCGCGCTGCTCCTCTTCCGACAGCGCAAACGTCGAGCGGCCTGCCCTCACTGGCTTTGCGTAAGCCCGGGCTCCGTCGCGGTCGTTCAGGACGCTGAGAACGATGCCGTCCCGCCGAGCGTCCAACAGCGCGACGGTGAAGCTCAGATGGCCGCCCATATCCTTGAAGGCGTCGTAGCGGACGAGGCCCACGCGCTGCAGGGCGCGCGCCGCCTGCTCGGCGAGTTTCTCCGTCCGACCGGCAAGATGGTCGAGCCGCCGGGACACCACAGCCAGTTCCCGCCCGACGGACTCCAGGCGCTCCATGACCGTGGGGTCGGCGCCGGCGGAGGCCATCCGCCGCGCCACCGTGCGCAGACGCAAGACGAGGACGACCACCAGAGCCGCCAGCGCCACGTTGAGGAGCAGGACGTACGGAATCAGCGGGGTGAGGGGATCAAGACCTGCGGGCATCGCCTACTCTCGCCTCCGGGACCAAGGATTTGTCTTCCACGATCGCGCGGAAGACTCCTGTCCTCACCACCCCAATGCCCGCGCGAGGTGGGAGACCCACGGCGCGACCCCCTCGAGCACCACGGTCACCGCCAGGGCCGGTACCAGATTGCCCACGCGGATCCGCCGGATCTGCAGGATACCCAGGCCCAACCCGACGATCAGCACGCCGCCGGTCGCCGTGAGTTCCCGCGTCATGGCGGGTGACAGCGCGCCCTGCAGCGCGCCGGCGGCCAGGGTGATCGCGCCCTGATAGACGAACACCGTGACGGCAGACAGGAGCACCCCCGCCCCCAACGCCGCCCCGATGGCGACTGCCGAGATGCCGTCCAGCATCGATTTCGTATAGAGCAGCACAGGAGGCTGCCCCAGCCCGTCCTGAATCGCCCCCAGCACGGTCATCGGCCCAACGCAGAACAGCAGGCTGCTCGTCACGAAGGCCGTCGCGCTCGTCTGCGTCTCGCCCGCTCCCCCCACGTGTCGCTCGGCCCAGCGGCTGAGGATCTCAATGCCGTCCTCAAGGTGGAGGGCTTCGCCGATCACGCCGCCCGCGGCCAGACTCACGATCACGCCCAGGACGTTCTGTGTCTGCAGGGCCATCTGCATCCCGATGAGCAGCGTGGCCAGTCCGATGCCCATCATGACGGTCTCGCGCATCCGATCCGGAATACGCCGCCGCAGCAGCAGACCGACGGATCCCCCGGCGAGCACGGCCACGGTGTTGACAATGGTCCCCTGCATCCCGACTGCCCCGGCCGGCTCTGTGCGCCGCCGTCGCTCAGGCGCCCGGCTCCCCAGGCCTGCCGCCCAGACCCAGTTCGTCGGCGATCCCTCGCATCGCCTCAACGACGACCGCCACGTGCTCGTCGAAGGGCACGCCCAGCGACTCGGCGGCGCGCACGAGTTCGTCGCGGTTCACCGCGCGGGCGAATGCCTTGTCCTTCATCTTGCGGCGCACCGCCGGCGGATCGACCTCGTGCAGGCTTCGGGAAGGCCGCACGAGCGCTACAGCGACGATGAACCCGGTCAGTTCGTCGCAGGCATGCAGGGCGTGCTCCATCCTGGACTGTCTGGGGACGCCGGAATAATCGGCGTGCGAGAGGATCGCCCGGCAGACCACCTCGGGATAGCCGAGCGACCGAAGGTGCGCGACCCCGCGAAAGGGGTGCCCTGCCTCCTGAGAGGGATAGCGCTCATAGTCCAGGTCATGGAGCAACCCGACCAGCCCCCACAGGTGCTCGTCCTCGCCAAACCGCCGGGCGTAACTGCGCATGGCTGCTTCCACCGCCAGCATGTGCTTGCGGAGGTTGGCGTTGGGAGTCCACTCGCAGAGGAGGGCCCAGGCAGCCTCGCGGGATGGCAGGGTAACAGCGGGATCCGTCATCTCGGTGTTTCCCGGGGACCCATCAGGAGATCCACCAGACGCTCAAGATCATGAATAGAGAAGAAAGTAATACGAATCTCTCCACGTCCATTTCGCTTTACGTCTACCCTGATCGGTGTACCGAATCTATCCTTAAGAGATTGTTGAATAATAAGAACTTGACTGCTAACGCCTCGGTCCCGACGCCGTCGTATTTCACGTGAAATAGAGGCACGCCGCGCTGCCGCCTCTGTCGCCCTGACCGACAGCCCCTTGGTCTCCACCTGCTTCCACACTTCCAGGATCCGCCCATGGTCCTGAACGGTCAGCAAGGCCCTGGCGTGCCCTTCGCTGATCCTGCCGGCCTCCAGAGACGCCTGCACCTCCCCAGGGAGCGAGAGCAACCTGAGGGTGTTGGCCACGGAAGGTTGACTCCGGCCGACCCGTCTGGCGACGTCTTCCTGGCTCATCCCGAAGTCTTCGATCAATCGCCTGTAGGCGCGCGCACGTTCCAGGGGACCCAGGTCTTCCCTCTGCAGATTTTCGACCAGGGCGGCCTCAAGAGCGCTGCGGTCGTCCAGGTGGCGGACCATGGCCGGGATGGTCCTGAGGCCGGCGGCAGCGGCGGCTCTCCATCGGCGCTCACCCGCCACCAACTCGTACTCACCTCCAGCGGGCCGGACCAACACGGGCTGGAGGACCCCGTGCTCGCGGATGGAGGCCTCCAGCTCCGACAGAGGCTCGCTGCCAAATGCCAAGCGGGGCTGCAGGGCGTTGGGTCGGATCCGATCCACCGGGATCTCGACAACGCCCTGATGCCGCGCGAGATCGGCACCGGGAATGAGCGCACCGAGCCCCCGGCCAAGGGCACGACGCACACCGGGCTGTCCCGATCCTCTTGGCTGACCTTCCCCATCAAGAGGCCGCAGAGGGCTGTCGGCCACGGGCGATCACCTCCTGGGCTAGGGCGTGGTAGGCCTGGGCGCCTCGCGAGGTCGGGTCGTAGAGAGTGATGGGTTTCCCATGGCTGGGCGCCTCGGCCAGCCGCACACTTCGCGGAATCACCGCGTCGTAGACCCGGTCCCCAAAGAACCGACGGACCTCGGCCGCCACCTGGTCTGAAAGGTTGGTCCGCGAATCGTACATGGTGAGCAAGACACCGCCTATCTCCAGCAACGGATTCGCATGCCGGCGCACAAGTTCGATGGAATAGAGCAGCTGCTTGAGGCCCTCCAGGGCGTAGTACTCGCACTGGATCGGGATGAGCACTTCAGTGGCCGCAGACAGCGCGTTGACGGTCAACAGCCCCAGAGAGGGGGGGCAGTCCAGCAGCACATCGGGGTAGTCCACGGGCTCCAGCGCCCCTCTGAGCCGGACCTCGGCACCCTCCACGCCCGCCAGCTCCACCTCGGCGCCGGCGAGGTGCACGGTGCTGGGCGCTACGTCCAGGTCTGGAACCGGCGACGGGAGGATGATCTCGGTCAGATCCACCCCGTTCAACAGAACGTCGTACATCGTCTTGCGGATCTGATCCCGATCGATGCCGAGGCCGCTGGTCGAATTGGCCTGAGGATCCAGATCGACAAGCAGCGTCCTGCACCCGGCGGCCGCCAGGCAGGCGCCGAGATTGACGGCGGTCGTGGATTTGCCCACGCCGCCCTTCTGGTTGGCAATGGCAACAACGCGCCGCACGTTCCTCGGAGGATCATTCGGCACAGACCCGGATTCTTCCCGCCGTGCCCCGTGGCAGGCAGAGACCCCCGCTCACGGCGGCCTGCCCAGCCGCTTCGCGGCTCTGGGGAAGCCAACCGGCGTGGGCGTCCTCTTGCGCAGCACCACTACGACGCTCTCGTGCTCGCCGTCGGGAAGAACGCGGCGGGTGACGTTCTCAACCGACCCGCCAAGGACGCCAATCAGCGGTTCGGCCACCCGTAGTTCACCGAGAACCGCCGGGCCCTTGAGCAGGACCGCCTGCCCGTCCACCCGCAGGAGCGGAAGGCACAGTTCAACCGACACGGCAAGTCGGGCCACGGCCCGCTCAACGGTGATCGTGAAGGCCTCGCGGAATCCCCGCTGGCGCGCCAGGACCTCCGCGCGGCCCCACTCGACACGCAGATTGTCCAGAACCAGGATGTTGCGCACGTGCTCGAGAAACGCCACGCGCCGCCTGGAAGCCTCGATGAGCGTCACATGGAGGTCGGGACGAGCGATCTTGATCGGAACGCCTGGGAAGCCCGCGCCCGAGCCCACGTCGACGACATCGCAGCGATCCGGAAAGCGCAACACCCCGAGCGGAACCAGCGAATCAAGAAAATGCCGCGAGATGATCTCGTGGTCGTCTGTCGCGGCTGTGAGGTTCAGCCGCCGACTCCACCGGCGGATCTCTTCAAGGTAGCGCTCGAACTGCCGGAGGGCCTGTGGGGAAAGAACCAGCCCCAGGTCCGAAGCCCCCGCACGGAGGCGGACCAGGTGAGCACTCAGGTCTCGTCGGTCGATCCTGGCCCCTCGAGACCAGTCGTCTGCCCTGCCGACTTCCCGACCATGGGAACGACCACGACGTGCCGGAGTTCTTCTTCGCCTTCGCTGATCGTCGTGACCCCAGGATGCCCGCGAAGCGCCAGGTGGACAGTCCGTCGCTCCCGGGGATCCATCGGTTCAAGGGGTACGGGTCGTTTCTCGCGGAGAGCCGTCGTGGCAGCGCGGTGCGCCTCGGCAACCAACACCGCCTCACGACGCTTCCGGTAGCCGGCCGTGTCCACGAGCACGGAGGTCTTCTGCCCATAGCGCCGCTGGAGATAGACTGCCAGCAGCAACTCCAACGCATCCAGCGTCCGGCCTCGCCTACCGATGAGAATCCCAGCCGGACGGCTGTCCACTTCCACCGTCAGGGTGTCGGGGCCCTCGTTCACGCGCACGGATGCCGAATACCCCATGAGGGCAAGGACGGTCAGAGCGAATTCTCTGGCTGCCTCCGCAGGCGACGCTCTTGGGGTGACGCGCACGCGCGCACCGCGGCCGCCAAACCCGAGGATCGCAGGACGCGGTTCCTCGAGAACCTCGACGTCGACCTGGTCGGGCCCCACCCCGAGGACCCGGAGTGCGCTCTCTACGGCCTCTTCAACGGTGCGTCCTGTTCCTTCAACTGCGCTCACGGCCCTGTCCGGGACTTTCCTGATGTTGCAGCCGCGTCCTTGCGCGGCGGCCCCTCGAGGGCGCAACACCTACCCGCTTGGGCCTCCCGACCACGCTCAGGTATTCGACCAAGTAGACCACCGTCGAGACGATCCAGTACACCGAGAGGCCCGTGGGAAACTGAAGCGAAAACCACGCCAAGATAATCGGCATAAAAATGAACATCCTCGCTTGTTGCGGGTCGGTGATGGACATCTGCTGCTGTAGGAACGTGGTCAGCCCGGTCAGGATCGGGATCAGCGCATAGAGCGGGAACCGACGAATCACATCGAAGGTTGGAGAGGTAGCCAGGCTCAGACCGGCGAACCCCGAACAGATCCGCGCGGTCGTACACAGATCCTCGGCAAGTTGCGCTGAATAGCCTTTCTCGATGACGATCCAGAACGACATGGCGTCGTAGAACAGGGGTTCCCGCAGCAGTGCGAACAGGGCCCACAGAACCGGCAGCTGGAGGAGCATCGGGAGGCACCCGCCCAGCGGGTTGGCCTTGTTGGCCTTGTAGAGGTTCATGACCTCGATGTTGAACTGGCGAGGGTCCTTGCCGTACTTGCGCTTCAGCACTTCGATCTGGGGCGCCAGCGCCTGCATGACCTTCATGGACTTGAGCTGTTTGCGCGTCAGCGGGTGCAAGACCAGCTTGACGACCACCGTGAGCAGGACAATCGCCCACCCCCAGCTCCCCGTCAGGTGATAGAAGAACCGGAGCACATCGCCAAGGACCTGGGCGATGGGAGCAATCACGCGGGCTCCCCCTCAGGGAACCGGATCGTACCCGCCCGGGTGCAGCGGGTGACACCGGAGGATACGGCGCACAGCCAGCCAGATCCCGCGCACTGGACCGTGACGCTCAATCGCTTCTGTAGCATAGGCAGAACAGGACGGGAAGTACCGGCACACACGGGGAAGGAACGGTGAGAGAAACCGCCTGTACGCCCAGATCAGTGCCAGCAACACGCGCGTGATGGGGCTATCCGTCCTCCGAACCATCCCCCAGCAACCTCGCCGCTTCAAGCGCCTGCCGGATCGCCGCGCGGAGGTTGGCAGGCGCAGCCGACGCAGCCGACGCGCGCGGTACGATCACCAGATCCACCCCGGGGCGAACCTGGCCGCAGACCTCGCGCACGGCCTCCCGCAACCGGCGTCGCAACCGGTTCCGCACCACCGCGCGTCCGACGCGTCGACCGACAGCCAGTCCCAAGCGAACCCCACGGTGCTGATCAAGGCGCGCATAGAGCACCAGAAGCGCTGTCGAGCAACGGAGTCCTTCGCGATAGGCGCGGCGGAAGTCGTGCTCCTTCGAGAGCCGCCCGAGCAGGCGTGCGGATGCCATCCGCTACCCGGAAACGGTCAGCCGGTGCCTCCCCTTGGCGCGACGGCGTTTCAACGTACGCCGGCCTCCGGGCGTGCGCATTCTGGCCCGAAACCCGTGCACCCGCTTGCGCGGGCGCTTCTTGGGTTGATAGGTACGTTTCACCCAACCTCCTCCAGCGCACGGCCTACTATAACACAGCCCCCGGAGCCCAGCAACGGCCGGACGCGCTCAGGCGTAGCGCTGACCCCACTTGCCTCTCCCCCGTACCCTGCTGTGAGCAGCCTGTGGGCAACCCGCCGTTTTGTCCACATTCTGCGCCGTCACCGTGCCGTCGCGTCGTCACGCACCACCCGGCCACGGATCTCCGTCGCTCAAGTTATTCCCAGACGGTCCGCCGCTATCCACAGAGTTCTCCACACCTGTGGATAACCGCCAGAATCGGCCCCCAGCAAGGGTTTGGGCAGGAGGCTACCGAAAGAGGAAAACCGGCAAAGATCCCGAAACCCTCCTCTAGCCGCCCCGCGTTATCCACAGGGATGCCACGCCGCTGACCGCCCGGGGGTTGGCGTGAAAAGTCAGCCCCGAGAGGCCTCTCCGGTAGGAGTCCCAACCGGTGCGGCCAACTATCCTCTGCACGCGCCAGGAACACCATGTCGATACGAGAACTGATCGCGCGGCTGATCGAAGAGCAGCGGGGCACTCTGCTGCCCGACGGCGACGAAGGCCCGGAGGTGCGATTGGCAGTCTACGACTCGTCCCTGGCCGCCCCGCAGGTCAGTTCGTTGCGCGGGGAGGACTTTCACTCGCTCGTCGGGGAGCTGGCCGCCCGCACCTACGCAGTATCCCGAGAGCGCGGTGGGCGTGTTCCGTATGTCGTCATCCGCGAAGTTCTGGAAAACCTCATCCACGCGTATTTCCGCAACGCGACCATCACGATCCTGGACGACGGGAACACGATCCGTATCGCCGACCAAGGGCCCGGGATCGCCGACAAGGAGCACGCGCTGCTCCCCGGCTTTTCCACCGCTACCGCTGAAATGCGTCGGTACATCCGCGGCGTCGGTAGTGGCCTGCCCGTCGCCAAGGAACAGATGTCGTTTCTGGGCGGGTCGTTGACCATTGAAGACAACCTGGTCCACGGCACGGTGGTCACGCTCAGCGTGCGACGCGACGCCTCGCAACCCGCGCCTGCGTCTCCAGATGCGCCCGTCCGCCGTCACCCCGAAGTGACGCCCCGTCAGAAGAAAGTCCTGCTGCTGATCGCCGAACTGGGAGCCGCAGGTCCGACGACCGTCGCTAAAGAACTCGACATCAGCCACAGCACCGCGTACCGTGAGCTTCAGGCGCTTCAATCTCTTGGGTTGATCACTGGGAAAGGCCGCGGCAAGCGTACGCTGACCGAGGAAGGCATCGCGTTCCTGGACGTGGTTTTCAAAGCGTAGCCGCCTACCCACAGCGCTCGGGGACACCCAAGGAAAGGAGCACACCGTGTCGATCGAAGTTTCCCCCTCTGAAATTTGGACTGAGACTCTCCAGCGGATCGAACACCAATTGAACAAACCCACTCTGGAATCGTTTCTCAAGGTCATGCGACCCATCAGTCTCCACGGGGACGTTTTCGTCTTTGCGGTGCCCAACCGGTTCGCCAAGGACTGGGTGGAGCAACGTCTGCTCGCCATGGTTCGAAACGCCCTTCAGGCCACCGTCGGGCGAGCCGTTGATGTCCGCATCACCGTCGCCGAGGCGCCCCCCACGCCAGCGCCGCCACTCCGCGTGCCTCCCGCGCCGCCAGCGGGGCTTCGAGTGCCGGAAGGACTCCACCTGTCGCCAAAGTACACGTTCGAGACATTCGTGGTGGGCGCCGGGAACCGATTCGCCCACGCCGCCGCCATGGCTGTCGCCCAGGCTCCTGCACGAGCCTACAACCCCCTGTTCATCTACGGCGGCGTCGGGTTGGGGAAAACGCATCTCCTCCAGGCCATCGGACATCTCGTCCTGGCTTCAGGCACGTTCCGCGTTGCCTACGTCAGCAGCGAAAAGTTCACCAATGAGTTGATCAACTCCATTCGCGATGACAAAACCGTCGAATTTCGCCAGCGTTACCGCAACGTCGACGTCCTCCTCATCGACGACATTCAGTTCCTCGCCGGCAAAGAACGGACCCAGGAAGAGTTCTTCCACACGTTCAACACGCTTCACGAAGCCAACCACCAGATCATCATCTCCTCAGACCGGCCTCCCAAGGAAATTCCCACCCTGGAAGACCGTCTACGCAGCCGGTTCGAATGGGGGCTCATCGCTGATATCCAGCCGCCCGACCTCGAAACCCGCATCGCCATTCTCCGCAAGAAAGCCGAACTCGACGGCATTTCCCTTCCTGACGAGGTCGCCGAGTTCATTGCTCAGCGCATTCCTACCAACATCCGCGAGCTCGAAGGGGCTCTGGTACGCGTGGTCGCCTATGCGTCGCTCACCCGGTCGCCTATTAACGCCGAGCTCGCCAGCGATGTGCTGCGCGACCTACTGCCGGCCACTCGAACCCGTGTGGTGACCATTTCCGCCATTCAAACCGTCGTCGCCGAACTGTTCGGCATCCGTGTCGAAGAGATGCGCGCCAAACGCCGCACCAAGGGCGTGGCGTTTCCGCGGCAGGTGGCCATGTACGTTGCTCGAGAACTTACCGATGCATCCCTGCCCCGCATCGGCGAAGAGTTCGGCGGCCGCGACCACACCACCGTCATGCACGCGTGCCAGCGGGTCCGAGAGGCTCTGCGACGCGATGCCCATCTGGCAGCCAGCCTCAAACGCCTCATGGAAGACCTGCAACGACAGGTAGGATAAGCTGTGCACGCCTGCGCGTTCCTCAGGGCCTCGCGCCGCACACCGTCTGGGATCCCCATCGAGTCCACAAGTTACACAGCATTCCGATACGGCTCCACCCCAGTTCCTGCGCACCTTTCGGCGCTTTTCCGCCTTCTCCACGCTGAGTATTACGATGACTAGTTTTTCTTTAGAATAGGGAGAGAAGGAGTAGTGTATGCAGGTTACCTGTGGGCAGGATCAGCTCAACAAAGCGGTAGCACTAGTTGGTCGGGCTGTCTCCACGCGAACGACCATGCCCATCTTGGGCAATATTTTGCTGGAGACGCGAAGAGAGACAATCAAACTGGCGGCTACAGATCTTGATCACGGGATTCAAACCGAGGTGCCGGCGAGGATCGTGCATGGCGGAGCCATCACACTGCCGGCGCGGTTGTTTACCGAGATTGTTACCAATCTGCCGCCGGCGGATGTGCAGATTACGGTGGCGGAGAACGGTACGGAAGTCAAAGTGCTGTGCGAGACCATTACGTATGATCTGATGGGGCTACCGGCCGCGGATTTCCCCCTGATGCCGGAACCGGAGGCGGCCCCGGTGGCCAGTGTCGACAGCGGGTTGCTGCGCACCATGGTGAAGCAGACGGCATTCGCTGTTTCGACCGATGAAACGCGGGTGTTTCTGACAGGCCTGTATCTGGTTCTGGACGGCAAGGAAATACGATTGGTGGCGACGGATGGCGGACGGCTTGCGTTGCGCATTGGCGGTCTTGCGAAAGCTGCAACGCAGAAGGTCGGTGTGATCGTCCCGGCCAAAACGATGCACGAATTGGCGCGGGCGCTCACCGGTGTGGAAGGTGGGGTGGAAATTTCGCTGGCGGAAAACCAGATCCTGTTTACCATGCCGACGGCGCGCGTGATCAGTCGGCTCATTCCGGGTCCGTTTCCGAACTATCAGCAGGTGATTCCTCAGAGTTACAAGCAGCGGGTGACGATCGGCACCGAGCGTTTCCTGGCGGCGGTACGGCGGGTCGCGTTGACAGCGCGAGACTCGGCCAATGTCATCCGGCTTCAGACGCAGGATGAGACGCTGATTTTGGCCTCCAATACCCCAGAATACGGACGGTCCGAAGAGCGGATAGCTGTGGGCGTTGAAGGCGAGCCGGTGGCGACGGCGTTCAACGCGCGTTACCTGATTGATTGTCTGTCGGTGCTCGAAACGGACGAGCTCGTGCTGGAGTTGACTGGGCCGCTGAGTCCCGGAGTCCTCCGCCCGGCAGGACAGGGCGAGTACACGTACGTGCTGGCGCCGGTTCGCGTTGCCGCGTAGATGGTACGTCCCCATACAGGGCGAGAGTATTGCGCTGGGCGCCCTGCTCAAGTGGGCCGGCATAGTCAACACCGGCGGCGAGGCCAAGATGCTGATCGCGGACGGGCGCGTTTTGGTCAACGGACACGTGGAGAAGCGGCGCGGTCGCAAAATACGGGCGGGCGATCATGTGACGGTGCAGGGCGGCCCGGCGCTGATTGTGATCGAGGGCAAGCGTGGCGTACCTCCGGCGGTTGGGGCTTGTTGACTTTCGCAACTATATCCGCGCCGATGTGCATCTGGCGGGTGGAATCACTGTGTTCATGGGTGGAAACGGCGAGGGGAAGTCGAACCTGCTGGAGGCCGTGTATCTGGCGGCAACCGGACGGTCGCACCGGACCGCGCACGAAGGAGAGGTCATCCGCCATGGGAGTAGGGCGACCCGGGTACGCGCTCAGGTAGCGCGACGAGGGCGCGATGAGGAACTCGAGGTAACTGTGAACCGAGAGGCGGAACGCACGGTCATTCGAATGCGGGTGAACGGTGTGGAGATGCCGAGAGGAGCGGTGCTCGGGAGGCTCCCTGTCGTGGTGGCGGGCCCGTGGGACCTGGATCTCGTGCGCGGACCGGGCGGCGTCCGGCGGCGCCTGTTGGATGGATCGCTCTCGCAATTGAGCCCGGCGTATTTCTTCGCGTTGCACCGGTACCATCGCGTGGTGGTCCAGCGGAATGCGGAACTACGACGGCGCAGGGGCGATGGGCTGGAGCCGTGGGACGCGCAGTTGGTGGCGCTGGGGGTTCGCATTACCGCCCGGCGGGCCGACCATGTGCGGCGGATCGGGCCGCACGCGACGGCGTGGTTCGAACGGTTCGGTGGTAGGGGAAACCTGGAAGTTGTGTACCGACCCTCGTGGCAGGGTTCAACCGACGAAGAGCGAGCGGCGCACGCCCGGGCGGAACTTGAGCGGATGCGTGCCGATGAATATCAGCGGGGAGTCACGCTGAGCGGGCCCCACAGGGATGAAGTGGAATTCCTCCTGGGCGGGGTCCCGCTGCGCGCCCACGGATCGCAGGGCCAGTGGAGGACGGCCACGCTTGCTGTGCGCCTGGCAGAGCGGGCAGTGATGGCGGCAGAGATGGGAGTCAGACCGGTGCTCTTGTTGGATGACGCGCTGGCCGAACTTGACCCGGAACGGCAGAGGAAGTTTCTGGACGCGCAGGACGAAGGCCAGACGCTTGTTACGGCGACAACCCTGCCGCCGTTGGCCCGTCCGGTGCAGGCGTTTCGGGTTGAGGCCGGAACGCTTCTGGAAGGCGAATGGTCGTTCCCCTCCGCGATATCCTGAAGGCGGTCGCACGCACCTGGGGTTTGCAACCGGCGGTGCGCCTGAGGCGATCTCAAGAGGTCTGGCCGCGGGTCGTGGGGCGGGTTCTGGCGGAGGTCACCAGCCCGGTCGCGTTGCGGGGTGGGCGTTTGCGCGTGAGGGCGGATTCTCCCGCGGCCGGGCAGGAAATCCGCCTGCGCCGGGAGGCCATCCTGCGCGCATTGGCCCGGGAAGTGGGGGAAGGTGCAGTGACAGATATCATTCCCGTCGTGTGGCGGGGAGTGACGAGGGCGGGAGATCAGCGGAACCGCCGGCCGGTTCGTTAGGGGTCCGATGTTCGTATACCTTGGAGAAGAGGTCGTGGTGGATGTCCGGCAGCTGGTGGCCATTCTGGATGTGCGGCGGTTCCGGCGGGGGGCGACTTCGGCGACGATGGCGGAACGTGCGGTGCAAGGGCATCTCGGGGAGCCACCGCCGCGCGCCCTCGTTGTCACGACCAGAGGGGTGTTTCCTGTCGTCATCGGGCCGGAGGCTGTGGCACGACGCGTCCAGAAGATGGCGCGTCCCCGGCTGCGAAAAACAGCCAGGAGATAGACAGGACGCGGGTTTTCACCGTTGACAGGCGTCGCCCTGACTGATAGACTGGAGTGCGGGCATGCGCGTTGGTGCGTATGCCCATTTGTTTCGGTGGGGTGTCCGTGAATGCCTGAAGCCCCCGGGTACACCGCGCAGCAGATCCAGGTGCTCGAAGGGCTCGAAGGGGTCCGCCGGCGCCCGGCCATGTACATTGGCAGTACGGGGCCGGACGGTCTGCACCATCTGCTGTACGAGGTGGTGGACAACTCGGTGGATGAGGCGCTGGCTGGCGCCTGCACCCGGATCGAGGTCCTCCTGCACGCGGACGGGAGCGCCACCGTGATTGACAACGGTCGGGGTATTCCCGTCGACAACGTCCCCAAGATCGGGAAGCCGGCCGTTGAGGTCGTGCTGACCACGTTGCATTCCGGCGGAAAGTTCGGGGGAGGCGGTTACAAGATTGCCGGCGGGCTCCACGGCGTTGGTGTATCCGTGGTCAACGCCCTCTCTGAGTGGCTGGAAGTTGAGATTTACAAAGATAGCAAGACATATAGACAACGATTTGCTCGCGGCAAGGTGCTCGGTCCCCTGACCAGTTCCCGGGGAGCGGTACAACCGTCCGGGACCAAGGTCACCTTCAAGCCCGACGCTCAGGTCATGACCGCCAGCGAGTTCAATTTCGATGTGGTCAGCAAACGGCTCGAGGACATCGCCTATCTGAACGCCGGACTCGAGATCCGCCTCGCGGACGAGCGCACCGGTCGGAAGGTGACGCTCAAACACGACGGGGGCATCAGAGAGCTCGTCGCGGCCATCAACCGCAACCGCGGCAAGATCTCCGACATCCTGTATGCCAGGCGCGAGCGCGACGGCGTCGAGGTCGAGGTGGCCGTGCAGTATACGGACACCTATGTGGAGCACGTGCT
Source organism: Candidatus Fervidifonticultor octavus (assembly GCA_031459655.1). Taxonomy (GTDB): domain Bacteria; phylum Sysuimicrobiota; class Sysuimicrobiia; order Sysuimicrobiales; family Humicultoraceae; genus Fervidifonticultor_A; species Fervidifonticultor_A octavus_A. Next base: position 8,717 of record JAVKID010000016.1, on the reverse strand, counting down.
GACCTATGTGAACACGATTCCCACGACGGAAGGCGGCACGCACCTGGTGGGCCTGCGGTCAGCGCTCACCCGTACGATCAACGACCATGCCAAACGCGCCGGGTTGGTGAAGGACAGCGATCCCCCGCTGACCGGAGAGGACATGCGCGAGGGGCTGACGGCGGTCCTGAGCATCAAGCTGGCCGAACCCCAGTTCGAGGGACAGACGAAGACGAAGCTGGGCAACACGGAGATCAAGGGCATCGTCGAGTCCGTCGTGGGGGATGCCCTCGAGGAGTTCCTGATTACGCACCCCGGCGATGCCCGGCGGATCGTTGCGAAGGTCCTGACAGCCGCCCGTGCGCGGGAAGCCGCGCGTCAGGCTCGTGAGCTGGTCCGGCGGAAGAGCGCGCTGGAGGTCGGGACGCTGCCCGGGAAACTGGCGGACTGTGTGGAGCGCGACCCCAACCTCTGCGAACTCTACATCGTGGAGGGCGAATCCGCCGGGGGGAGCGCGAAACAGGGCCGCGATCGGCAGTTCCAGGCGATCCTGCCGATTCAGGGGAAGATCCTCAACGTGGAGAAGGCCCGGGAGGACAGGATGATCGCCCACGAGGAGATCCGCGCCATCATCACGGCGTTGGGCACGGGCGTGGGCGACGAGTTTTCGCTGGAGAAGCGCCGCTACGACCGGGTCATCATCATGTGCGACGCCGATGTGGATGGGAACCACATTCGCACGCTCCTGCTGACGTTCTTCTACCGGTACATGCGGCAGCTCATCGAGCACGGGAAGGTCTTCATTGCCCAGCCGCCTCTCTACCTGATCCGGAACGGGAAGGAACGCACCTACGCCTACTCGGACGAGGAGCGTCAGGTTCTGACATCGGCATTGGAGCGGAAAGGCGTCAAGGTCGAGGTCCAGCGGTACAAGGGCCTGGGTGAGATGAACCCCGAGCAGCTCTGGGAGACGACCATGAACCCTGCCACGCGCACGTTACTGCGCGTAGACCTGGAAGACGCCGAGGAGGCGGACCGGATCTTCCGGACGCTGATGGGAGAAGAGGTCGAGCCCCGCCGCCAGTTTATCATCCAGTACGCGCGCGACGTCCGGAACCTGGACGTCTAGGCGTGCCTCCGTGATCACAGCATGGGCTCCGAAGATCTGAGGATCGTCTCGCGCCGTATCGAGGAGGAGATGCGGTCCTCCTACCTCGACTACGCCATGTCCGTTATCGTCAGCCGGGCTCTGCCCGATGTGCGCGATGGTCTCAAACCGGTCCAGCGTCGCATTCTCTACGGCATGTTGGAGCTCGGCCTGCGGCCCGACGCCCCGCACCGGAAGAGCGCCCGGATCGTCGGCGAGGTGCTGGGCAAACTGCACCCGCACGGAGACGTGCCGGTGTACGACGCCCTGGTCCGAATGGGGCAGGAGTGGTCGTTCCGCTATCCGCTGGTCGATGGGCAGGGGAATTTCGGCAGCATCGACGGGGATGCGCCGGCGGCCATGCGGTACTCGGAGGCGCGGCTGTCGGCGATTGCGGCGGAGCTGCTGGCCGATCTGGACAAGGATACCGTCGACTTCGTTCCCAACTTCGACGAGAGCCTGAAGGAGCCGGTGGTCCTGCCGTCGCGTCTGCCCAATCTGTTGATGAATGGGGCAGCCGGGATCGCGGTCGGCATGGCGACCAACATCCCGCCGCACAACCTGGGGGAGGTCATCGATGCCCTGGTGGCGCTCATCGACAACCCCGAGACGTCCGTCGACGACCTGCTGAAGATCGTCAAGGGACCGGACTTCCCCACCGGGGGTGTCATCCTGGGTCGCGACGGCATTCGGGCGGCCTATACGACCGGGCGGGGCAGCATGACCGTGCAGGCCAAGACATCCTTCGAGGAACTGCGGGGCGGCCGTGTGGCGATCGTCGTCACCGAGATCCCCTTCATGGTGAGCAAGGCGGCCCTGGTGCAGCGCATCGCCGATCTGGTCCGCCAGAAGAAACTCCAGGGCATCTCGGACCTGCGGGATGAATCCGACCGGCGGGGCCTCCGGGTGGTCATTGAACTGCGGCGGGACGCCAACCCCCAGATCGTCCGCAACCAGCTCTTCAAGCACACCCAGATGCAGACGACCTTCGGCGCCATGATGCTGGCGCTGGTCGACGGTGCGCCGAAGCAACTGACACTCAAGGAACTGCTCGAACACTACCTGGAGCACCGGCGGACCGTCGTGATCCGCCGCACACGCTTCGAGCTGCGGCGGGCGGAGGACCGGGCGCACATCCTGGAGGGACTGAGAGTCGCGCTGAACCGTCTGGACGAGGTCATCGCCCTGATCCGGAAGGCCAAAGACGTCCCGGCGGCCCGGGCGGGTCTGCAGAAGGTCTTCAAGCTCAGCGAGCCGCAGGCGGACGCGATCCTGGAGATGCGGCTGCAGCGTCTGACGGCGCTGGAACGGGAGAAGATCGAGGCTGAGTACAGGGGGCTCCTCAGGGATATCGCCCGCTTCGAGGAGATGCTGGCCGACGCCACGTCGCCGCGGCCGCGGTTGATCATGGCGTCCATCAGGGACGACCTGCTGGCGCTCAAGGAGAAGTACGGGGATCCGCGCCGCACGAAGATCACCAGCCGCGAGGCCGAGGAGTTCGAGGCGGAGGATCTGATCCCCGATGCGGATGTGGTCATCACGCTGACCCGCAATACGTACGTCAAGCGCCAGCCGCTGGAGACCTACCGGCTGCAGCGCCGGGGCGGCCGCGGCGTCACCGGCGTCGCGACCAGGGAAGAAGACGTGGTCGAGCACATCGCGGTGACGACGAACCACGCCTTCCTGCTGTTCTTCACCAACCGCGGCAAGGTCTACCGGACGAAAGCCCACGAAGTTCCCGAGGCTGGCCGTACGGCGCGAGGACTGCCGGTGGTCAACCTGATCACCGTCGCCCAGGGGGAGCGCGTCACGGCCATCATCCCGCTGCGATCCTTCGAGGAGGCGGGCTGGCTGTTCATGGCCACCCGGCGCGGCCTGGTCAAGAAGACGGGGCTCATGGAGTTCATCAACGCCAAGCGGGCAGGAATCTTTGCGATCACGCTGGGGCGCGACGACGAACTGGTCGGCGTCCGACACATCCAGAAGGACACCGAGATCGCCCTGGCGACCCGTCAGGGGCGTGCCCTCCGCTTCCGGGCCAGCCAGGTGCGGGAGATGGGGCGCTCGGCCAGGGGTGTGATTGGGATCCGGCTGCGGGGGGACGATCAGGTGGTCGGGGTCGCCGACAGCGGCGAGGGACAGTTCCTGTTGACGATCACCGAGCACGGGTACGGCAAGCGGACGCCGTTCGGACGCTATCCCGTCAAGCACCGGGGCGGCATGGGCGTCATCAACATTAAGGTCACCAAGCGCAACGGCCCGGTGGCGGCGGTGCGGGCGGTGGACGAAGATGACGAAGTGCTCCTCATCTCGGCCAACGGGATTGTCAATCGCTTCCCCGTCAGGGAGATTGCCATCCAGGGTCGGCAGGCGCAGGGCGTGGCGGTGAAGCGCCTGGAAGCAGGCGACCGCGTAACCGCCGTGGCCCGCATCCGGGCCCGGGACGAGAAGGAGTAACCGAAGACCCCGATGCGCTGGGCGCGGTGGCTGCCTGCGGCGGGTGTGCTGACCGGCACGGTCCTCCTCCACGAAGTGGCGCACGCCATTGCGGTCCGCCGCATGGGCGGGGCGGTTCGGGAAGTGGGCGTGGGGTTCGGGCCGGTGCTCGCGCGGCGCCGGATGGGCGGGGTCAACGTCTCGCTGCGGCCGATCCTCCTGGGCGGGTTTGCCGCTATCGAGATCGATCGCCTGCCGCCCGCCCGCCGCATTCCCGTGCTGCTGGCGGGCCCCCTGGTCAACATTGCAGCCGGTCTGGCCCTCCGGGCGCTGGCCGGACCTGTGCCGCCGGTCGCGCTACCCGGGCAGCGGTCCCGCGTGGAGGTCGGCGGCCTGATGGCGGCGCTGGCCATGCTGACCCGGGCCTCCGCCGCCGGGCCGGCGACGCTGCTCCGTGCGGCCGGCGATGTGAACCTCAGCGTCGGCTTGGCGAATCTCGCGCCGATCCTGCCGTTGGACGGCGGACACCTGGCCGCCGCGCACCTGGAGGCGGCGGGTGCCAGTCGGGCCCTGTTGGCTTTCTTTCGCCAGATCACAGCGGGCGTGTTCATCTGGATAGCCCTCCGTGTGCTGTTAGCCGACCTGGCGCGGTTTCGGACGTCGGCCGCCGCCAGCCCACGTCCGCGATAGGCTCGCGTGAGGACGGTAGTGGAACCGCTGGTCGATACCGTGCCGGTGGGCCGGAGCGCCGTGCCCGCCGAATGGGCGTCCTGGGCTGAAGAACCGGGTCGGGCCGTTCGCATTGGGGAGGGCGGCGAGGTGCTGGGGGAGGTGCACGCCGTCATCGTGGGGCGCGCCGAGGCGTGGTTCGAGGGCCTGTGGGTCCAGCCGGGAGCCCGCGGCCGAGGGCTGGGGCGGAGGCTGATTGCCGAGGCGGAGGGTCTCGTCCGGCGCTACGGCGCAGACACGGTGCGGGCGGCGGTGCCCGCCCGCGACGACGATGCGCTCGCCGTGGCCGAGCGTACTGGATTTGTGCGGTCTTGCGAGGCCGCCGTGCTGGTGGCGCAGATCCCCCACAGGCCTCTGGACGTCCCCCCAGAAGTGCCGGTCGCCCCTGCAGGGCCCGGCGAGACGGGCGCGATGGTCGCGCTGCTTCAAGCGTCTCCACAGATCAGGGCCTGGCGCGGGCTGGCGCCGCTGGGATGGCGGTTCCGTCGGGTGGTGCCCGAACTGGTGCGGGGGCTGATCAGGGACCGCCGCGTCCTACGGGCAGGAGATCCTGCTGAGGGCATCGCCTGGCGTGCGGTGCGCGGGTCCACTGTGGTCATCTCGGTGCTGTCGGGGCCGCCCGCCCACCGCCGGGCGCTCTTTGGGACCGTGGTTGAAGGGGCCCGTCGCGCCGGCGCCACCCACGTGGCGTTGTTCGGGTCCGACCCCCGTGCGGCTGACGACCTGCGGATCCCGTTCGCGGCGCATCCCTGGTGTCCGGACGGGCTGGTGATCGTGGAGAAGCATCTGACGACGGGGTGAGGCATGGACCCATATGTGGCGCCGCACCTGCAGGTGTTGGAGGAACTCCACCGGCAGATCGTGGAGATGGTCGCGCCGCTGGACGACGAGCAGGTTAACCGCACCGTCCCCGGACTCGCCAATACCATCGGGATTGTGCTGCGCCACGTGGCGGGGTCTGAGCGGTACTGGGTGGGCGAGATACTGGGAGGGTTCCCTGCGTACCGGGACCGTGATGCCGAGTTTGGGCGCGACCGGGTGCAGAAAGCCACGGTGCTCACTGACCTGGAGCGCACCGCGGCGCTGACGCAAGAGGTCCTGAGCCGGCTCTCCCGGGAAGATCTCCTGGCAGCCGTGGAGGTCCGGCGGGCCGGGGGGACCGTGAGGGAGACCAAGTTGTTCGCACTCCTGCACGCCACGCAGCACCTGGCCTACCACGCGGGGCAGATCCGCTATCTGACCCGGTTGGTCGGCGCCGGCGGCAGCGCCTAGCGTGGGGCCATCCAGGTCCTCCGCAGGCCCAGGTAGGACGTGTTCGGCCAGTGCTGGAAGCCGAGCACGTGCCTGCGCACCGCCTCGTACTGGGTCGAGTGGAAGATGAACACCATCGGAACGGTCTCCAGCAGCCGCAACTGCGCCTGGTCGTAGATCCGTTTGCGGCGCGACTCGGCGGCGACCGTGCGGCCCTCGTCCAACATTCGGTCGAACTCGGCGTCGGAGAAGTTGACCAGGTTGAGTCCTGCGCCGGTCCGGAAGTTCGGGTAGAGGAAGTCGTCCGGATCGGTTTGTCCCGATGTCCCCAGGATGGACAGTGCGTACCGCTTCTGGAACATCGTCGGCAGGTACACACTCCAGTCGGCCGCCACGATCCGCACCCGGATCCCGATGCGGCCCAACTGCGCCTGGATCAGTTCGGCCGGCGTCCTGAGGAAGTCATAGGTGCTGGTCACGTAGAGCTCGGCGTCAAACCCGTTGGGATGCCCGGCCTCGGACAGGAGCCGCCTGGCCCGATCCAGGTCTACCTTGTCGTAGACGGGCCGCGAGAGCGCGTAGTAGTTCCCCGGAGGGATCGCCGTCCCGGTGGCCTCGATTCCGCCCACGCCGAACAGCGCGGTGTCGATGACCTCTTTGCGGTTGATCGCCCAGGCCATGGCCTGGCGGACCTTTACGTTGTTGAACGGCGCCTGGGCGTTGTTGATGTACAGCGAGCGGAAGTTGGCCGACAGGCCGCCGACGACCTCGATGTTGGGGTCGGTCCGCAGGCTGCGGACCTCCGCGGCCGGGACGTACTCGATCCAGTCCACCGCGCCGGTGCGCAGCGCCGTGGCGCGGGCCACGGCATCGGGGAGGAAGACGAATTCGATCCGGTCCACGTACGGCAGGCGGCGGCCCGTGTCGTCGGTCTGCCAGAAGTCGCCGTTGCGAACCAGCACCAGGCGTTGCTGCGGCGTATAACTGATGAACCGGAAGGGCCCGGTGCCGGTGGGGTTGGCGTTGAGATCGCCGTCGCGCTCAACGACCTCCCTGGGCACGATGACATTGCTGGAGAACGAGAGTTTGGCCAGCAGCGGGCTGAAGGGACGTTTGAGCCGGAACACCACCGTGTGGGGATCAGGGGCGCTGATGGAGTCCACCTCGGCGAAGTCGGCCGCGCGGGGCGACCGGGTCCGCGGGTCCCTGATCCGGTTGATCGAGTAGGCGACGTCCTCGGCGACCAGCGGCCGGCCGTGGTGGAACTTGACGTTGCGCCGCAGGGTGAAGGTCCAGGTCAGCCCGTCCTGGGACGTGCGCCACGACTCGGCGAGGCCTGGGACGTAACGGCCGTCGGCATCGTAGAAGACCAGCGTGTCGTACACGTTCTCCATCATGTTGCGGGTGGCCGTGGCAGTGGTCAGGTGTGGGTCGAGTCCGACCGGGTCAGTCTGCATCCCGGCGCGCAGCGTGCCCCCGTAACGCGGTCCGGCCGGCTGCGCCCCGGCGGGCGGCAGCGTCGTGGCGAGGAGCAGACCTGCCAGGATCAGCAGGATCAGGAGACGCATGGGACTCCCCCCTCAGGTGCCGTCTTGTTGTGGGGAGTAGTATAAGCGATCCGCCCGACCCGTTCCAGGGGGCCCACGGAGAGTCAGGGTCTGTGGGCATGGGGATCCATCGCGTCGCGGATCCCGTCGCCCAGCAGATTGAACCCCAGTACGGTCATGGTAATCGCCAGGCCGGGGCCGATGGCGGGCCACGAGGTGAACGTCATCACCGCGCGGCCCTCCGCAATCATCTGGCCCCACGTCGGGGTGGGCGGCTGTGTGCCCAGGCCGAGGAACGAGAGGGCGGCCTCGGCCAGGATCGCCAGGGCCAGCCGCAGGGTGCTTTCCACCACGAGCGGGGCCGCGGCATTGGGCAGGATGTGGCGGCGGAGGATACGCAGGTCGCCGGCGCCGACCGCCCCTGCGGCGTCGACGTATTCTTCATGACGGACCGTCAGCACCGCCGCCCGTGCCACGCGCGCCATGGGTGCCGCAAAGATGATCCCGATGGCCAGCACCACGTTCCAGAAGCCGCCGCCCAGGAAGGCCAGGAGCCCGATGGCCAGCAGGATGGCCGGGAATGCCAGCAGGACGTCGGAGATGCGCATCACGATGGCGTCGCACCACCCGCCCCAGTAGCCGGCCAGGATCCCCAGCGCGCCGCCGACCGTCAGCGCGAGACCGACCGACAGCCCTCCCACGGCCAGTGAGATCCGGCCGCCGTAGAGGACTCGGGTCAACGTGTCGCGGCCGTAGAGGTCGTTGCCCAGCGGGTGCGCGAGGGTGGGCGGGGCCAGACGCAGGTCGGGGGCGATTCTCACCGGATCGTACGGGGTGAGCACAGGCGCGAAGAGGATTCCGCCGAGGATCGCCAGCAGCAGGAGCCCGCCGGTGCGGGCGCTGGGATGCCGCCACAACCTGATGGTGAGGGCGGGCCGCCGGCGGGCTGGCGACCACCTAGCCGTAGCGGATGCGAGGGTCGATGACGCCATAGCACAGATCCACGAACAGGTTGACCAGGACGAACGCCAGGGCAATGGCCAGGACGGCCCCCTGGACGACCGGGTAGTCGCGCAGGTTGATGCCCTCCAGCGCGTAGCGGCCGATGCCGGGCAGCCCGAAGATCTGTTCGATGATGACGGTGCCGCCCAGCAGGGTCCCGAACTGGAGGCCGATGACCGTGACGACCGGAATGAGGGCCGGGCGCAGCGCGTGGCGCAGGATCACGGCGGCCTCGCGCAGCCCCTTGGCGCGCGCGGTGCGGACGTAGTGCCGGCTTAGCACCTCCAGCAGGCTGCTGCGGACGATGCGGGTGCTCGCCGCGGCGAGGATCAGCCCCAGCGACAGCGCGGGCAGGACCATGTGGCGCAGGCTGTTCACCAGGTCCTCGGTGGGTGGCACGTACCCGGTCGGTGGGAGCCACCCCAGCCGCAGGGCGAAGAGCAGGATGAGCAGGATGGCGAGCCAGAACGACGGGACCGACAGGCCGAGGAGGACGAAGACGGTGGCCAGGTAGTCGGCGGCCTTCCCGCGCTGGAGCGCGGCCAGGATGCCGATGGGGAACCCGATGGTCACCGCAACCAGCAGGCCGAGCAGGGACAACTGGATCGTCACCGGGAAGCGGCGCA
>JAVKID010000153.1:0-5007 GCA_031459655.1 Candidatus Fervidifonticultor octavus | reverse complement strand
ATCAGGTAGCTGGCGTAGGTGGCGAACTTCGCCCCTTTCGTCGGGTCGAAGGCGGAGATGGCGTTGAGCAGTCCGATGTAGCCCACCTGCACGAGGTCGTCGGAGGGGACGCCGGAGAAGATGAACTCGGCGGCGATGCGCCGGACCAGCGGCGTGCACGCCAGGACGACCCGCTCCCGCGTGGCCGGAGCATGCGTCTCCACGTACTCGGCCATCAGGGCATCGACGTCGTCATGCACGGGGGCGTCAGGCTGGGTTGGACTCTGCCGTTCCACACGACGCTGTACAGTGCGGACACCCATGGCGCGCCTCCCCTCCCACGAAAAAACCTCCTGGGGCTGCCCCAAGAGGTGACGTGTGCTCCTTTCGGCAGCCCGGCCGACCACAAACTCGGTCCCGAGGCTTTGCGCCCCCACCTTACGATGGGTTTGCCTTTTTCGAGGAACCGTATGCGGTTATTCTGCCCGACGATCTAGGCGTATTTATTCTAGACCGCCGAGAACAATCCTGCAAGGTGTGCGTCAGATCACGTACCCAAGGGGCCGCCTTTTTAGACCTGCCGGAGCCGGTCCGGGGCTATCCGGCCGACCGGGCGCCCGTGGGGGGCCGGGTGCGGCTCACGTAGCGGAACGCGAGCTTGCGGTCGGCCAGGATCCGGATGACGTCGACGACCTGCGAGGAGGACAGGCCGACTTCGCGCGCGATCTCGCCCGCCGTCCGTGATCCGTCAAGGAACCCAACAACCCGCAACCCGGCGTCGCCGACTGCCGCTCTGATCAGCGCGGCCGCCTCGCCATCCATGGCCTGCGATGTGCCCGGTGCGGCCACGAACCGGACCTCCGCAGCCGCCGGCGCCACGGGCTCGGCGGCGGGTTGCGGCGGCGCGGGTTCGGGCGCCTGTGCCTCCGGGGCGGCGGATGGACGCACCGGCATCGTCACGGGACCCGCGAGCACGACGATCCATCCCGACGCCCGCGACGACAGCGCCGCCGCCGGGTCACCGGCGCGATCCGGCGCCAGCACCACCGACGGGCGGCCGTCGGCCAGGACCCACACGGCCGGGGAGCGGCCGAGAACCAGCACGACGCCGCGCGCCCCCTCGGCTTCGAGCCGGGTCAGCAATCGGTCCAGGCGGACGAAGTCGGTGTGCAGCCCGCCCTGCGCCATCTCCAGCGAGGGGAGTTGCTCGGCCAGCCAGGGCGGCACTCCCAGGCGCTCCACCTCGACGCCCGGCGGGAGACCGTCAGGCAGCACCGCGCGGGGGTCTCCGGCGCGCCATCCCTGGGGCCCGAAGACTGCGGCATGCCTGCGGTCCTGGGCCTCGATGACGAGGGCCAGGCCTCCGGGCCAGGCGTAGTGGGAGATCACGCCGCTAGACCTCCTCCTGCACCTTCTTCTGCCAGAACCCGCCGAGACCGAGCAGGACGAACCCCACCACCCACAGGGCGTTGATCCCGTGCACCTGCGAGTACAGGTCGTACCAGGTCAGCAGCGCGTAGCCCAGGCTGGCGGCGGCCAGGCAGAGCGCGGCGGCCGCCACGGCCAGCCAGGGATAGGCCGACAGCCCGCCGCGGAACCCGATGGCCGGCACCAGTCCGGCGGGAATCAGGAACACCGCCGCCGTGGGGTAGAACGCTGAGAGGAGTCTGGGCATCAGGCCTGTCGAGCTGACCACGATCGGCTCCAGGATGTAGACGAACCCGACAGCCCACCCCGCGACCCCGAGGCCGAAGAGCGCCAGGCGGATCGATCGATCGACCATAGGCAGCACCAGCCGGATTTCCAGGGCCAGCGCGGCGGCCAACAGGATGTAGAAGGCCACGAAGAAGCCGTCCGCCACAGAGGGATAGGGCAGCGCCCTCTGGCCCCACCACTGATCGAAGGCGAAGATGGCGCGGCCGGCCGTCCATGCCAGCGCGGCGGCCGCGCCGGTCGCCCAGACCCTCCGTTCGGGGTCGCCGCGCGCGTAGGCACGGGCGGCAGCGGCGCACCCGATCCCCGCGAGCAGCGGGGCCGCCACCTGCAGCACGGTCGCCAGGACGTGGCGCGCCACCCGATCCTGGAGACTCCCGCCTTCAAACCCATAGGCGTAGGCGACGGCGGCGACCAGGAGGCCGGCGGCGACCAGCACCGGCCAGCGTCGCTTCATGGCGCGCCTCCTCCCGCCACGCGATCTTCCTGCACCGAGCGTTCGGCGGCGGCGATGGTCCGGTCCATGAAGGCGCGCCCGGCGATGGCCACGATGGGGGAGCAGGCGGCTTCGACGATCGCGCGCCACGCCGATTCCGGCAGGACAGGGGCTTCGATCCGGTCGCCGTGCACCTGGCCGCCGTATCCGGCGAGCGCCTTGTCCAGCGCCCCGAGGAACAGCGACGCCAGGCGCGGCCCGCGGAGTCGCGCCACACGCGCCGACACGTCGCTCAGGATGGCGGGCCATGGGTGCGGCGGCGGCTCGGGAATCGCGATCGAGGGAAGACCGGGTTGGACCTCGCTGGCCGCGGTGTCCAGCGCCGCCTCCTGCGCGGGCGGCGCCAGGTGCGGGAGCGGCCCCGCGTGCCCGGTGCCCGCAGGTTCGGCCGCAAAGACGGGCGCGGCGGTGGTGCTGGGGCGGGGCACGACCAGCCCCTCTGGCGCCACCCCTGGCGGCGCAAACGGCGAGTCGGGGGCCGGCTCGACGTCAGCGGTCAGGTCTGCGGCCTGGGGCAGCGTGCCGATGTGCACGCTGACCGCCCCGCCCCGCGCCGCGAGGTCCCGGAGGAGGTGGTGGCCCGGCACCATCGGGAGCAACGCCTCCTCGCCGCCGGCCTCGAAGTACCAGGTGTCCTGCGGCGTCCCGTCCTGGATCCACAGGACGCCCTCCAGGTGATCGTCGCTGGCATAGACGCCCGCGTTAAATCCCCGTGCCGCCAGGTGGGCCGCCAGCCGGTCGATGTCCACCTCGGCCCCCGGGATGCCGGCGAACAGCGCCGGGCCCGCGCGGACGCGGTCGAAGATCTCCCGACGGGTCGCCGGCATGCTACTTGATCCCGAACTCGCGGTAGTAGCGCAGGGCGCCCGCGTGCATGGTGATGGGCATGCCGCGGCGGGCCGACGCGGTGGTCACGTCGCGGCCCCGCACGTGCGCCGCGTGCAGCCGGTCGGTGTTCTCCCACAGGGCCCGGGTCAGGGCGTAGATGAGGTCGGGATCCACCTCCTGCCGCGTGACCAGCATGGCCATGACCGCCAGGGTCTCCACCGGCTCCGTCTGTCCCCGGTAGGTGTTCGCCGGGATCGTCACCCGCGTGTAGTACGGGTACTGCTCCTTGAGCAGCTCGTAGGCCTCCCGGGGAATGGACAGTAGCTTCACCTCGCGGCTGGCCGCAATGTCCTGGACAGCCGCCGTGGGATGGCCGGCGGTGATGAACGCCGCGTCCACCACCCCGTCCTTGAGCTGGTCGGCCGCCTCGGCGAAATTCAGGAAGTCGGGCCGCGTGTTGTAGTAGCCGACTTCAAAGACCCGCATGATCTGCCGGGCGTTCACCTCGGTGCCGCTGCCCGGCGCGCCGACGGCGATGCGTCTGCCCTTGAGGTCGGCGATGCTGTGGATGTTCTTGGACCGCAGGGTGACAACCTGGATCGTCTCGGGGTAGAGCATGGCCATGCCGCGCAGGGAAGCGATCGGGTCGCGCTTGTTGCCGATCCGATCCATGAACATCTCGATGCCGTTGAAGGCGTAGTAGGTGATGTCGTTCTGCACGAAGGCCACCTGGACGTCGCCCCGCTGCAGGAGCCGGATGTTGGCCACCGAGGCTCCTGAGGTCTGGGCGGTGGCCTGGACGTTGGGGACCTTCTGGCTCCACAGTTCCGCGAGCGCGGCCCCCAGCGGGAAGTACACGCCGGCGGTGCCGCCGGTGGCGATGGCGATGAACGTCCGCTGCTGCGCGGCCGCCGGCCACACGCCGACCGCCAGGAGCGCGCCGGTTGCAAGCAGGAGCATGCGTCTCATGACCTGTCCCTCCCTGGCCCTCTCGGGCGCCTTGTGGTGGTTCCTCTACCGTTGCACCAGCTCGAACTGCCCTTCCCGCACCACCGCGATGGCCACCGGCCGGTCCGGCGCGCCCCACCGATCGAAGGTGATCTCCCCGGTGGCACCGGGAAACCGGCGCACGCCCTGGAGGGCCGCCCGGATCTGCGCCGGCGTCCGCCCGCCGCGGCGGATGGCAAACGCCACGACCTTCAGCGCGTCGTAGGCCTGGGCCGCGAAATGGTCGGGCATCTCGCCGTACTTGCGGCGGTACTTGCCGACGAACTCCTGCACGCCGGGCAGCGGTTCGGTAGGCACGAAGGCCGCCGGCAACACGAGCCCATCGGCCGCGGCCCCGGCCCACCGCACCAGATCCTGCGAGTACAGGGCGTCGGAGCCCGCGACCACGGCGCGGACGCCGCGGGCCTGGAGGGCCTGGAGGATCAGAGCGGCCTCGTCAGGGTAGCCAGCGATGAAGACGGCGTCGGCGCCGTCGGCCACGACGCCGTTGGCGTGGCGGGTGAAATCCTCGTCGCCATCCCGATACAGCCGCGTGCCCACGATCTCCCGGGACGACCCCCTGACGCGCTCCGCAAAGGCGCGGGCGACCAGCGTCCCGTAGTCGTTCCCCTCGTGAATGATGGTGAGGCGGCGGGCGCGCCGCATCCCCATCAGGTAGTCGGCGAGCACCCGGGCCTGAGCGGGGGCCGGCAGCGACGTGCGGAACACGGACGAGCCCGCATAGGGGATTGTGCCGGTGGCCCCGGGGCTGACCAGTGGGATGCCGGCCCGCTCGGCCATGGGGGCGACGGCCGTCGCGGTCGCATCGGTCAGCGGTCCCACGATGGCCACCACCCGGCGCTGCAACATCTGGGCAAAGGCGCGTTCGACCTCCTCGGTGCTCCCCCGGTCATCGAGCACCAGGAGCGTGATGGTGGCCCCGACGACGCCGCCGCCGGCGTTGATCTCGTCGGCGGCCAGCGTGGCGCCCCACACAGCCGACC
>JAVKID010000152.1:0-5055 GCA_031459655.1 Candidatus Fervidifonticultor octavus | reverse complement strand
GCACCGACGACGGCGAGTCCGGATACCAGTCGGTGGCATAGCCGATCGTCTGGACCTTGGCGGATTCCGCCGCCTCGAACGCCCCTTTCGTTGACGGGCCCGCGTTCACCACGATGATGTCGGCCCCGCGGCGGATGGCTAGGGCCGTCACCTCACGGGCCTTGGGCACGTCCACCCAACTCCCCGAGTAGGAGATCGAGACCTCCACGTCGGGCCTGACGGTCCGGGCTCCCTCGATGACGCCGCTGTAGAAAAGCAGGTTGCCGAAGACGGGGACACCACCCACCCCGGCGATCTTCCCGGTCCTGCTGGCCAGCGCGGCCGTGGCGCCCGCCATGGCGCCGTATGTGAAGAGATCGGGGTTGAAGGCCGCCACCCGAGGCGAATTCGGCAGCCGGTCCACCGTGGACATGAGGACGAACCACGTCCGCGGGTACCGCGGGGCGACCTCGTTCCACGCCCCGATATGGCCGCTGCTGGTGAAGACGACGACGTCATAGCCCGCTTCGGCATAGCCGGCGGCGGTCTCCGCCAGTCGAGGGAAGGGCACATCCTCGGCGGTCGCCAGCCGCCATCCGAACTTGTTGATCAGCACCAGACTCCCCAGGAACTGACCGCGATCCCACCCGTTCACGCTCGCGGGGTTGGGAATGGAGAAGATGGCGGCGGCGCGGACCTGCTGCGCCGGCGCGCCGGCCGCCCGGTGGGCCGTGACGTTCAGCACCGCCAGCGTACCCCCGGCCATGACCAGACAGACCACCAAGACCGCTAACCTCCTGACAACCATTCGACGTCACCCCCTTCGTGTCGCTGGGCGTGGGGATCACGCCCGCACGTAAGGCCTGCCGACCTCCTGAGGGGCCCGAGCCCGGCCTGTGATGGCCACCACGAGGAGCGTCAGCAGGTACGGAATCATCAGGTAGTAGTGGGGGTTGGCGCCCGCCCCCTGCGCGCCGAAGGCCAGCGCCTCGCCGGCGCCGAAGAGCAGACACCCCACCACGGTCCACGCGGGGTTCCACCGCCCGAAGTAGACGGCCGCCAGCGCGATGAACCCCCGCCCCAGGGTGATGTTGTCGCTGTAGGACCGGACCCACCCGACGGTGAGGGCGGCGCCGCCGAGGCCGCTCAGCATCCCGGCCAGCACCAGGGTGGCGAACCGGACGGCCAGCACGTTGATCCCTGCGGCCGCCGCCGCATGGCTGCTCTCCCCGACCGACCGGAGCAGCAGCCCCGGGCCCGTGCGGTGCAGCACGTACCAGATGGCTCCCGCCAGACCGAAGGCCGGCCAGGCCAGCGGCGGGATTGCGAGGAGGGCGCCGACGACAGGGATGTCTGCGAGGCCGGGGGAAACCAACGGCGGCACCATCCTCTGCGTCAGGGACGCCGTCATGCGGAAGGCGAAACTGGTGACCCCGACCGCAGCGATGTTGAAGGCGATGCCCATGACCACCTGGTCTGATGGCAGCCTGACGGTGATGACAGCCAGGACGACGCCGGCGAGGAGCCCGACCATGGCGCCTACGGCCACTCCGGTCCAGGGATCCAGCATGACCGCCGCCAGGATCGCCGCAAAGGCCCCGAGCAGCATCGCCCCTTCGACCCCGATGTGCAGGACGCCGGACCGTTCGGCCAGCAGGACGCCCATGGCCGCAAAGACCAGCGGGGTGGCGCTGCGCAGCATGGTGAGCGCGAACTCGATGGGCCCGGTCCACTCGGTCATGACCTGTCGGGGGTCGGCGAATCGCGGCCGAGGCGAGGAGGAGCAGGGGGAAGAGATCCGGCGGTGGGCGGCGCAGTCAGCCGTCTGACCGCCGGCAGGGACCGCAGGGTGAGGAAGAGCAGGACCGGGAGCGCCTGCAGCACGTAGACCAGCGCGGAAGGGACCCCGGTCATTGCCTGCATGTGGCGGGCTCCGGACTCCAGCACGGCCAGCAACAGCGCCGCGGGGAGGACGCCGACGGGTGAGCCGCCCAGCAGCGCCGCCAGGATACCGACGAAGCCCCACGGTTTCGACCAGCCTTCGGCGACCCGGTAGACCACGCCCAGCGCCTGAATGGCCCCGGCGACGCCTGCGAGGCCTCCGGCCAGGAGGACGGCGACGGCCATCACGCGTCGCACCGGGATCCCCGCCGCCCGCGCGGCCGCCTCATTGCCCCCCACAGCCCGAAGATGGAAGCCGAACACCGTCCTGCGGGCGATCCAGTCCACCGCGAGGCACAGCAGGAGACCGAGCCAGATCCCCAGGTGGAGGCCCGTGTGCGCAGGGACCGCCGGAAGTCGGAACGCGTGGGGCGCTGTCAGCGTGGTCCCGAAAAATGCCGCCGGGTCTTTCATCGGCCCCGTGACCATCGCCAGGGTGAACTCGAGGACCGCAAAGTTCAGCATGATGGTGGTGGTGACCTCGCTGGCCCCCCTGGCGATCTTGAGTGAGAACGACAGCAGCAAGGCGGCGGCTCCGGCAACGGCTGCCAGCAGCACGGCGGCGGTCATCACGAGCGCCGGGCTCGCCTCGAGGGTGGTGGCCGTGGCGATGGCCGCGAGCGCGCCGAGTTCGAGTTGCCCCTGCGCCCCGATGTTGAAGAACCCGGCCCGAAACGGCAGGAGGAAGGCCATCCCGGTCAGGGCGATCGGGGTCATCTCACGCAGGGTCGAGGTCAGCGCCTGCTGGCTTCCCAGGGCCCCCGAGGCGAGCGCGCCCAGCACGGCGGCTGGGGACGCGCCGACGGCGAGGGAGAGGAGCGCGACCACGCACAGCGACAGGATCAGGCAGAGGCCGGCAATCGCCGCCGACACGCCCAGGGGACCGACGGCGAACGGCCCGGCGCGGAGCGGCCGCACCAGCGCTGCGGGTTCGCGCAGTTCCTCACCCATCGGGTACCCCTGCCCGCGGTCCGACCCCATCGACCCGGTAGGATCGCCCGGCCACGCGCCGTCCATGGAACAGTACGGTGCGATCCAGCGGGCCGCTGGCCACCGCGTCGGCCCGGTCCTCCGCGTCGACGATGAGCAGGTCAGCGCAGGCGCCCACGTGGATGCCGAAATCAGTCCCCAGCCCCATCATCGCCGCAGGGGCCAGCGAGCCCATGTCATAGACGCGGGGGAGGAACTCGGGCGGCAGATGCGCTGCCAGGAACAGCCACCGGCCGGTCTCCAGCAGATCCCCTGTCCCGACCGGGGTGAACGGATCCTGGATGTTGTCCGACGCGTAGGCGACCTGGACCCCGGCCGCCAGCAGGTCCTTGACGCGGGTCAGCCCGCGCGGAGGCAGCACCGAGGCGTCCCGGCCCTGCAGGAAGAGGTTGGAGGCGGGAAGGGTGACCAGGCCCACCCCGGCGTCGGCAACGGCTTCGATGACGGGTCTGGCGAGGTGGAACGGCATCGCCGAGAGCGAGCAGCAGTGCCCGACCACCACGCGGCCGCGGAGTCCATACTCCGCCGTCCGGCGGGCGACATGGGCCAGGTGGCAGGCCGCGGGGTCCAGCGTCTCGTCGACGTGCAGGTCCAGCATCCGCCCCCGCCGGGCCGCCACCTGGAAGAGCATGTCGATGGTCTCGTGGGGATCGGCGGCGAGCGCCGGCGCCCCGCCCACCACCTCGGCTCCTGTGTCCAGGGCGTCCTCCAGCAGTCGCCTGGCCTCGGGAACCGGCATCCGCACGCCGCTGGACGTGATGAAGGCCACGACCTGCAGCCGGATTCTGTGCTGGGACTGCGCCCGCAACTCGGCCAGCGCCTCCACGGCGCGGAGCCCCCAGTCGAGGTCTACGTTGGCATGCGTGCGGATCGCCACGGTCCCGCGGGCCAGGCAGGCCTCGACGGTCCTGGCGGCGCGCTCGAGGATGTCCTGCCGCGAGG
Source organism: Candidatus Fervidifonticultor octavus (assembly GCA_031459655.1). Classification (GTDB taxonomy): domain Bacteria; phylum Sysuimicrobiota; class Sysuimicrobiia; order Sysuimicrobiales; family Humicultoraceae; genus Fervidifonticultor_A; species Fervidifonticultor_A octavus_A. The sequence goes on along the minus strand of JAVKID010000152.1, from coordinate 1,203 downwards.
CGCCCCCGGCGTAAGCCCGGAACCCCTGCACGGCACCCATCAGCGTTCCGGCGGGATTGGCGACGTGGCGGCTGGTGCGGGTCTTGTCCAGGTGATGGTGGATGTCGACCATGCCGGGCAAGACGAGACGTCCGCCAAGATCCCACTCCTCGGCCCCAGCCTCCTCAATGCGGGGAGCGAGACGAGCGATCCGCCCCGTGGCGTCAACGGCGATGTCGAGCCGCTCCGGCGCGTCCGGCTCCCGGTCGGTGCGCACCACCCTTCCCCCCCTCAGCACCAGGCGGTGGCGGATGTCGCTCACCGGTTCCCGCTCCTGTCCCGTCCCGCCGCCACCCACTACACCACCCGCGCGATGACCTCTTCCATGAACCGGCGGATCACGCTCCGCGGCCCCTGGTCCCGAGGCCCGAAGGGCACGATGACCACGTGGGAGATCAGCGGGATCGCCTGGAGGAGGCCGCGCAGTTGTTCGGCGCAGTCCGCAGGCGTGCCTGCGAGGCCGAAGGCCCGCGCCACCGTCTCCGGCACCTCGGCCGCCGCCCGCGCCGTCGCCTGCCGGGAGAGGTTCCACCCCTGGGATGCCATCACGGCCGCAAAGGGCTCCGGCATCTCGATGCCGAGCCGATGGAGGATGGGACGGCTGGTGACCAGCGAGGTGGCGACCATCGGCCGAATGGCGTCCAGGGCATCCGCGGGGTCCTCCGCGATGGAGGTATACATCCAGGCCACCAGGGCTATCTCCTCCAGGCGGCGTCCCGCCCGATGGGCTCCCGCGGTCACGTGTCCCAGCGCGTACTGCCAGCCCTCCGGCGTGGCCACATTGCCCACGATGACCCCGTCGGCCACCTCCCCTGCCATCTCCAGGATGCGAGGGCCGCGTGCCCCGACGTAGATGGGAACCGCCGGCCGCCAGGGCAGGAAGTCAAGAAGCGCCCTGTGCACCCGCACGACGCGCCCGGCAAACGTCACCTCGTTCCCGGCCAGCAGCGCCCGGATGACGTGAATCGCTTCCCGCATCGCCGCCGCCGTATGGGCTCGCCGGATGCCCAGCATGGCGTGGTTCGTGCCCCCGGCCCCCAGGCCAAGGACTGCCCGGCCCTCCGAGATCTCGTCGAGGGTGGCCACGGCGACCGCCGTGAGCGCAGGGTGTCTGGAGTAGGGGTTGGTCACTCCCGGTCCCAGCCGCAGCCGCCGGGTCATGCC
>JAVKID010000151.1:0-5095 GCA_031459655.1 Candidatus Fervidifonticultor octavus | reverse complement strand
CCCAGGCCAGGACGAGCAGCGCGACGGCCGGCATCATCGCCCGGCGCGGCGCCCAGACCTGGAAGCGGCGGGCCGGCCGCACCTACGTCCTGCCCGCCAGCGCCACGACCTCCCGGGCCGCCGCCTCCGGGTCGGTGAAGGCATGGATCCCCGCGCTCTCCAGGATCGCCCGCCCCTCGTCCTCGTTGGTCCCGGTCAGGCGGACCACCATCGGCACCGGGGGCGGCTGGGCCGCGATGGCGCGGGCGATGTCGTCGCACCGGGTGATCCCGCCGAAGATGTTGACGAAGAGCGCGCGCACGCCAGGCTTGCGCAGCACGATGCTCATCGCCTGGGCCATGTTCTCCGTGGTCGCCCCCCCGCCCACGTCGAGGAAGTTGGCCGGACGCCCCCCGAAGTGCGCGATCATGTCCAGCGTGGACATGACCAGGCCGGCGCCGTTGCCGATGATGGCCACGTCGCCGTCGAGTTCGACGTAGGAGAGGTCGTGGCGTCGTGCGGCGGCCTCCAGTTCCGTCAGTTCCTCGTTGTGCGGCAGGCCCTCGTGCCGCCACACGGCGTTGTCGTCGATGATGAGCTTCGCGTCCACGGCCAGCAGGTCGCCGTCGGCGACAGCCAGGGGGTTGATCTCGGCCAGTTCCGCGTCCATCTCCGTACAGAGCCGGTACAGGGCGTGGGCGATGGAGGCAAACTGGAGGAGGGACTTGCCCTCGAAGCCGAGCGTCCGGGCGATCCCCCTCGCATGGTAAGGATGGAATCCCAGGAAGGGGTCCACATGGTGCTTGACGATCTTCTCGGGCGCCGTCCGTGCGACGTCCTCGATGTCGATGCCGCCCGCGGCGGATGCGATGCAGACGAGTTGCCGGGCGCTGCGGTCCACGGTGAACGCCAGGTAGTATTCGGCACCGATGTTCGCGGCCTGGACCACCAGCAGGCGGCGGACGCGCTCGCCCTTGATGTCCATCCCCAGGATCGCTGCCGCCTTTTGCCGCGCCTCGGCGGGGGTGGCAGCCAGTTGGATGCCGCCCGCCTTGCCCCGCCCGCCCACCAGGACCTGGGCCTTGAGCACGACGGGATAGGGGATCGCCACCTCATCGATCTGGTCGGGCCGCTCGATGACGGTCCCCTTCTGGATGGGGATGCCGTAAGCAGCGAAGAACTCCTTGGCCTGATACTCGTGGAGCTTCATCAGGGTGCTCCTTCGATCACGGAATGCGAATACCCGGTTCAGCGTGGTTCCGAGCGGCCATTCCGCGGATTCCCGACCACACAATCCAGTTCTCTGCGATCACCGGCAAAGCGCGGCGACGAGTCTCTGCCTCGGAGACACCTCGCCTCCCTTCCGATGGGATACTAATTCCTTGAGCGCTTCCCATGTCCTTGAGCGCAGGGCCGCCTGGTACGCCCACGGACGCCTGACGCAGGCCGACGCGCGGGTGAGCTGGCAGGAGTAACGCGGCAGTCACGATTTGTATCCTTCCAGGCGATCCCATGGCAGCGTCGACGGTTGGCTGCTCGCCTTGGAGTGCTGTGAGATGCTCCATCGCCTGCGGCACCCGACATCGACACGCCCCCAGACCCGCGGGCCTTCTGGGGTGGGGGGATCGGGTCAAGCCGACCGCCTTGACAACGCCCTCAGTCGCTGCACGATCGCTCCGCGTCAGGTGCCCTTCAGCCAGCAGCAGCCAGCCCGAGCCGCCGCCACAGGTTCCCCCGGTTGCGACCTGAGCGCTGGTTGGCTATCGCGGCGCCCGGGCCATTGTCGAAGCCCACAGGGCCGATGCCGTGATCGTGACGATCCCCAAGGACGACGCCGCCGACCTCGACACGGCCCAGGACCTGCTGTCGGCGGGCACGTGAACGGGGTCAGGCCGCGGCGGTCGGCCGGCCTCGGCGCAGAACGCGGCCGGCGGCTGCGCCTGTGTCCGCTCCCTCGTCGATCACCACGCGGCCGTTGACAATCACGTGCGAGACGCCGGCGCAGAACTGGTGCGGGTCTTCAAACGTGGCGCGGTCAATCACCTGCGCGGGGTCGAAGATCACCAGGTCGGCAGTGCATCCTGGCCGGATGAGCCCACGGTCCAGGCATCCCAGGCGCTGCGCCGGCAGCGAGGTCATCTTGCGCACGGCGTCCTCCAGGCGCAGGACGCCGTCGTCGCGCACGTACTTGCCCAGGACGCGGGCGTAGGTGCCGTAACTGCGGGGATGAGGCCTGCCGCCGGCTGAGGGGTGCAGCGTCCATCCGTCACTGGCGATGGCGACGGCCGGATGCCGCATCACCCGCCTCACGTCGTCCTCCGACATGGAGAACACGATCATCTGGATGCCACCGCGTTCGGCCTCGAGCAGGCGCAGGGCGGCCTCGACGGGCTCCACGTTCCAGGCGGCCGCGATCTCTGCGAGCCAGCGGCCTTCGAACTGCTTGTGGGGACCATCGGGTATCTGGCTGATCATGATCGAGGCCGGATCGAACTCGCGGCTGGGGGCGCGAGCGTCGTCGCTGCTGGAACCCAGGATCTCCGTCCGGATGCGGGCGCGCACCTGCGGGTCGGCGAGACGGCGCTGCAGGGCGTCCACGCCTCCCTCCAGGGCCCACGCGGGGACGAGGGCGGCCAGCGTGGTACTGCCCGCTGTGTAGGGGTACTGGTCGGCCAGCACGTCCATCCCTTCGGCCCGGGCGGCGTCGATCATGGTGAGCGTGGCCTCGACCCGACCCCAGTTGCGGCGACCGGCGGCCTTATGGTGACTCAACTGCACCGGCACCCCCGCGCGCCGCCCCACCGCCAGCGCCTCGGCGACGGCCGAGACGAGGGTATCGCCCTCGCCGCGGATGTGGCTCGAGTAGAACCCGCCGTACCGTGCCACGACCTCGGCGAGGGCCACCAGTTCGTCGGTGCCGGCATACACGCCGGGAACATAGATCAGCCCCGAAGAGAGGGCAAATGCCCCCTGCTCCATGGCGTTGGCGACCAGCCGCTGCATCGTCGCCAGTTCCTGGGCGGTCGGATCGCGGGCGTCGAATCCCATAGCCGCGATCCGCACCGCCCCGTGCCCGACCTGCAGGGCTACGTTGCACCCCAGCGGCAGCGTCTCCAGGTGAGAGGCGTATCCGGCCGCGTCGGTCCACGTCCACGCCAGGCCCGCGTCCACGAACGCCGCGTACGTTCGCAGGAGGTCGGCCCGCCGCGGCTCAACGGGAAACGGTGAGAAGCCGCAGTTGCCCACCAGCTGCGTGGTCACGCCCTGCCTGACCATGGCGTCCGCCCGCGGGAAGCGCGGGAGCGTAAAGTCCGCATGGGTGTGCAGGTCAATGAAGCCCGGGGCCACCGCGGCGCCGTCGGCGTCGATCACCTGTCGGGCCGACGCGCCCCCGAGGTCGCCGAGATCCGCGATCCGTTCGCCTGCGACGCCGACGTCTGCGCGAAACCACGGATTTCCGGTTCCGTCCACGACTCGGCCTCCCCGGATCAGCAGGTCGAGCACCGCGGTCCCCCCCCGGTGACGGCTCACGCGGCCACGACCGCGTCGTAGGCGTACCGGCTCACCTGGGCGATGAGCGCGGCAGCCTCGCCGCCGATCAGGCCCCGCCCCAGCGGCGTCGCAAAGTCCTTTGTGAGCGCAGCGACGACCAGTGGGCCTGCGTCGGTGAAAACCACCCCAACGTCGTGACGGATGCCGGCGAGCTCGCCGGTCTTATGCGCCACGCTCGTGCCCGGCGGCAGGAGCAGCGGGATGCGGTCCCGGACCTGCTGCCGCCGGAGGATGTCCAGACCCAGGTCGCACAGGTCAGCGGTCAGGATGTCGCGTCGGACCAGCCGCTCGAGCAGGTGCGCGATCTCGGCTGGAGTGGTGAAGTTGTCCAGACCGCGCTCCCGGGCAGCCGTGTCCATCATCTTGCGCTGCAGCACCGTCTGCCGCAGCCCGAGCGCTGCCAGCCCCGCGTTGACCCGCGCCATGCCCACCCGGTCAATACAGATGTTCGCCGCGGTGTTGTCGCTGATGACGATCATGAGCGTGAGCAGGTCGCGCAGGCTCAGTTCCCCGACGCTCTCCAGGTCCTTCAGGATGCCGAACCCGCCGACCTTGTCTTCCGCTCTGACGGTCACGCGTTCGTCGAGGCGCAGGCTGCCGTCGGCGACCTGTCGCAGCGCCTCGACCAGGACCGGAATCTTGATGACGCTGGCGGCCGGGAAGCGCTCGTGCGGGGCCCATTCCAGGGTAACGCCCCGGCGCAGGTCTTTGATGACCAAACCCACCGTACCGGGTGCGCCCCTAATCAGCGCCTCGATGGGTTCCCGCGCCGCATCCAGCGCCACGGCCGTCGCTCCTATACGAGAATGAGGTAGAGGACGAGGAAGAGGACGCAGTTGGCAGCCATGATCGCCCACCCGTTGTACATCTGCATGCGCAGGTCCCTGGAGCGGGCCAGACCCATCTGTCCGATCATGTCCGCATTGGGGAAAGGCCCGAACCAGTCAATCTGGGAACTGGCCAGCAGCACAGCCACCCAGGCCAGCGCCGGGAGCGCGATCTGCTTGACGGTGGGGCCGAAGACCTCGTTCATCAACACCACCTGGGCGACTGCCGCGCCCGAGACGCCCAGCCACCCCACCAGGGTCGCCAGGACCGCGAAGCCGTAGGCGCCCACGGCTCCCAGAAGCGGCTTCATGGCCTCCAGCAGCGCCTCATAGGCCTTGGTCCTCCCGACCAGGGTAACCAGCGGATTAAACAGCCAGAACAGGAAGAACAGCCAGATGAGGCGCGAGGCGCCCGCGTAGATGGACTGCAAGATCTGCACCAACCCGCGCCGGGCGGCCAGCCCCGTGGTGAACGACGTAACCAGCATGGCAAGGATCGCGTACGAGTACCCGGCCTTGATGACGATGCCGTAGATCACCATGATGGCCAGCGTGAGCACGAACACCCAGGTGCCCCGTCGGGCATCGGGACCGAGGGGGTGTTCCTCCCTAATCAGGTCCGACTCGTCATAGGCCACTGTGCCTTCCGTCCGACGCTGAATCCAGCGCGCCATGAAGAAGCCGGTGACCCACGTCACGACGGCCATGGGCAGCCCTACGGCCAGCAGGTACGGCAC
>JAVKID010000150.1:0-5121 GCA_031459655.1 Candidatus Fervidifonticultor octavus | reverse complement strand
CAACGAGGACATGTTGAAGCGGGCCGGCTTCACCAAGCCTCCGGCGACCTGGGACGAGGTCACCCGGATGGCCCTGGCCATGAAGGAGAAAAAGATCGTCGAGTACCCCATCATGTTCCAGTTCCAGGACATTACCCCCTGGTACATCGAGGTCTTCCTGGCGATGGTGTACTCGTACAAGAACTACCAGATGTTTGACGCCAACCTGAACCCGATTTTCGATCGGGAGGGAACGGCGGCCCATAAGGTCGCTCAGTGGCTTGTGGACGGCATGCGTGTTCACAAGATCATCAACCCCGCCTCCCTGGAAACCACCGAGATTCCCCTCGTGAAGGCCATGGGGGCCGGGCAGGTCGCCTTCGCGGTTCTGCCAAAGTACAATCTCGCCGATCTTAACACCCCGGGGGCGCACGCCCAGGCCGGAAAGTTCAAGATGGCCCTGATGCCCGGGGAAACCCATGGGACGGTGGGCTTTGTGCGATTCTACGCGATGACCAAGATGGCCGCCGACCGGGGTCCTGAAGTCCGCGACGCCGCGTGGAAGTTCCTGGAGTACTTTGGTGGACGGACCGACGGCCAGTTCGTAGTGGTCAAGCGCTGGGCGCTGGAAAAGGGTCTGGGGTTCGCCCAGCTCCCGCTCTACAAGGACCCCGAGATCCGGGCTGCGATCAACCGGTGGGGCGACGTGACACTGGAGGAGCAGCAGGCGAAGCTGGCGCGGGCCAAGGAAGCCCTCACGCCCTTCTGGGGTACGTGGAGTCTGGAGTTCCAGAAGGAGATGAACAAGGCCCTGTTGGGTCAGAAGTCCGCCCTGGATGCGTTGCGGGCGGCTGCCGCCAAGTGGCGGGAGATGAAGCGGTAGCGGGAGGCTGGCGGGGGGCGGGGTGCCCTGCCCCCCGCCGATTCTGAGCGGACGCCTTCGCCATGGGCGCGCTGCGGCGGTCCCGGGAGGTCATGATCGCCTACGCCACAGTGGTGCCTGTGGTCGGCCTCGTGGCGTTGTTCACCCTGTACCCGCTGAGTTTCGCCATCTCGACCAGCCTGCACGAAGTGGTTCTGTACAAGCCGTGGGGCACGCCCTTCATCGGGCTGCGCAACTATCTCGATGTCGTCCGCGGGGAGTTCTTTGCGGCGGCGTGGCGGCACACGCTGGTATTCGCGGCAGGGGCTGTGCCTTTGGCCACCGCGCTTGGCTTCGGGGTCGCTCACCTATTGAAGACCAGGAGTCGTGTGGCGAGCGTCCTCAATGTGATCATCCTTCTCCCCTGGGCCATTCCGACCGTTGTGAGCGGCATCATCTGGGCCTGGATCTTCAACAGCACGTACGGCGTTTTCAATGGCCTCCTGTATTCTCTACGACTCATTCCTTCTTATATCCCGTGGCTTAGTCAGCCGCAGACGGCGATGGTGTGCGTGCTGCTCGCCCACGTTTGGAAAGAGGTCCCGCTCTCCTCCATCCTCTATGTCGCTGCCCTGCAGTCCATTCCCGAGGAGCTGTATGATGCCGCGCGGGCAGACGGGGCCGGCCCGGGGGCAGTGCTCCGGCACATTACCATCCCCCTGGTCGTCCCCACCACCCTCATCGTGGTGGTGTACGAGACTATGGTGGCGATTGTCACCTTCGACCTGTTGTACGTGATGACTGGAGGAGGGCCGGCGGGAGCCACGTCCCTCATTTCCTACTACATGTACAACGCCATGTTCACCTCGTATAACTTCGGCCAGGGCGCCGCCCTCGCGGTCATTCTGGCGGCGTCGCTGGTTGTCTTCATCGCCCTCTATTTGCGGCTGCTCCGGAGCGAGGAATTGTACCGATGAGTGTCGGGAGGGCGGCGCAGCGGCTGGCCAGCGTGCTGGGTGTGGCGGTGATGGTGTACATTCTGGCCCCCCTGGCCTGGGTGACCCTCAACAGCGTCCAGCCCGAGCGGGATCTGTTCCGGGTTCCGCCCCGGTGGATTCCGCGGGTCCTCACGGCCGATAACTACCGGTTCATCTTCACGGGCCAGTTTCCGGCCGGATACCAGGAGGCCGGCATTGCTCGCGGCCGGATTTCCGAGAAAGCCCGGGATGCGCTACCCGCCCTCCGTAACAGTACGGTGGTGGCCACCAGCGTGGCTCTGGTAAACCTGGTGCTGGGAACCGCCGCTGCCTACACCTTCGCACGGGTCCGCTTCCCGGGCGGGCCTGTCCTGTATACGTTCATCCTGGCGAGCCGCTTGCTGCCCCCCATGGCTGTGGCGATTCCCTATTACCTCATCATCAACCGCCTGGGCCTGCTGGATCGGTACAGCGCCCTCATTCTCATCTACTCGGCCATGACGCTGCCGTTCACTGTGGTTCCTGACACTGTACTTCCGGCGCATCCCGCCCGATTTCGAGGAGGCCGCCATGGTGGACGGCTGCACGCGCATGCAAGCCCTCATTCGGGTGGTGATGCCCATGACAGGTCCCGCCCTGGCGGCGGCGGGGTCCTTTGCCTTCATGTTTTCCTACAACGACTTCCCATTTGCCCTGTTCGTCACCTCCACCATCCGGTCCCAGACGATCCCGGTGATCGTGTCCATTACGGCCATCAATCCCGACGTGAGCTTTGCAGTCGTGGCTGCGGCCGTGGTGCTCACCATGATTCCCCCCGTCGTGTTCGCGCTGGTCTTCCGCCGCTACATCACCCGTGGGCTGGTCGCTGTGGCCACGGTGCGGTGACCTCCATGAAGGAACCCGTTGCTCTGGCAGTGGACCTCGGCGGGACGTGGCTGCGCGCCGCGGGCGTCGATGCGGCTCGGACGGTAATGCACGAGTATGTGGTCTCCGTGGGGGAGCGCCGGGGAACAGAGCAGGTTCGCGCGATCCTGAGGGAGGCCGTTGGGCATGTCCGGGAATGCCTCCGATCCTCGGGCCGGAGGATCGCGGTGGCGGGACTGTCTGTGCCCGGACTGGTGGATTCGGAGAGAGGCCTGATCCGGTTCGCGGCCAACCTGGGTGTGTCCGACCTGCCGGTGGCGGATCTGGTGCAGGGCCTCCTCGGCGCGCCCGTGATCGTGGAGAACGACGTGCGCGCCGCCACCTGGGGTGAATGGCGGTGGGGAGCGGGGGAGGGTGCCGACCCCTTCGTGTATCTCAACGCCGGGACGGGCATTGCTGTCGGACTGATGTGGGGAGGGCGTCTCCTGCGGGGTGTCGGCGGAGCTGCGGGTGAGATCGGCCACATGCCCGTGGTGGCGGACGGCGATCCCTGCCGCTGCGGAGGCCGGGGGTGCCTGGAGACGGTGGCCGGCGGATGGGGCATAGCGGCGCGGGCGGTTCGGCTGGCGGCCGCAGCCGGGATGCCGCTCCCGGAAGGGGCGGCGGCTCGGGAGGTGTGTGAAGTGGCCGCACGGGGGCACCCTGTTGCCGCGCAGGTGGTGCGGGATGCCGGCGACGCCCTGGGGCGGGCTGCGATCATGCTGACCCGGCTGGTCAATCCGGAGCGGATCGTCCTGGGTGGCGGGTTGTTTGCGCCCGGGTCGCCCCTCGTCGAGGCCGTCCGACAGTGTGTGGAGGCCCACCCCCTGAGGGATGTGCCGCCGCCCGAGGTCGTGGTCGGCCGCCTGGGGATCCGCGCCGGCCTCCTGGGGGCTGCGTGCCTGGCTCTTGAGATGCTGGCCGCCTAGGAACCCAGAAACCTCACCTGGACGCCTCGCAGGAGCTGTCTGACCGCCTCCGGATTCACCGTTCCGGGCAGTAGTGTGGCGACATCCGCGGCAGCGGCCGCCACGCCCACGCGCAAAGCTTCGGCCGCGGGCAGACCCCGCGCTAGGCCCACCGCCAGCCCCGCGGTCAGGCTGTCCCCCGCCCCTACCGTGCTGACGTGGTGGACCTGCGGGGGGTGAGCGTGCCAGACGCCCTCCTCGGTGGCCAGGAGGGCGCCATGCTCCCCGAGGGTGATCACGGCCCACCGCGCACCCCGGGAGCGGATCTCCCGGGCGGCGGCCACGGCATCCTCCACCGACGGGAAGGATACGCCGAGGGTCTCTTGGACCTCCTGATGGTTGAGTTTGGCCACCCATGGGCGCCGGACCAGGGCTCGTCGGAACGACTCACGGGGCGAGTCGACGATGGTTGCCCGATCGCCGGCGGCCGTCACCATGTCCGCCACGAAATCCTCGGAGATACCGGGAGGCATGCTGCCGGCGATCGCTACGATCCGCGCTCCCGCCAGGCACCGATGGATCACGCGCCGCAGCCTCCTCTCCTCCTGCCGTGAGACGGGGTGTCCCCGCTCGTTCACCACGGTCTCACTCCGTCCCGGGTCGATGATGAGAGTGCAGGTGCGGGATTCGCCCCCCGTACGCACCGGGCGCAGCGGGATGCCGTCCTGCCGGGCTCCACGTACGATGAGATGTCCGGTCTGCCCTCCCGCGAATCCGATGACCAGGGGCTGTTCCCCCAGCTCCCTCACGACGCGGGCCACATTGAGACCCTTGCCACCGGCACGGGGGAAGGCCTCGACAGCGCGGTGAACCCCGCCGAGGGAGACACCGGGGACGACGACGACCCGATCGTAACAGAGGTTGGGGGATACGCACAGAATCATCGTGCCGCCCGCCCAGCGAGGGTCTGGCCGGGTCTGCGACCTGCACGGGGTGCGAACGACGGCGGAGGCCGGCCCACGACTATCGCAGGGTCCACCGGTGCGGGACGTGGCAGGAGGTGCAGGCCGCAAAGTCCCGGGCGGCGGCGGCCACCACGGCCGCGGGGTGTACGGCCGGCGCCGGCGCGGGGTGGCACGAGACGCAGGTCACGACCGGGCGGGCCTGCTCGTAGGGCTTGTGGCAGGTGCTGCAGGCGAAGCCGGTGTGGGGTGCCCCACCCGGAAAGCCGGCGGTGCTCCGCGGCGGCAGCCCCTGGTGGCACTGCAGGCAGGTCTGGCGGGTGGGGCGCAGGGGGCTGTCCGGGCGCAGGTACTGGTGGCAGTCCACGCAGTGGAAGTCGGCCATCTGGACGATCTTGACGGCCCGGGCGCCGACGGCCTGGGCTTCGTGGCAGCGGGCGCACACGTCGGCGACCGCCCGGATGCGGTGAATGCCCGTCGAGTGGCAGGTCACGCACTCGATCTGCCGGCGCTCGGCGTGCACCTGGTGG
>JAVKID010000015.1:14891-35152 GCA_031459655.1 Candidatus Fervidifonticultor octavus | reverse complement strand
CGTCTTCCGCCGCGTCTACGGCGAGTACCGCGAACCTGCCATCATTTGACCGGGAGGACGGGCAGCCCATGCCACGGCCGGTGCGGATCCTGCTGGCGAAACCGGGGCTGGACGGCCACGACCGGGGGATCAAGGTCGTGGCCCGGGCGCTGCGCGATGCCGGCGTTGAGGTCATCTACACCGGGCTGCACCAAACCCCCGAGATGATCGTCGGGGCGGCGGTCCAGGAAGACGTGGACGCCATCGGGTTGTCGATCCTCTCGGGCGCCCACAACACCCTGTTCCCGCGTGTGGTTCAGCTTCTCCGGGAGCGAGGCCTGCACGACGTGGTGGTCTTCGGCGGGGGGATCATCCCCGAAGAGGACATCCCGGTCCTCCAGGCGGCCGGTATTCGGAAGATCTTCAGTCCCGGCGCCTCGCTGGAGGAGATCGTCCGCTGGGTCCGCGAGAACGTGCGGCCCCGCGGGGTGACGGTCTGACGGTGGGCGCTGCGGCCCCGTGAACCGCACGGGCCCCCTGGCCGCCGGTGAGCCGGTCCTCCTGGTCGACCGCAAGCGGCGGTCCTACCTCGTCTGGCTCCGGGCAGGTGGGGCCTTCGATCTGCGGGGAGGCCGGGTGGCGCACGACGCCCTGATCGGCCAGCCGGATGGGGTGACGACCGAGAGCTCCCGGGGCGAGCGCGTCCTGGTCCTACGGCCCACGCTGGCCGACTACGTGCTGGCGATGCCGCGGGGCGCGCAGGTCATCTACCCCAAGGACCTGGCCCTGATCACGATGCTGGCGGACATCTACCCCGGGGCGACGGTCGTCGAGGCCGGCACCGGATCGGGGGCACTCACCATGGCCCTGGTCCGCGCGGTGGGACCTGCAGGCCGCGTGTTCTCCTACGAGGTGCGCGAGGAGTTCCAGCGCACCGCGGCGCGCAACATCGCCCGGTACCTGGGCGAGACGCCAACGCTGGTCCTGCGGCTCCACGACATCTCGACCGGGATCCCCGATGCGCCCGCCGACCGCGTCGTCCTGGATCTCCCGGAGCCCTGGCGCGTCGTGCCGGCCGCGGCCGGAGCGTTGCGGCCCGGCGGGATCCTGCTGGCCTACGTCCCGACGACGATCCAGGTCCAGCAGACGGTCGAGGCGCTGGCCGGAAGCGGGGCATTCGCCCTGATCGAGACGGTGGAGGCGCTGGTGCGGCCGTGGCATGTGGCCGCGCAGAGCGTCCGCCCGGCCCACCGCATGGTGGCCCACACCGGGTTTTTGATCACCGGCCGGCGCACGGCCGCCGGGGCGCCGCCCTCCTGAAGGAGTCCCGTGCCATCCGTCCAGGCGTCCACCGTCATCCGCGCCCCGCTGGAGCGCGTGTACGCCCTTGCCCAGGATGTCGAGCGGTTTCCCGAGTACATGCCCGACCTCGAGCGCGTCACCGTGCTGGAACGCCAGGACCGCCGCACGGTGACCCAGTGGGTCGGCGTCGTCCAGGGCCGCCGGATCCGGTGGGTCGAGGAAGACGAGTGGGACGACGCCCGGTGGACGTGCACCTTCCGCCAGCGCAGCGGAGACTTCGCCCGCTACGAGGGCCAGTGGCGGTTCGAGCCGACGCCGGAGGGCACGCGGACGTCCCTGGTGGTGGAGTACGACCTGGAGATCCCGCTGGCGGGCCCGCTGCTGGGCGCCCTGGTCAAGGTCCTGATGCGGAAGAACTGCGAGAGCATGCTGGCGGCCCTCAAGGCGCAGGCGGAAGGACCGGCGTAGCGCCCGCGGGAAGGATCGGGAGAAAGTCGCGGGAAGGGTCAGGACACTATACCATGGGGCCTGGCCCTCACCATGCACCAGGAGTGATGGATGACCCCACGGACCGCGGCGGCGATTCCCATCGCCCGACCGCAGATCGGCGAGGAAGAGAAACGGCAGGTCCAAGACGTCCTTGACTCCGGCATCCTGGTCGCAGGACCCAGGGTGGCGGCGTTCGAGGCGGCCTTTGCCGCCTACCTCGGCGTGCCGCATGCCATCGCGACGGCCTCGGGCAGTTCGGCCCTCCAGGTGGCGATGCTGGCTTTGGGCATCGGCCCAGGAGACCGCGTGCTCACCACCCCTTTCACCTTCTCGGCCTCCAGCAACGCGGTGATTCACGCCGGCGCGCACCCGGTCTTCGCCGATGTGGACCCCGCCACGTGCAACCTGGATCCCGAGGCTGTTGAGCCGGTCCTGCGCCGCGGCGGTATCCGGGCCATCCTGGTCGTCCACCTCTACGGATTGCCGGCCGACATGCGGGCTTTCCGCGATCTGGCCAGGCGCTACGGCGCGCTGCTCGTCGAGGACTGCGCGCAGGCCCACGGCGCCGCCATCGACGGCCGCCGCGTGGGGACCTTCGGCGATGCCGCCGTCTTCAGCTTCTACCCCACGAAGAACATGACCACGGGAGAGGGCGGCATGGTGGTGACGGCCGATGCCGCAGTCGCCCGGCGCGCGCGCCTGCTGGTGGACCCCCGGGGGGAGACCGAGTACGCCTACGAGGTGATCGGGTTCAACTACCGCATGACGGAGATCGCGGCCGCCATCGGCCTGGTGCAACTGGCGGCCCTGGAGGAGCGCAACGAGCGCCGCCGCGCCAACGCCCGCTGGCTCTCGGACGGTCTGCAGGACGTGCCCTGGCTGCGGGTGCCGCGCGAGCCCGCCGGGTTCCGTCATGTCTACCACCAGTACACCCTCCGGGTCTTCGCGCAGCGCGAGGCGCTGATCCGTCACCTGGAGGCGCACGGGATTGCCAGTCGGGTTTACTACCCGTCGGTCATCCCGCACACGCCGGCGTACCGGCACCGCGGCTTTGAGGGAAGGTACCCGCAGGCGGAGCGGCTGACGCGGGAGGTCCTGTCGGTCCCGGTCCACCCCAGTCTGCGGCCGGACGAGCTCGAGGCGATCGTTCGGGCCGTGCGCGCCTTTCCCGGGGCCGCAGCATGAGCGCCGAGCGCGTCCGCCTGGGAGTGGTGGGCCTGGGGCAGTGGGGCCGCCACCATGCCCGGGTCTTCGCCTCCATGCCCGAGGTGGACCTGGTCGGGGTCGTCGACCGGGACCCCCGGGAGGTGGGGCCGGCGGCCGCCCGCTACCACACCCGCGGGTACGTCGACCATCGGGATCTCATCGGCAGGGTGGACGCAGTCAGCGTGGTGGTCCCGACGATCCACCACTTTGCCGTGGCCCAGGACTTCCTGGGAGCCGGCGTGCACGTGCTGTTGGAGAAGCCGATGACCGCCACGGTGGAGGAAGCGCAGCGGTTGGTGGATCTGAGCCGTCGGCGCGGGGTCGTCATGCTCGTGGGCCACGTGGAGCGGTTCAAGCCCGCGGTCCAGTACCTCCGCGACGTGGTGGCCGAGCCGCTCTACATCCACGCGCGGCGCGTCCGGCCCTTCGAACCGAACCGGGTCACCGACGTCGGGGTGGTCCTCGATCTGATGATCCACGACCTGGACATCGTGCTGTCGCTGGTGCCGGAGCGGGTGGCGGAGATCGGCGGCGTGGGCGTGCGCGTGCACAATAGCCACGAGGACCTGGCGGTGGCCCACCTGGTCATGGAGGGCGGGTGTCGGATGACGCTGACGGCCAGCCGGGTCTCCGCGGTGAAGGCCGTCGAGATGGAAGTGACCATGGCGGACCGCACCGTCCACCTCGACTACCTGCACGAGGTCGTCAGCATCCGGCACTTCAACGGCGCCTACCAGCGCATCGCCCTCGACGGCGAGGAACCGCTGCGCGCCGAACTATCCCACTTTGTGGCCTGCGTGCGGGGCGAGGAGCGTCCGCGGGTCTCCGCCGAGGACGGCTACCGCGCCCTGGAGGTCAGCCACCGGCTGCTGGCCCGGATGGTGGACATTACCCCCCGCGTCCCCGCCTAGGCTACGGGCGCACCACGACGCAGATCGAGACCTTCCCCACGCCCTCGATCGCCTCGACCTGATGCCCGATCTCCGCCAGGGCCCTGGTCGTCTCCCCGCGGATGATGGCCAGGACATCCACCTCCCCCATGGTGACCGCGGCCTCCATCACGCCCGGCACGCGCCGGACCGCCCGGGCGACTTCTGCCGGTGTGCTTCGAACCAGGCGGACCAGCAGGTAGGCGGTCTCCATGGGCGTAACCGCCTGGTTGTTCGGTGTATCCCGGACCTCTCCCTCTCGCCGCCTGCAGCGCCGGTCGGGACGGGCGCGGCCCGGATTGGAGGATCACGATGAGACCCGGCAAGATCTCTGTGGCGGCGCTGCGACGCCACGTCTACCCCCACCTGGGTCGTCGGGGCGACGTGCTGGTCCACGCGGGGATCGGCCAGGACTGTGCGATCCTGGATTTCGGAGAGACCGCCTGCGTGGTCACCACGGATCCCATCACCGGGGCGGCCGCGCGCCTGGGCTGGTACGCGGTCCATGTGGCCTGCAACGACCTGGCAGCCACAGGCGCGGAGCCGGTCGGCCTGCTGCTGACCGTCCTGCTCGCCGAGGCGGCCGGCGAGGCGGATCTCGACCGCATCATGGCCGAGGCCGGCTCGGCCGCGCGGGCGGTCGGGGTGGAGATCGTCGGAGGCCACACCGAGGTGACCCCCGGGCTCCCCAGAACCATTGTGGTGACGGCGGCGATCGGCCGGGCCCCGCGCGACGGCTACGTCAGGGCCGACGGAGGCCGACCGGGTGACACCCTGGTCCTGACCAAGGCCGCCGGCCTCGAGGGCACAGCGATCCTGGCCGAGGACCTGGCCGACCGCCTGCGCCCTGCGGTGGGGGAGGCGACGCTGGCCCGCGCACGGGGGCTCATCGAACGAATCAGCGTGGTCCCGGACGGTCGCATCGCAGCACGGGCCGGCGCCACCGCCATGCACGACATCACCGAGGGCGGGGTGCTCACCGGGGTCTGGGAACTGGCGGAGGCGTCGGGGTGCGGGGTGGATCTGCACGCGGATGCCGTCCCGGTGCTGGAGGAGACCCGGGCGATTTGCCGGGCGCTGGACGCTGATCCGCTGGGGCTGATCGGTTCAGGGGCCATGCTCATCGCCGCACCCGACCCGGCACCGGTGTGCGCGGCGCTGGCGGCGGCAGGCATCCCGTCGGCGGTTGTCGGCACCCTGACCGAGCACGAGCGGATCGTGCGCCGAGGCGGGACGGCGGTCCCCCTGGAGCCGCTCGATCGAGACGAGTTGTGGCGGGTGCTAGAATAGGGACATTGCGGGAGTGAGGGTCGATCCGTGGACGATGTGCTCGTTCGCGTCATCGCGGCCGAGGGCTCGGTCCTCGGCTGCGTGGCGATCACGACCGGGGCCACCGAGGAGGCCCGTGTGCGGCACGGCACCCTGCCGACCGCGACTGCGGCGCTGGGGCGCACGCTGGCCGCGGCGGCCATGCTGGGAGCCGGCCTCAAGGACCAGCAGACCGTCATGGTCCGGGTGCTGGGCGATGGGCCGCTGGGCCCACTCATCTCCGAGAGCACGGCCGACGGCCGCCTCCGCGGCTACGTCACCAACCCGCTGACCGATCTGCCACCCACGCCATCGCGCAAACTGGACGTCGGCACCGCGGTCGGGAGGCGGGGGACGTTTCACGTGACGCGGGATGCGGGCCTGCGGGACCCCTACCAGAGCAGCATCCCGCTGGTGACCGGCGAGATCGGCGACGACCTGGCGGCTTATCTGCTCCGCAGCGAGCAGGTGCCCAGCGTGGTCGCCGTGGGCGTCCTCGTGGGCCCTGACGCCGGCGTGCTGGCCTCCGGCGGGCTGCTGCTGCAGGTCCTGCCCGGGGCGCCCCCGTCGATTTCCGGCGACCTGGAGGACCGGGCGCGCACGCTGCCGCCGCTCACCCAGATGCTGAGCGCAGGCGCCGCGCCAGAGGAGATCCTCGCCGAGGCGCTCGGCCGTCTCTCGGTGTCGGTGCTGGAACGGCGTCCCGTCCGGTTCGCCTGCCGGTGCAGCCCGGCCCGCGTGGCCCGGGCCATCGCGGCGCTTGGGCGCGAGGAGTGCGACCGGCTGCTGCGCGAGGAGGGGCGGATCGAGGTCCAGTGCCGGTTCTGCAGGGAGTGGTACGTGTTCGGGCCCGACCGGGTCGCGGCGGTGTTCGCGCCGCAGGCCTAGATCGCGCGGGGGATCTTGCGAGACTTCAGGCAGGACGTGCAGACGTTGACGCGCCGCCTCGTTCCGTCCAGCATGATCCTCACCCGCTGGAGGTTCGGGAGGAACCGCCGGGGTGCCCGCATGTGGGAATGGCTGAGGCTCTTCCCGGCCGCCGGGCCCTTCCCACAGATTGCGCACCGTCGTGCCATCATCCACCTCGTCGCCGCGCCTGCACCGCGCGCCCGGCACCCGTCCGGGCATCGCCGCCCGACCCCCACGCGGCGGCAACGGCCGGATTCTAGCACAGGGGGCCCCGCTGCGCAACGCGGGGGCGGTGCGGTCTCGACCAGAGGAGAGCCTGGGGCATCGGCGAACAACAGGGCAGACTATGACCAGGCGCCGTGTCGCCTCTGTCGATCCCTCCGCGGCCGCCGGCACGGATCGACGGCCGAAGCCTGACGCGCCCGTCCAGTACCTGCGCGGGGTGGGGCCCGCGCGCGCCGCGCTCCTGGCCCGGCTGGGCATCCAGACGGTGCGGGATCTGCTGCTCCACCTCCCGCGTCGCCATGAAGACCGCCGGAATCCCACACCGCTCGCGCGCCTGACCGAAGGCGCCGAGCAGGCAGCCATCGTGCGCATCGAGCGCGTGTGGACTGTGCGGACGCGCCGGGGAGGCATCCTAGTCCGGGCCGGGATCGTCGATGCGACCGGCGCCGCCCACGCGGTGTGGTTCAATCAACCCTACCTCGCCCAGCGGCTGAGCCGCGGCCAGCAGGTCAGCCTCTACGGTCGTGTCGAACGGGCAGGTCGGGGCCTGCAGTTCGTCGCGCCTGAAGTGGAACCCCTCGATCCCGATGCGGAGCCCTGGAACGTCGGCCGCCTGGTCCCCGTCTATCCCGCCACCGAAGGGCTCCCGCAGCGCACGCTGCGTGCGATCGTCCGCGAGGCGCTGTCGGTCCACGCCGGAGCCCAGCCCGACGTGCTCCCGCCTGCGCTGCGCGTCCGCCACCGGCTGATGGGTCTGCACGAGGCGCTGTGGGCCGCCCACTTCCCCGAAGACCCGGATGCGTCCGCTGTGGCCCGCCGTCGCCTGGCGTTTGAGGAACTGTTTGTCCTGCAACTGGGCATCCTGCGCCAGCGGGCGGCGCTGCAGGCCACGCCGCGCAGCGCGGTGTACGGCGGGTTCACGGAGCTGGTGCCCCGGTTCCTCGCCTCACTGCCGTTTGCGCTGACCCGCGCCCAGCGCCGCGTGCTCGACGAGATCCTGGCCGACCTGCGGGGTCCAGTCCCCATGAACCGGTTGTTGCAGGGCGACGTGGGCTCCGGCAAGACCGTCGTGGCCGCGGCGGCGCTGCTGGCCTGCGTCGAGGGCGGCTACCAGGGCGCGCTCATGGCGCCGACCGAGATCCTGGCCGAGCAGCACTTCCTGACGTTCCGGCGGCTGCTGCAGCCGCTGGGCGTCGCCGTGCACCTGCTCGTAGGCGGCATGGACCGGCAGGAGCGGGCCCCGGCCCTGGAGCTGCTGCGAGCCGGGCGGCCCGGGATCGTGGTGGGAACGCACGCGCTGCTGGAGGAGCAGGTCGTCTTCGACCGGTTGGGGGTCGCCGTTGTGGACGAGCAGCACCGCTTCGGCGTCATGCAGCGGTCCCGCCTGCGGCAGAAGGGCTTTGCCCCGGATGTGCTGGTGATGACCGCCACGCCGATCCCCAGGACGTTGATGCTGACGGTCTACGGCGATCTGGATGTGTCGGTGCTGGATGAGATGCCGCCCGGCCGGCAGCCGGTCATCACGCTGGTCCGTCCCAGGCGCGCCCGGCCGAAGGTCTACGCGTACGTGCGTGAGCAGGTGGCTGCAGGCCGGCAGGCATTCGTGGTCTGCCCCCTCATCGAGGAGTCCGAGGCGCTGCAGGCGCAGTCGGCCGTGGACCTGGCCCGCGAACTGGCCGGGGGCCCGCTGGCAGGTCTGCGCATCGAGGTGATGCACGGCCGGCTCTCGCCGGCCCAGAAGGCCGAGCGCATGGAGGCCTTCCGCGCCGGGCAGGTCGACGTGCTGGTGGCCACAACGGTCGTCGAGGTCGGCATCGACGTCCCCAACGCGTCGGTCATGGTCATCGAGGACGCCGACCGCTACGGCCTGGCGCAGCTCCACCAGTTGCGCGGTCGCGTCGGCCGCGGCGCAGCGAAGTCCTACTGTGTACTCATTGCCGATCCGGTCACCGAGGAGGCGCGCCGGCGGCTGGAGGTGATGCGGATCACGAGCGACGGCTTCCGCATCGCCCAGGAGGACCTGCGCCTGCGCGGCCCCGGCGAGGTGTTCGGTGTCCGTCAGCACGGACTCGGCGGTCTCCGGGTGGCCGACCCGGTCGCGGATCTGCGGCTGCTGGAGGAGGCCAGGCAGGCGGCGCAGGCACTGCTGGAGGAGGATCCGGACCTGTCGTCGGCGGATGCGCGCCCGCTCGGTGAGATCGTCCGTCGCCACCTCGACGAGCGCATGCGACTCGCATCGGTGGGGTGAACCGGATGGCCGCGCGCGGTCACCCGAGGTCCCCGGCAGGGCGTCGTGTGCGCGACGGGGTGCGCCCCACGGCCGCCCGTGTGCGCGACGCGCTCTTCAACCGACTGGGGGCGCGAATCGACGGCGCGGCGGTGCTCGACCTGTTCGCCGGCACCGGCGCTCTGGGCCTGGAAGCCCTGCGCCGCGGCGCCGAGCAGGTGGTCTTCGTGGAAGTCGATCCCCGGCGGGCCAGGGCGATCAGGCTGGCCCTGCCCCGCCCGGGACCAGGCAATCGGGCTGAGGTCTGTTGCGAGGACGTGCTCGCCGCGGTCGCCCGGTTCGGCCGGGCGGGACGGGTCTTCGACCTGATCATGATGGACCCCCCGTACGGACGGCGGTGGCTCCCGCGGACGCTGGAGGCCATCGTGGAAGCCGGCGTGCTGGCGCCAGACGGCCTGATCGTGGCCGAAGGACACTGGCGGGACCGGCCCGAGGTGCCGGCGGGTCTGGTCGTGGAGCGCGAGGCCCGGTATGGAGAGACAAGGCTCTGGTTCATCCGTCCAGGGGCCGGCCAGTAAGGAGAGGGGGCATCCCGCGTGCGCATCGCCGTCTATCCCGGGAGTTTTGACCCGGTCCACTACGGGCACATCGATCTGGTCCGACGGGCCGTCCGGCTCTTCGACCGCGTCATCGTGGCCGCCGCCGAGAACGTGGAAAAGGTTCCCGGAGCGTTTCCCGTGGAGGAGCGGGTCGCGATGCTCAGGGAGGTCCTGGCCGACATGCCGTCGGTGGAGGTAGCCGCCTACAGTGGGCTCACGGTCGACTTCGCGCTGTCCCGGGGCGCCGCCTGTTTGATCAAGGGGCTGCGGGCCGTCGGCGACTTCGACTACGAATTGAAGCAGTCGGCGATGAACCGCATCCTGGCCCCCAACCTCGACACGCTGCTGTTCATCGCGGCCCCGGAGTGGGCCTTTGTGTCTTCGTCTCTCATCCGGGAGGTGGCGCGGCTGGGCGGGTCGGTCGAACGCATCTGCCCGCCGCCGGTCGTGCGGCGGCTGCGCGCGCAGTGGCCGGAGAAGGGCTAGCCGTGGACACGGCGCTGGAGATGCTCGACCGCCTGGAAGCCGTCCTGCGGCGCCACCTCAGCCGGGTCCCGCCCGGCCAGCGCGAGGCCATGGAGCGCGAGGTCATTGGCCTCGTGCAGATGGCGCGGGCGGCCCTGCCCCGCGAACTGCACCAGGCAGCCCGGCTGCTGGCGGAAGCCGAGGCCACCCTGGCCCGCGCCCGCGAGGAGGCGCGGCGGCTCGTGCTGGACGCGCAGCGGCACGCCCGCAACCTCGGCGAGGGGGCGGCCGCGCCCCCGTCGGCCCGGGCGCAGGCCGTCATCGAAGAGGCGCGTCGCGAAGCCGAGCGCATCCGGAGCGGGGCCGACGACTATGCGGCCGGCGTGCTGGAACGCCTGGAAGCCGAGGTGGATCGGATCCTGGCGACGATCCGGCGCGGCCGGGACGTCCTGCGCGGATCCCGGGCGTCCCGCCGCGGGGAGTGAGGTCGCAGGCGCGCGCAGACGCCTGCAGGCCAGTGCTGGCCAGCGCGTTCATTGACACCCCAAATTGCCCGTTCCTATAATGGCATGGCATGCCAGATGGGGGCGTAGATGCCATGAAGGTGGATCTTCGACCCCTCCGCGCCGAGCGCGGCGCCACGCTGGATGTCAGCTGCGGCGACGTGATCGCCAGCGGGATCGCCGAGATCCCGTTCGATAGACCCGTCGAGGGGACCCTCACGCTGACCAACCTGGGGTCGGTGCTGCGCGTGGAAGGACGGCTGGCGACAGAGGTCACCCTCACCTGCGATCGATGTGCGGCGGCGTACCGACACCGCCTGGAGGCTGACGTGCTGGAGGAGGTCAACTGGTCGCTCGGGGTCACCGCGAGGGAGGCGGTCCTGGCCGAGGAGTACCTGATCTGGGCGGGCGACGGACTCGTGCTAGATGTCAGTGCCCTGGCGCGCGATGCGCTGGTCCTGGCGCTGCCCATGGTGGCCCGTTGCCGGTCCGACTGCCCGGGACTCTGCGATCAGTGTGGGGCCGACCTGCGCCTGGGTCCCTGCGAGCACAGCCGGGGACCCGGGGCCGAGCACGCAGCCGACAGGCCAGGGCTCGACCCGCGCCTGCGCCCGCTGGCGGGCTGGCGCGACCGTCAGATGCGATCGGGGCCGGCGTAGCCGCCCCGGTTACCCCCAGGCCCGGCGAGGAGGCAGATCCGTGGCACAGAAACGGCGGCATCCGAAATCCCGCACAGGCTCCCGGCGCAGCCGGTGGAAGGCGGCACCGATTGCGCTGATCACCTGCCCCCAGTGCAAGGCCCGGATTCGACCGCACCGCGTCTGCCCGTCGTGCGGGTCCTACGCCGGACGCGAGGTCATCCCCGTCGAGTCCGCCAGACCGAAGAAGAAGGCGTCGTAGGCGTTCTCGCCGCAGCCGGCGCGGCATGAAGGACACAGGAGGTCCGACGGTGGCCCGTCTCCAGGACATCGAACGGATCGCCCCCGAGGTGGGGACGAGGACGCGTCGGGGGGCGACCATCGCCGGCATCGGTCGCAGCGTGCCTCTCCGCATCGTCACCAATCACGACCTGGAGAAGCTGGTGGACACGGACGACGAGTGGATCCAGGCGCGCACCGGGATCCGCGAGCGCCGCGTGGCCCCCCCTGAGGTGGCCACCTCCGACCTGGCCGTGGAGGCGGCCCGGGAGGCGCTGGTCGATGCCGGGGTGCGGGCGGCGGACGTGGACCTCATCATTGTCGGGACGGCCTCCCCCGATATGCTGTTTCCCGCGACCGCATGTCTCGTGCAGGATCGGTTGGGCGCCAGCCGCGCCGGGGCCTTCGACCTCTCGGCGGCCTGCAGCAGTTGGGCCTACGGCGTGGCCATGGGGCATGCGGCGGTGGCGTCGGGCCAGGCGAACACGGTCCTCGTCATCGGCGCCGAGGTGCTGTCCCGCATCACCGATTGGACCGACCGGGCCACCTGCGTCCTCTTCGGCGATGCCGCCGCCGCCGTCGTGCTGCGCCCCTGCCCGCCTGACCAGGGCTTCCTGGCCTTCCACCTGGGTTCCAACGGCGCCGGCGGCCCGCTGATCTGCCTGCCAGCCGGCGGATCGCGGCGGCCGGCCAGCGAGGCGACGGTGGCGGCGCGCGACCACTACATCAAGATGAACGGCCGCGAAGTCTTCAAGTTCGCCGTCCGCGCCATCCCGCGGGCCATCGAACGCGTGGTGGCTGAGGCCGGGCTCTCCCTGCACGATGTGGACTGCTTCATCCCCCATCAGGCCAACATCCGGATCATCGAAGCGGCGGCCGAGCGTCTCGGTCAGCCGATGGACAATTTCTTCGTCAACGTGGACCGGTACGGGAACACGTCGTCGGCCTCCGTCCCGGTGGCCCTGTACGAAGCCGTGGAGCAGGGCCGCATCCGTCCCGGGGACACGGTCGTGTTCGTGGCCTTCGGGGGCGGCCTGACGTGGGGGGCCGCCGCGATCCGGTGGACCGAGGGATCAGCGCTCGCGCGACGGACCGGGGCGGCGCGATGATCGCGTTCGTCTTCCCTGGCCAGGGCGCCCAGTATGTCGGCATGGGGGTCGACCTGGCCGCACGACATGCGGCCGCCCGCCGGGTCTTCGAGGAGGCCAGCGAAGCGATCGGGATCGACCTGCTGGCGCTGTGCCGCGAGGGACCGGAGGATCGTCTGCGCGAGACGGAGAACACGCAACCGGCGATCCTCACGGCCAGCTGGGCGGTCGCCGTCGTGCTGGCGGAGACCGGGGTGAGGCCTGATGCGGCCGCCGGATTGAGCCTGGGCGAGTACGCCGCCCTCGTGGCCGCCGGGGCCATGGGCTTCGCCGACGCCGTCAGGGTGGTCCGCCAGCGCGGTCGGTTCATGCAGGAGGCCGCATCCGGCCGGCGGACGGGAATGGCGGCGGTCCTGGGGCTGGACGCGGCACGCGTCGTGGAGATCTGCCGCGAGGTGGCGGGATGCGTGGAGGCGGCCAACTTCAATGCCCCCGGGCAGGTCGTCATCGGCGGTGAAGAGGAGGCCGTGGCGCAGGCGTCGCAGCGGCTGCGGGCCGCGGGGGCGCGCCGGGTCGTGCCGCTGGCGGTGAGCGCGCCGTTCCACACGCCGCTGATGGCGCCAGCCGCCGCCCGTCTGGCTGCGGTCCTGGCCGACGTGCCGATCAGTCCGGCCCGAATTCCGGTGGTGGCCAACGTGAGCGCGAGGCCGGTGCGGGAACCGGAGGAGATCCGGGCGGCCCTCATCGAACAGGTGGCCTCACCGGTGCGCTGGGAGGAGTCGCTGTACACCCTGCGCGAACTTGGAGCCCGTCTCTTCCTGGAGGCGGGACCCGGCACGACCCTGGCCGGGTTGGTCAGGAGGACCCTTCCCGGCATCCCGGTGGTGTCGGCCGGAGACCAGGCCACGCTGGAAGGGGCGCTGGCCGCGCTGCGGGTGACCGCAGGCCGGGGACAGGACCACTCGGGCAGGCGGGAGTAGGCGGCGGTGGGGCGGTTGGAGGACCAGGGTGCAGTCGTGACCGGGGGATCCGGCGGGCTTGGGGGCCGGATCGCGGTCGCGCTGGCCCGAGAGGGCGCAGGGGTGGTGGTGCATTACTGGCACGACCGCGAACTCGCCGAGCAGGTGGTGCGCGAGATCGAGGCGGCTGGCGGGCGGGCGCACGCCGTCGGCGGCGACCTGTCGCAGCCTGCCGAGGCGGCCGCCGTGGTGGCGAAGGCCATCGAAGCCTTCGGCCGCCTCGATACGCTGGTGAACAACGCGGGGATCGGGGAGAACGGCAGCGTCCTCCGGCTGGGGGACGAAGAGTGGCAGACGGTGTTGAGGACGACCCTGAGCGGGACGTTCTACTGCATCCGGGCGGCGCTGCGGGAGTTCGTCCGCCAGCGCCGGGGGCGCATCATCAACGTTACCTCGGCAGTCGGACAGGATGGGGGTGCCGGCCGGGCGAACTATGTGGCCGCCAGGGCCGGGGTGATCGGGCTGACCAGGGCGGTGGCCCGCGAGGTCGGATCGCGCGGGGTCACCGTGAACGCGGTGGCCCCCGGCTACATCGCCGGGATGACCGGCTCGCGGCCCGAGGAGGCCTCTGCGCGGTACCTGGCGCAGATCCCGTTGGGGCGGGCGGGCATACCCGACGACGTGGCCGCGGCCGTCGTATTCTTGGCCTCGGACGATGCCGGGTATATTACCGGACAGGTCCTGCACGTCGACGGCGGCATGGTCATGCACTAGGTCTCGCCCGAGCGGAGGTGGATGGGACGATGGTATCGGTGTTTGATCGGGTGAAGGCGCGGGTGGCACATCAGCTGGGCATCGAGGAGGACTCGATCGGGCCGGAGTCGTCGTTCGTCGAAGACCTCGGCGCCGACTCCCTCGACGTCGTGGAACTCGTCATGGCGCTCGAGGACGAGTTCAAGATCGAGATCCCCGACGACCAGGCCGAGAAGATCGTCACGGTGGGCGACGCCGTCGCCTTCATCGAGGCCCACGCGAAGGAGACCACGCAGTAGCCGCTCTCGCGCCGACACCGCGGGGGCCCGCGATGCGCCGACGCGTGGTCGCCACCGGCCTGGGGGTCATCAGCCCCATCGGGACCGGGCCGAACGCTTTCTGGTCGGCGCTGGTCTCGGGCCGCTCCGGCGTGGACCGGATCAGGGGCTTCGATCCGTCGCCCTTTCCCACCCAGATCGCGGCCGAGGTCCTGGACTTCGACCCGACGGCTTACATGGATCGCAAGGAGGCGAGGCGGAACGACCGCTTCGTCCAGTTCGCCTACGCGGCGACCCGCATGGCCATGGAGCATGCCCGGTTCTCGATCACGCCGGCCAACGCCTGTCGGACCGGGGTCCTGATCGGGTCGGGCATCGGCGGAATCGCCACCTGGGAGCAGCAGTACCGCACAATGCTGGAACGCGGCCCCGACCGCGTCTCCCCCTTCTTCGTGCCCATGATGATTGTGAACATGGCCAGCGGCGTTACGGCCATCCTGACCGGCGCCAAGGGTCCGAGCTCGTGCGTGGTGACCGCGTGCGCGACCGGAGGCAACGCCATCGGTGACGCCGCGCGCCTCATCCAGCGGGGGGACGCGGACGTGATGCTGGCCGGGGGCACCGAGGCTGCCATCACGCCGTTGTCCATCGCGGGCTTCTGCGCCATGAAGGCCACCTCCACGCGCAACGACGACCCGCAGGGCGCCTCGAGGCCCTTCGACGCGACCCGGGACGGGTTCGTCATGGGCGAAGGCGCAGGCGTCGTGGTCCTGGAGGCCCTGGAGCATGCCGAGGCGCGCGGGGCCGAGATCCTGGCCGAGGTGATCGGCTATGGGATCACCACCGACGCGTACCACATCACCCAGCCCGACCCCGAGGGAGACGGCGCCTACCGGAGCATGGTGGCCGCCCTGGCCGACGCCGGGATCGGTCCCGAGGAGATCGACTACATCAACGCGCACGGCACTAGCACGCCCTACAACGACCGGCTGGAGACTCTGGCGATCAAGCGCCTCTTCGGCGAGCACGCCCGCCGCGTCCCGGTGAGTTCCACCAAGTCCATGACCGGACACCTGCTGGGCGCCGCCGGGGGGATCGAGTGCATCGCCTGCGTGCTGGCGCTGCAGCACCAGATGCTCCCGCCGACCATCAACTACCGGGTGCCCGACCCGGACTGCGACCTGGACTACGTCCCCAACACCGCCCGGCCGGCACGGCTACGGACCGTGATGTCCAATGCCTTTGGGTTTGGTGGCCACAATGCGATCCTGATCCTGCGCGCCTATGCGTAGACGACCCCGTCCCCTTCCGCCTGTGTCGTCGGACGAGACCGGCGCGATCGGCGAGGTGCTGAGCCAGGAGCGGCTGGCCCAGCTGGAGACGCTGGAGAAGCGCCTGGGGGTCCGGTTCCGCGACCGCTCCCTGCTCGACCTCGCGCTGCGGCACGGATCCTTCAGCCACGAGCGCGGCCACGACCCCGGCAAGAGCTACGAACGCCTGGAGCACCTGGGCGACGCGGTCCTCAATCTGGTGGTCAGCGATGTCCTGTATCGCCGGCACCCGGAGATGGACGAGGGGGGCCTGGCCAAGCGACGGGCGCGGATGGTCAACGAGGCGGCCCTGGCCTCCATCGCGCGCCGGCTGGGCCTCGGGCAGTACCTGCTGCTGGGCAAAGGGGAGGAGAAAGGCGGCGGCCGGCAGCGGCCGTCGCTGCTGGCTGACGCCGTGGAGGCGGTGATCGGCGCCGTCTACATCGACTCCGGATACGGCGTCGCCCACCACCTGGTCTCCACCTGGCTGGGGGAGCTGGGCGAGATCATCGAGCGCGCCGGCGAGGACTTCAAGAGCCAGCTCCAGGAGCGGCTGCAGCGCCGGCGTCAGATGCCGCGCTACCGGATCACGGAGGAAGAGGGGCCGGACCACGCGAGGACCTTCGTCGCCGTGGTGGAGGCCAACGGCAGGCCGCTGGGCCAGGGCCGTGGGAAGAGCAAGAAGGAAGCCGAGCAGGCCGCCGCCGCCGACGCCCTCGCGCGGCTCGACGGATCGAGCCGGTGAGGCGGCTCTGGGCGCCCTGGCGGGCGGGCTACGTTACGGGTCCGAGGGAGCCCGGCTGCATCTTCTGCAAGGCGCCCGGCCTGGGCGACGACCGCGCGGCCCTGATCCTCTACCGCGACGCGCTGGGTTACCTGATCCTCAACCGCTATCCCTACAACAGCGGGCACCTGATGGCCGTCCCGTTCCGGCACGTGGCCCGGCCGGAGGCGTTGTCCCCGGAGGAGGGAGGTGCCCTGATGCAGCTGGTCGGGGTGGCGGTGCGTGTCCTGGAGCAGGCCATGGCGCCCGACGGTTTCAACGTGGGCATAAACCTAGGCCGGGCCGCCGGCGCGGGGATCGATGACCACCTGCACATCCACGTGGTCCCCCGGTGGGCCGGGGATACGAACTACATGCCGGTCCTCGGCGATGTCAAGGTCCTGCCGCAGAGCCTGGAGGACACCTACGGGCAACTGGCCGCGGCCCTGGCGGCGCTGGGCTCCCCCCGCTGATCGTCGATCGCCGCGGTCGGGCTGATTGACGCCGTTTTTGCCGGCTCCCTAGAATGAGGGCAACGCGAGCGGTCCTGGCCGCACCTCGGAGGTGCCGTGTGAGGGTCCTGCCTGACGGCGTCGAACACCCCGAGCACCCCGCCGCGCGTGGGGTCCACATCGCGGACGACGACCGGGTCGAGGCCGGCGAGCGGATGTCCGCAGGCTGCCTCCCTCTGGCTCCCGGCCGTCGCCGGCTGCGCGGAGCGCCGGAATCCGTTGGAGCGGTTGGGCCCCCAGCCCACCAGCGGCCCGTGACCCGCTGAGCGCATGCGCCCGCGGACGCTCGCGGCTGCCCTGCTGGCGCTGGTGGTGGTCGCCATGGTGGCGACGCGGCCGGGCCTGCTGCGGCCGGATGTCCGGCCGTCCGGGTTCAAGGCCGATGTGCTGGTGGTCGGCGGGAGTCCGGCGGGTGTGGCCGCGGCCCTGGCGGCGGCCCGCCAGGGAATGGTCGTCGTCCTGACCGAACCCCGGCCGTTCCTGGGCACGGTCTGGACCGGCGCCATGCTGAACATGATCGACCTCAGCCGGGTCCCGGGCCGCCAGGAACACCTCATCCGCGGGATCTTCCTGGAGCTCTACCGGCAGATCGGCAGGATCACCTTCGATCCCAGGCGGGTGCGCGCGATTCTTCGGGAGAAGATCGAGGCCGAACCGGGGATCACGCTGCTGACCCGCACGGAGTTGGTGCGGCCGGTGGTGGCCTCCGCCCGGGTCCGCGGCGCCGTGGTCCGGCTGCCCGACGGCGCAGAGGCCAGGATGACCGCGACCGTGACCATCGACGCCACCGACGACGCCGATCTGGCCGCGGCCGCCGGTGTGCCGTACACGTACGGTCGGGAAACCTCGGGGATCGACCGCCGGGCCATGCCCGCCACGCTCATGTTCCGCCTGGCCGACGTGGACTGGCCCGAGGTCGTCCGCTATGCCTACGCGCACCGGCGTGGCCGCCAGCCCAGCGGGGCCTTTGACGGCTACGCCTGGGGATACCGAGAGGCCATGCGGGAGTACCGGCCGTCTGACCCACGCCTCTCGGCCCAGGACCTCAACATCGGCCGCCTGCCCGACGGCACGGTGCTGGTCAATGCGCTCCAGGTGCACGACGTGGACGGGACCAGCCGCGCCTCCCGCATTGAGGGATACGAGCGCGCCAAGCGTGAGATCCCCCGGCTGGTGGAGTACATGCGGAGGAACTGCCCTGGATTCGCGCGCGCCCGGTTGGTGGAGGTGGCGCCGGAACTCTACATCCGGGAGACGCGGCACATCCGGGGCCTCTATGTCCTGACGGCGCGGGACATCGCGGAGCGCACCCTCTTCTGGGACCGCGTGGCCGTGGCCTCGTATCCGGTGGACCTCCACGCCTACAATCCAGGCGAACGCTATCCCTACCGCCCAGTGCGGCAGCCGTACACCATCCCCCTGCGGTCGCTGATTCCCGCCCGGATCGACGGCCTCTTCGTGTCCAGCCGCGCGTTCTCGGCGACCTACCAGGCCGCCGGATCAGCCCGTGTCGTCCCGACCACGATCGCCATGGGCCAAGCGGCGGGAACCGCCGCCGCAGTCGCCGTGCTTTCCCGCGTCACGCCCCATGTCCTGGCGGAGCGCCGCGACCTGGTGCGGGAAGTCCAGCGTCGGCTGGTGCGCGACGGGGCCCTCATCGAGTTCTAGCGCCCGCCGGTGGCCCTCCCGCGCACGCTCACGCTGGTCTACCACGCCCGCGAGCCCTACCCCGCGGAGGTGCTGCTGGAGGACGTGTACCGGGACCTCCAGGTCAGGGCGGCGCCCGGTCGACCGGCGGTGATCCTCAACATGGTGCAGACTCTGGACGGCGCCGTCGCCGTCGAGGGGAGGGCGTGGACGATTGGGTCTGCGGTCGATCACTTCCTATTCCGAACCCTCCGCGGCTGGGCCGATGCCGTGCTCTGCGGCGCGGGAACGCTCTGGCGCCATGATCTCGTGCCCACGACACATCCGGAGCTGCAGGCCGAACGGATCGCATCCGGCCGTCCCGGGCATCCCGCCGCGGTCGTCGTCACGCGGCGGGCCGAGTTCCCCGACGAGGTCCTGGCGCGGCGCTTCTTCGCCCGGCGCGACTTCGCGTCCATCGTCCTGACCACCGAGCTTGCGCGCGACGTGGACCGCCGGCGCCTGGAAGCCGCCGGCGCCGAGGTCCTCGTCGTGCCGGCGACGCCCGAGGGCGAGGTGGACCTGGCGGCCGCGCTGGGCCTGCTGCAGGCGCGCGGCGTACACCGCGTGCTGGTCGAGGGCGGCCCGCAGACGAACCGGCGGCTCGCCGCATCGCGGGCGCTGGACGAACTGTTCCTCACCGTCGCTCCCACACTCGCCGGGGTGCCGGACCCGTCCCGGGTGCTGGCCGGCGTCCTGGGCGGCGCCCGGGTGAGGCTGTCGGTGATCAGCGAGTTCCACTACCGCACGCCGGCCCTGCGGGAGTGGTACCTGCGCTTCGCCGTGTCGTTCGCAGAAGGACCATGAAGGGACGGTCTCGCGCCGCGCGGCCTGAGGCGGCGTGGCTTCGGAGCATCCCGCCCGGCTGGCGGCGGGCGCTGGCCGGCGAGGTCGTCAAGCCCTACTACCGGGACCTCCAGGCGTTCCTGGCCTCGGAGCGCCGGCGCTACACGATCCTCCCCGACGAGCGCGATGTCTTCACCGCCTTGCGGCTCACCCCCATCAGCCGCGTGCGGGTAGTGCTCCTGGGACAGGATCCCTACCCGACCCCCGGCTACGCGCACGGGCTGTGCTTCTCGGTGAAGCCCGGCGTCCCCCTGCCGGCGTCGCTGGTGAACATCTTCAAGGAACTTGCCGACGACCTGGGGTGCCGGATCCCCAACAACGGCTGTCTGGTGCCGTGGGCACGCCAGGGAGTCTTGATGCTCAACACCGTGCTGACCGTGCGCGCCTACCAACCGGGCTCTCACCGGGGCCGGGGGTGGGAGCGGTTCACCGATGCCGTCATTCGGGCGGTCGACGCCCGTCAGGCCCCGGTGGTGTTTGCGCTGTGGGGCCGGGACGCCCGGCGGAAGGCGGAGATCATCGACGCCTCCCGGCACCGCATCGTGGAGGCTGCGCATCCATCGCCGAACTCGGCCCGTCGGGGCTTCTTCGGTAGCCGGCCGTTCTCGAGAATCAACGCCGCACTGCGGGCCCTGGGGCGACCGGAGATTGACTGGCAGATCCCCGATCTGTGAGGCTGCTGGCTCCCTCCAAGAGGAACCCCTGTTCGGTATTGACATACGAACACATGTTCGTATAATGGAGGGTGCGCCCCTTGCAATGGAGCGCTTCGGATTTCCTGATGTCTGTGCATGCGGCTCTACCGTCGCTCCCCCAGCCGAGGGTCGGTCTGGTCCTGCTCAGCGGGGATGAGGCCTGTCTGACGGTGGGACTCCTGGTCGGCCTGCGGACCGCGACCCCGATCCGGCCCCTCCTGGTGGTGGACGGAGCCAACTCGCTCGATCCCTACCTCCTCTCGGACCTGGCTCGGCGCTTGGGGCAGGCGCCCCGGGTCCTGCTGGCCAGCGT
>JAVKID010000015.1:0-14881 GCA_031459655.1 Candidatus Fervidifonticultor octavus | reverse complement strand
TCTACCTTTCCCGCGTCTTCACCGCCTACCAACTTGAGGCCGCGGTCTCAGACCGCCTGGATGGCGCCATTGCAGCGCGCCGGCCGGGTGGGGTCCTGCTGGCCGGACTGCTGGATCTCCTCTACGACGAGGACGTCCCCGCCGCCGAGGCCCGGCGGATCTTCAAGCGGGTGCTGGACACCGTCACGCGCCTGGCGTCCGGGCCGGTGCCCCTGGTGGTGGCGAGTCCGGTTCGGCCGCCGGTGCCTGGGCGCGAGGGGTTCCTGCCGCACCTGCACGCCGCGGCGGCCTGGGCGTTCACGGTGGCCTCCCGCGATGGCGGGATCGAGGTCGTCGGGGAGAAGCCCGCCGGCGGTCGGTGGCGGTGGGAGCCGGCAATCGCGCTGCTGGCAGCGCGGCGGTTCTATTGATGGGCCGCACGGTCCCCACGATGACACAGATCGTCGCCCAGGAAGAGGCGAACTTCGCGCCCTTCCGCCGCGCGCTGCGCAAGGAGGACCGGGCGATCTTCGACCGGCTCTTTGCCGCCGCGCGGCACCACACCGCACCCGCGGCCTACCTGTCCCGGCCGGTGCCGTTCGAGGTGATCCTGGTCGCGATGCTACTGGAGATGGCCAAACAGGTGGACGCACTGCGTGCCCGGATGGAGGCCTTCGAGGGCAGCCGCGCGCCCGGTGTGCCGGGTCGCGCCGACGGGGCGGCGGAATGAGATGGCCCTTGCCGGCTGGCTGTTCGACGCCTACCCCTCCGAAGACGGGATGGCGGTCTGGCTGGTCGGATCAGACGGTCGGCCGCACCGCCTGACGGTGGCGTTTGCCCCGGTCTTCTATGCCGCCGGGCCTCCGGCCGCGCTGGAGCGCCTCCCGGCACTGCTGGCGGCCTCGGGCATCGAGGCCAAGACCGCGATGGCGGTCCGGACCGACCTGCTCTCGGGGGCGGACGTGCCGGTGCTGCAGGTCGCAATCCGCCGGCCGGGCGCCCACCCGGCGGCGGTGCGGGTTGCGGCGCGTCTGCCCCGCATCGCGCTCTTCACCTGCGATCTCAGCGTCCCCCAGGTGTTCTTCGCGCAGACGGGCCTCTTCCCGCTGGGACGCTACCGGGTGGAGGACGAACGCAGCGTCGTCGCCCCGGAGGCCTTCCAGCCGCTGGACGCCCCTGAGGACGTCGAGTACGCGCTCCCGCCGCTGACCACGCTCCGCCTGCGCCTGGACGGCGACCCGATCGACCCCACCCACGCCCGGCGCACGGAACTCGAGGCCTCGGTGGACGGTGAGACGGTGGTGCTCTGCAGCGAGCGCCCCGAAGACCTGGTCGCAAGCCTCAACCGTCTGATCGCCCGCTACGACCCCGACGTCATCCTCACCGAGTGGGGCGACAGTTTCCTGGTCCCGCGGCTGCGGCGGCTCGCCCGGCAGGTCGGGATGCCGCTGCGGTGGAACCGCGAATCGCATCAGGGCATTCGCACCAGGCGCGCGCGCTCGTATCTGACCTACGGCCACACGGTCTATTCGGCCGGTGCCCAGATGCTGCACGGCCGCTGGCACCTGGACCTGCGCAACTCGTTCATCTACGCCGAAACCGAACTGACGGGGCTCGTGGAGATTGCGCGGCTGAGCCGGCTGCCGGTCCAGTCCCTGGCCCGGACCTCGATCGGCACCGCCATCAGCGCCATGCAGCTGCACCGGGCGATCCGGCGTGGCATCCTGATCCCGCACCACAAGAGCGAACCCGAGGCGTTCAAGTCGGCCGAAGCGCTGCTGGTCACCGACAAGGGCGGGCTCGTCTACCAGCCGGTCGTGGGGGTCTTCGAGGGCGTCGGCGAACTCGACTTCTCCTCGATGTATCCCACCATCATGGCGCGGTTCAACGTCTCGCCCGAGACCATCACCTGTGCCTGCTGTCCCGACGCGCCGCGCGTGCCCGAGACCGGCGCGCGGCTCTGCCAGCGGCGCAAGGGGCTGGTGCCGGAGGTGCTGGAGCCGTTGCTGGAGCGGCGGGCGTACTACAAGCGGCGAAAGCAGGAGACGGCGGGGGAGGCCCGGGCGCTCTACCAGCAGCGACAGACGGCGTTGAAGTGGTGTTTGGTGTGTGCATTCGGATACCTTGGCTATCGGAACGCCCGCTTCGGCCGCATCGAGGCCCACGAAGCGACCACCGCCTTCTCCCGCGAGATGCTCTTGCGCGCCAAGGACCTGGCTGAAGCGCAGGGCTACCGGATGCTCCACGCGCTGGTGGACTCCATGTGGCTGCACCGGCCCGGCGCCACGAAGGCCGACTACGACGCCCTGGCCGGCGCCATCGAGCGCGCCACCGGCCTCCCGATCTTCGTCGAGGGCGTCTACGACTGGATCGCCTTCCTGCCGTCGCGCACGCACCCCGGCCTGGGCGTGCCCAACCGGTATCTGGGCCGCTTTGACGACGGGGAGACGAAGGTCCGCGGCATCGAAGTCCGGCGCGCCGACCTGCCGCCGCTCGTCGCGCACACCCAGGCCCGGATGCTGGAGGTCCTCTTTGAAGCCAGGACCCTGGCCGAGGTGCGCGCGGCGATCCCCCGGGTGCTCGACCTCCTGGCCGAGGCCGTGGTCCGGTTAAGAGACGGCGAGGTCAGGGCGACGGATCTGGCGATGGCCGCGACGATCTCGCGCGCGCCCGAGGCCTACCGGGGCCACGCCGCGGTGGCCGTCGCGGCGCGCCAGATGGCCCGCGCCGGCGTGCGCCTGCACTCCGGGGAGAGGATCCAGTATCTCATCACCGATGCCGGGGCGCGTCTGCCCGAGGACCGCGTCCGGCCCCTGGGCTTGCTGGGTCCCGACTGGTCCTACGATGTGGAGTACTACACGGGCCTGTTGATCCGGGCCACCGAGACGCTGCTGGGGCCGCTGGGGTACCCTGCGCCGCGCCTGGCCGAGGAGGTGGAGGCCAGGCTCAGTCCGGCTGCGCCAGCAGCCCCACCATCTCCCGGGCGTTGCGCGCAGCCTGGCCGCGCGCGTGGTTGTTGAACATCAGGTACAGCGCGTCCACGTCGCGGGCGAGCCCGCGGGCCGTCCTGGCCCATGCCTGCAGTTCATCCCGCGAGTACAGGTAGTCGTACGCCACGTCGGTGGAGACGCGCCGCTGGACCAGCGCAGGGTTGCGGCCGTGGAACCGGATGACCGACCAACGGGTCGTGACGGCCGCCTCGGGCGGCGGCAGGTACTGCACCTGCGCCATGTCGGGAACGACATAGGCGAAGCCGTGCGCGCGCAGGTAGCCCAGGAACGTCTCCCGGTGCCGGCGGGACAGCCACGCCTTGTGCCGGATCTCGACGGCCACCGGCCAGGCCCGCAGGTACGGCATCCACGCATCCAGGTATGCGAACAGCTCGGGCGAGAATCCCTGCCCCTTGGGGAACTGGAAGAGGACGTAGCCCAGCCGGCCGGCGCGCGCGAAGACGTCGACGAACGCCGCGAAGTGATCCCAGGCCGCCGTCAGGGCCTCCTCCGGCACGCGGGCCGCGCGGACCGACCCGGCATCCCGCAGGGCGGGCGGCAGCAGCGCGGCGATCTGTGGCGGCAGGCGCTTCGGGTCGCTCTCGTGCCCGGTCAGCCAGGCGAAGGCTTTCACGTTGAACCGGAAGGTCGGCACCGTCCACTCCAGCCACTGCCGGGCGCGGTCTGTGGGCTGCAGGGCGTGGAAGCTGGCGTCCACCTCGACTGTGGGGAAGACGCTGGCGTAGAACTGGAGCCGCGCCCTCGGGTCTGTCTTGGCCCCGCGAGGATAGAAGTCGCCGGCGACCATCCCGCGGTCGGCCCACGAGCAGGTGCCGACCAGAACCTCACACCCGCGTATGCGCAGCGGCGCCGCCGGCAACGCACTGCCGTCCCTCTCGAACAGGCTCACAGGGACACGGGTTCGCGCGCGGCCGCGGGCTCCCTGCCTTGCAATGGGCCGATCGCACAGCCTATAATGTTCCGGGCTTGGCCCTCTTTTTTTGCGCCCGCAACGGCCACAGGGGAAGGGGAAGACGGGTGGGTTCACGGCTCGGACTCCGGCTGGTCGGCATCGTCATCGTCTTCCTTGCGGCGGTTCAGGTCGCATTCCGTCCGGTCACGCTCGTGGGACGGATCCCGACCTTTCAGGCGCCCAAGGCGGGCTGGGTCCTGGGGCTGGACCTCCAGGGCGGTAGCCTCCTGGTGCTGGAGGCCCGTGACTCCCCCACGGTCAAGGCGACCCCCGAAGCCGTGGACGCCGCCATGCGCGTCATCGAGCGGCGCATCGACCAGCTCGGGGTGGTGGAGCCGACGATCCAGCGGCAGGGGCAGATCCGTATCGTGGTCGAGCTGCCCGGCATCCAGGACCCACAGCGCGCCATTGAGCTGATTGGCAAGACCGCCCTGCTGGAGTTCATCGACACGGGCACGCAGTCACTCCCCAGGGGCGCGCGCTGGAGCGAGGACGGCAAGACGGTGATCCTCCCCGCGGCAGTCCCCCCCGCCCCGGGCCAGCCCGACCAGCCGCGCACGCTGGCGCTGGAGAAGAAGGTCATCCTGACCGGCGCCGACCTGGAACACGCCCAGGCCGAGTACAGCCAGGACCCTGCGGAACCGGGGGTGCCGGTGGTGAGCTTCAGGTTTCGCAGCCGGGCCGCCAAGACGTTCGAGGACTACACCGCCGCCAACGTCGGCAAGTATCTGACCATTGCCCTCGACGGGCAGGTGATCACCTCGCCGGTGATCCGCACGCGGATCCCGGGGGGGATCGGCGTGATCTCCGGCGGGTTCGAGACCATCGAGGAGGCGCGCGACCTCGCCGTCCTACTGCGCGGCGGCGCGCTGCCGATCCCGGTCGAGGTGGTGGAGAACCGGACCGTCGGGCCCCAACTGGGGCGCGACTCCATCGACGCCAGCGTGCGGGCGTCCTGGGTCGCGATCACGGCCGTCGTGCTCTTCATGGCGCTGTACTACGGGGTGCCGGGGGCGCTGGCGGACCTGGCCCTGATCTTCTACCTGGCCATCCTGGCCGCGCTGCTGGTCGGCCTGCGGGCGACGCTGACCCTGCCGGGGCTGGCCGGGATCGTGCTCTCCATCGGCATGGCGGTCGACGCCAACGTCATCATCTTCGAGAAGGTGAAGGAAGAACTGCGCGCGGGCAAGGCGCTGCGCACGGCCGTCGGCGCGGGGTGGAACCGCGCGATGACCACGATCCTGGACTCGAACGCGACCACGCTGATCGCCGCCGTCGTGCTCTTCCTGCTGGGCACCGGGCCGGTCCGGGGCTTTGCGGTGACCCTCAGCCTGGGGGTGCTGGTCAGCATGTTCACGGCCATCGTGGTCACGCGCGCCTTCGTGGATGCGGCCGCCGCCGCCGGGCTGGGGCCGCTGCTGGCGCGGGTCGCCGGGAGGCCAGCCCGGTGACCCCCGCCATGTGGGACATCATCGGCAGGCGCCGGTGGGGCTACGCCTTCTCGCTGCTGCTGATCATCCCCGGCCTCATCGCCCTTGTGGTCAACATCGCCTCCGGGCAGGGTGCACTCAACTGGGGCGTGGACTTCACGGGCGGGAACTACTTCCACCTGAACCTCGAACGGCCGTATACCATCGGTCAGGTGCGGGCGGTGGTGGACCGCTTCGCGACGGGGCAGAGCATCATCCAGAAGGCGGAGCAGGAGGTGTTCATCCGGACCCGGCCGCTGGGCGCTCAGGCCAAGGCCGACCTGCTGGCGGCGCTGCGGCAGCAATTCGGCCAGGTCACGGTCCTCCGCGAGGATGAGGTGGGCCCCAAGATCGGCCGCGAGCTCCGCAACGTCGCCATCCTCGGGGTCGTGGTCGGCCTGGCCCTGCAGGTGCTGTACATCTCGTTCCGGTTCAAGTCCGTCCGCTATGCCCTGACCGCAGACGCCGCGCTGCTCCATGACCTGCTGATCGTGGTGGGCGTCTTCGCGCTGACCCGCAAGGAGGTCAACAGTTCGTTCGTCGCCGTCCTCCTCACCGTGGTCGGCTACTCGATCAACGACACCATCGTGGTCTTCGACCGCATCCGCGAGAACCTGGCGTTGAGGACGCGGGAAGCCTTCGATCGGATGGTCAACCGCAGCCTCCTGGAGGCGTTGGTGCGATCCATCAATACCGTGCTCACCACGGTGCTGGCCCTCGCCGCCGTGTACTTCTTCGGCGGGTCCACGATCCGCGACTTCGCCTTCGGACTGATCGTGGGGATCGCCGTGGGCGCGTACTCCTCGGTCTTCAACGCCAGCGCGCCCCTCGTGGACTGGCACCTTTGGGCACAGCGGCGGGCCGGAGGGACCCGCGCGCCGCAGCCCGAGGAACGAGCCCCCAGCGTCGCGCCCACCGGGGACCCGGCGCTTGCCTCGCCGGCGAGCGGGGCCCGGCGGCGACGGTCCCGCCGGCGCTAACGCCCATGACGCCGTTTGCGCTGTTCGTCCTGCTCCTGCTGACGGCCGCCACCGCGTTCGCGCTGGGCAACCCAGGGACGGTGACTCTCCGTTTCCTCATCTGGCAGTTCGAGACGACCGTGGCGCTGGCCGTCTTGGGCGCCGCGGTCATGGGGGGCCTGCTGGTGCTCGTCAGCAGCGCGCTCGGCCAGCGGCACCTGCGCGCGCGGCTGCGGGAGACCCAGGCCCGGCTGCGGGCACTGGAGGCGCGGGCGCAGGATCTCCCCCCAGGGCCTGACCGGACGCCGTAGCGCTCGGCGGTGGCCGCTCCGCGCTGGCGCCTGCACCCTGGACACCTCGAGGAGAGCGGCCGCCTGGCCGCGGCGCTAGGGTGCTCCCCGCTCATCGCCGGGGTGCTCATCCGCCGCGGGGTCTGCGATCCGGCGCGCGCGCGCGCGTTTCTCGATCCACGGCCGGAGGAGATGGCCTCCCCCTTCGCGCTGGCCCAGATGGAGCGAGCGGTGCGCAGCCTGTTGGATGCCGCCCGCGCTCAGGCGCCCATTGTCGTCTACGGAGACTACGACGCCGACGGAGTGACCGCTACGGCGTTGCTGGTCCGCGTCCTCCGGCGCGCCCGGGCCCGGGTGGACTTCTACGTCCCGGACCGCCAGTCCGAGGGGTACGGGTTGCACGCGGCGGCGGTGGAGCGCCTGGCCGCCGGTGGCGCCCGCCTGATCGTGGCGGTGGACTGCGGAACTGCCGGCGCTGCAGCGGCTGAGGTGGCGGCCAAAGCGGGCCTCGACCTCGTCATCCTCGACCACCATCTGCCGACGGGACCGCTCCCGGCGGCAGTCCTGGTCAATCCCAGGGTGGAGGGCGCCGCCACCGACTACTGCGCTGCCGGGCTGGCCTACCAGGCCTGCCGGGGTCTGCTCACCCGGCTCGCGCTCGATGACGCCGACCTGGACCTGGTCGCGCTGGCGGCGCTGGGCACCGTGGCCGACGCCGTCCCGCTCCTGGACGACAACCGCCGGATCGTCGCCGAGGGCCTGCGCCGCCTGGCCGCTCCCGCCACCCCGGGGCTGAGGGCCCTCCTCGAGGTGGCCGGGGTCCAACCGCCGCTGGGTGTGCGCGAGCTCTCCCACGCGCTGGTCCCGCGCCTCAATGCCGCCGGTCGACTGGCCCACGCCTCCTGCGCGGTCCGCCTGCTGACCAGCGACGATCCCGAGGAGTGCCGCGAGCTCGCGGTCCTGCTGGACCGCCTCAACCAGGAGCGGCGGAGCCTCTGCGATCAGGTGCTGGCGGAGGCCGTGGAACTCATTGAGCGCGACCGGCTGGGCGATCGACCCGCAATCGTGCTGGCCCACGAAGGCTGGCATCCCGGGGTTGTCGGAATTGTGGCGTCGCACCTCGTGGAGCGTTACGCTCGCCCATCCGTCGTCATCGCCCTGCGCGGCGAGACAGGCAAGGGATCTGCGCGCAGCATCCCGCCGCTGCACCTGGTGGAGGCCCTGGCCGCGGCCGCCTCGCACCTGGTCGGATTCGGTGGCCACGCCATGGCCGCTGGCCTGACCGTCCACCGGGAGGCCGTAGGCCAGTTCGCCGCGGCGTTCCAAGACGCCGTGGCCAGCAGGCTGAGCCCGGACGATTTCATCCCGACGGCTGATCTCGACGCCGAACTCGGCCTGGAGGCTCTCTCAGCGGACCTGGCCGCGCAGATCGAGCGCCTGGCGCCCTTCGGCGCGGGGAACCCGCCACCGATGTTCCTGACCAGGGGCCTGCGCGCGTTGGAGACGCGTCTGGTCGGAGGCGGCGAACACCTCCGGCTTGTCGTGAGCGACGGCGCGCGGACGGCGGAGGCGATCGCCTTCCTGCAGGGCGATCGCGCCGAGTTGCTGGCGTTCACCCAGGCGCGGGTGGACATCGCCTACACCGTTGAGATGGACCGGTGGCGCGATGGGGAGGGCGTCCGACTGGTCATCGAGCACCTCTGGACCCCCGAGGTGGATCTCCAGGCCGTCGCCGCCGACACCAGGACCGTTCTGGACCGGCTGTTCTCCCGCGCGGGGGACTACCTGGATCGGGCCCGTCTCGAGATCGAGTGGTCACCGGCGTTCCACACGAAGGTGGTGGGCGTGACCTTCGAGGGACGCCAGATGATCCTGCCGCAGGTGCAGCCGGGCGAACGTCTCCGCCTGGTCCGTGACCCGACCAACCCGCACGACCCCCACGCCGTCAAGGTCTGTCGCCGCGACGGTGGGCACCTCGGATTCCTCCGCGCCCCGCTGGCAGCGCGTCTGGCCCCGGCGATGGACGCGGGCGGCCGATACGTCGCGACCGCGGTGGGACTCACCGGCGGCGGCGACCACGCATGGGGGCTGAACATCCTCGTTGAGCGCGAGGAGCCGCGGAGCGAGGGAGCGGAAGGGGCCGGCGAGCGCATCCGGCTGGCGCCGCCCGACGTCGCATCGGTGCTCTCCGCACGGTGGCTCCGCGGCCGCCCGTTCTCCCCAGTCCCGCGGGAGGCCCTGGACGTCCTCCTGGCGGGCGGCCGGGCCGCGGTGAGGCTGGGGCCCGGTCGAGGGCTGGTGGTCGCCTGTGCGGCGGCCGCCGTCGGGCTGACCGCGCGCGGGGAGGGGCCGGTCGCGGTCGTGCTCCCCCGGGCGGCTGAGGTGGAAGCGTGGTACGGCCTCGCAGGTCCCTGGCTCCGCGGGCTCGGCCTGCGGCCGGCGCTGCTCCACGGCGCCCTCCCGGTATCGGCGGCCGCGCGGATCCTCGACCGGGCGCGGCGCCGCGAGATCGACGTGATCTTCGCGTCGGTCGAGCGGCTGTGCGCCGGCGGTCTCTTTCCCGAGAGTCTCGTCGCCGTAATGGACTGGCTCACCGATGAGGAAGACCTGGATCGGTTGCGCCGGGCGTTCGGGGACCGGATCACGTTCCTGACCGGACCGGTCTCGGAACCCCGTCTGTGCGGCGCCGCGTCGTTGCTGGGCATCGATCGCGTAATCGCCAGCCCTCCGCCGCGCACGGACCTGCGGATCGTCGATCGCCGCGGCCGGGGGGAGCCTGTGCAGTTGGCGCGGGCCGGCGGGCGTGGCGAGACGGTCCTGGTGGTGGCGTTCGGAGCCGGAGCAGCGGTGGAGGAGGCAGGCAGGCTGCGCGCCCTGCACCCCGAGTCGGCCGACCGCATTGCCTACTACCACGACGGCCTGCCGGCCGTCCTGCGTCGGGTGCTGGAGGATCTCTACGCGGCAGGAGCGCTGGTGGCGATCGTGGCCGGGTCGCTCTTCGTGCACCCCGCCCTGCCTCGTGACGTCTCACGGATTGTGGCGACCCGCCTGCCGCCTTCCCGGCTCCTTGCCGCAGACAGCCTGGGATCGGTCACCTCGAGCGGTCAGGGGACGGTCGTCGAACTCGCCTACGGCCCGGGGGCGCTGGAGGCCGTCCAGGCGGCCCTGGGTGCGCTCCACCCGTCGCGCGAGACCCTTATCCGATGCTACCATCACCTCAGAGGGATCGCCCAGGGCGGCTCCTGGACGTGGCCCGACGGGCCGCCGTCCTGCGTCTCGGAGGCGGGACTTGACGCCGGGACCCTGGCCTCAGCGGTGGAGGTGTTCGTGGAGGCCGGGGTCATCACCCGCGAGGGCGTCGAAGGGGGCGGGGTGCGCTGCGCGTTGGCGGATCCGGCTCGTCGGGCGGACCTGGAGCGCTCGCTCCGGTACCGCGAAGGCCGGCGGGCGTGGGCCGCATGGGAGGACGTGCGGGCCTGGGCCGCGGGCCGTGCGTCGGCGATCCTGGCGGATCTGGTCGGGGCATAGGCTCCTCAGGGCCACAGCAGGGCTCCGCACGCACGCACCGAATGGTGCAGGCATTGTACCGATGTGGTGACAGACGGTGAAGTGGCTGGACCTGCGACGTCACCAGGGCAGTTTCCAGGACCTGCCGCCCGAGGTCCAGGGCATCATCGCGACCCTGCGCACACGGTTCCCCAAGGCTGACCTGGATCTCGTCCGCGAGGCGTACCTGGCCGCGGCGAAGGCGCATGAGGGCCAGACCCGCATCTCGGGCGAACCGTACATCACCCACGCGGTGGCCGTCGCGAAGATCCTGGCGGATCTCCATCTGGATCCCACCACCGTGGCCGCGGCCCTGCTGCACGATGTCCTGGAAGACACCGGCGTCGAGCCGGCCGAGTTGCGCGAGCGCTTCGGCGCGGAGATCGCCACGCTGACAGACGGGGTCACCAAACTGGGCAAGATCGAGTGGCAGAGCCGGGAAGAACGCCAGGCCGAGAACCTGCGCAAGATGTTCCTGGCCATGGCCAACGATATCCGGATCGTGCTCATCAAGCTGGCCGACCGCCTGCACAACATGCGTACCATCGCGGCGCTGCCGGAGTGGAAGCGCCGGCGGACCGCCCAGGAGACGCTGGACATCTACGCGCCGCTGGCCGAGCGTCTGGGCATCGGCAGCCTCCAGAAGGAACTGGAGGACCTGGCTTTCCGCGAACTCCACCCCGAAACCTTCGAGGAGATCACACGGCAACTGGCCCAGGCTGAGAGCGCGCGGCAGGCCATCGTCGACCGGGTGTGCACCGTGCTCTACCGCGAACTCACGCGGGCCGGGATCAAGGTCGACCCCAAGCACATCACCGGACGGCCCAAGCACATCTACAGCATCTGGCAGAAGATGCAGCGCCCCAAGTACGCGGGCCAGTCCGTCGCCCGCATCTACGACCGCCTGGGCGTCCGGGTGCTGCTGGACGATGTCAAGGACTGCTACGCGGCCCTAGGCGTCGTCCACTCCCTGTGGAAGCCGATCCCCGGCGAGTTCGACGACTACATCGCTACCCCCAAGACCAGCGGCTACCAGTCCCTGCACACCGCCGTGATTTACGAGGGGGAGCCGCTGGAGATCCAGATCCGGACCCACAAGATGCACGAGGAGGCCGAACGCGGCATCGCCGCCCACTGGAAGTACAAGGAGGGCCGGCTGCAGACTGCCGAGGCCGACCAGAAGCTGGCGTGGCTCCGGCAACTGTTGGAGTGGCAGAAGGACCTGGCCGATGCCCGGGAGTTCGTCCAGTCGGTGCGGCTCGACCTGTTCTCCAACGAGGTCTTCGTCTTCACCCCCAAGGGCGACGTCATCGACCTGCCGGCCGCGGCCACGCCGGTGGACTTCGC
This sequence comes from Candidatus Fervidifonticultor octavus, assembly GCA_031459655.1. GTDB lineage: Bacteria > Sysuimicrobiota > Sysuimicrobiia > Sysuimicrobiales > Humicultoraceae > Fervidifonticultor_A > Fervidifonticultor_A octavus_A. The sequence continues at coordinate 3,328 of JAVKID010000015.1, read as the reverse complement.
CTACCGTATCCACACCGACGTGGGCCACCACTGCGTGGGCGCTAAGGTCAACGGCCGGCTGGTGCCGCTGTCACAGAAGCTGGCCACCGGCGATATCGTGGAGATCGTGACCAGCAAGTCCAGCCCCGGCCCGAGCCGCGACTGGCTGACCTTCGTGGTCACGTCCAACGCCCGGTCGAAGATCAAGCAGTGGTTCAAGCACGAGCGCCACCAGGAGAACGTCGCCCGCGGCCGGGAGCTGCTGGAGCGCGAGCTGCGCCGGACCGGTGCCGTGGCCGCCGCCATGAAGCCCGAGCGGCTGCTCCAGGTGGCCGAGAAGTTCGGTATGCGGAGCGAGGAGGACCTGCTGGCCGCGGTGGGCAACAGCGACGTCTCGATCCTCCAGGTGGCCCAGGCGCTGCGGGGGGAGGCGCCGCCGCAGGCGGCTGATACCCCGATCCCCACGACACCGACGGCGCCGCCCAGCCCCCAGGGCGTCAGGGTCCGAGGCGCCGACAACGTGCTCATGCACTTCGCCCGGTGCTGCACACCGCTGCCGGGCGACCGGATCGTCGGGTACATCACCCGCGGCCGCGGGGTGACGGTCCACCGCAGCGACTGCCCGAACATCGCGTTCCTCCGGGCTCACCCCGAGCGCCTGCTGGAGGTGGAGTGGGAGACCTTCCAGGAGGGATCCTTCCAGGTGGAGATCGAGGTCGAGGCTTTCGACCGCGTCGGCCTCCTCAAGGACATTATGGCCGCAGTGGCCGAGACGAAGACCAACGCGCTGTCGGTGAACTCTCGCGTCAGGAAAGACAAGGTCGCCGTCACCAACCTGGTGCTGGACATCCGCAACGTGGGACAACTCCACGCCGTGATGCAGAAACTCGAGAAGGTGCCCGAGGTCTTCAGCGTCGCCCGGGTCGTCCCCACCTGAGCGGGGCCGCCCGATCCCGAGGAGGATGACCGTGCCGCGTCCGACTGCCGCCCGCGTGGATCTCTTCACCGAGTCGGTGATCCGTGAGATGACCCGCCTGTGCACCCTGCACGGGGCGATCAACCTGGCGCAGGGATTCCCCGACTTCGACCCGCCGGCCGAACTGCTGGAGGCGGCGGTCCGGGCGCTGCGCGAGGGGTGGAACCAGTACGCCGTCACCTGGGGATCCCCGCGGCTGCGGGAGGCCATTGCGCGAAAAGTCGCCTGGTCGAACGGGATGGCGGTCGATCCGGAGCGCCACATCACGGTGACGTGCGGCGCCACCGAGGCGATGATGGCCACCCTGCTGGCGGTGGTCAACCCCGGCGATGAGGTGGTGATCTTCGAACCGTTCTACGAGAACTACGGCCCGGACGCGCTGCTCTCTGGCGCGCGGCTCCGCCACGTGCGGCTGGACCTCTCGGATCCGGGCATACCGTTCGACCGGGACGAACTCAAGGCGGCCTTCGGGCCCAGGACCCGGGCCATCATCGTCAACACCCCGCACAATCCCACCGGGAAAGTCTTCACCCGCGAAGAACTGGAGGTGATCGCCTCGCTGTGCCGGGAACGGGACGTGCTGGCCATCACCGACGAGGTGTACGAGCACATCCTGTTCGACGGCGCCGTGCACGTCAGCCTGGCCTCGCTGGAAGGGATGGCGGAGCGGACGGTCACCATCAACAGCATGTCCAAGACCTACAGCGTGACCGGCTGGCGCGTGGGATGGGCGGTGACCGCCAACGAGGCGATCAGCGACGGCATCCGGCGCGCCCACGACTTCCTGACGGTCGGAGCGGCGGCGGCGCTCCAGGAGGCCGGGGCGGTCGCCCTGGCCTTCCCTCCCTCGTACTATCGCGCGTTGAGCGCGTCCTACCAGGCGAAGCGGGACGACCTGCTGGCCATCCTCTCCGAGGCGGGCTTCCGGTGCCTGGTTCCCAGGGGCGCCTACTACATCATGGCCGGCATCGACGGCTTCGGAGACGACGACGACGTCGTCTTCACCCGCCGCATGATCGAGCGCATCGGCGTGGGGGCGGTACCCGGCAGCAGCTTCTTCCGCGATCCGGCCGCCGGGCGCCGGCTGATCCGCTTCGCGTTTCCCAAGCAGGCCGCGACGCTGGCCGAGGTCCGCCGCCGCCTGGCCCAGCTGGCGCCGGCACGGCGCGCGTAGGCGCCGGTCGGGTCTCGCCGATGCGGGCCGTGGTCCAGCGCGTCCGGCGCGCGGCCGTGCACGTCGGCCAGGAGACTGTGGGGGCCATCGAGCAGGGGCTGGCGGTCCTGGTGGGGGTCTCGGTCGCAGACGGCCCGGCGCAGGCCGACGCCCTGGCGGGGAAGATCGCGCACCTGCGCATCTTCGACGATGATGCCGGCCGGCTGAACCGCTCGGTCCTCGACGCCGGCGGCGCGGTGCTGGTGGTCTCGCAGTTCACCCTCTACGGCGATGTCAGCCGGGGCCGCCGGCCGTCCTTCCTGCAAGCCGCCCCGCCGGAGCAGGCGGAGCCCCTGGTGGACCGCGTGGTGGCGCGCCTCCGCGACCTGGGGCTGACGGTGGCCACCGGTCGCTTCCGCGCGTCGATGCTGGTCGAGATCCACAACGACGGCCCGGTGACCATCATCCTGGACACGGATGCGTGAGGGAGCCAGGCTGCTGCTGGTCCGCCACGGCCATACCGACTGGCTGGTCCCGCCTGCCAACCGCCTGGCCGGGCGGTTGCCCGGGATTTCCCTCAACGCCCGCGGCCGCGCCGAGGCCGCGGCGCTCGCCGAACGGCTAGCGACGGCGCCGCCGGACCGCATCGTCGCCAGTCCGCTGGAGCGCACGGTGGAGACCGCGACCATCATCGGGCAGCGCGTGGACCGGCCGGTGATCACGGACGAGCGGATCATCGAGACCGCCATGGGACCGTGGGAGGGGCTGGCGGTTAGCGAGATCATGGCGCGCGCCCCGGAGGCCTGGCGGACCTGGCGGACGGTGCCCACGCGGATGACCCTGCCCGGGATGGAGCCGGTCGAGGCCATCGGGGACCGCATGTGGCGGGCGGCCCGCGAGTACGTGGCCGTCGAAGGGACCACGCTGCTGGTCTCTCACCAGGACCCGCTCCTGGCGTTGATCTGCCGGCTGCTCGACCTGCCGCTGGACGCGATGCGGCGCATGGACCTCTCCCCCGGGTCGCTGACGGTCTTCGAGGTGACGGGCAGGCGGCCCGTCCTCGTCACGCTGAACTCCCTGTCTGGCGAGGCCCTACTGAGGCAGGGGGCCGCGCCCTGAGTCGAAATATCTCCTTCCTGGGCGATGTGTGGGGCGGCTACAATGTGGTCGGCGAGCCTTTCTTAGAGGAGTTAACACGATGAAGACCAGCTGGCTTGGCG
>JAVKID010000149.1:0-5426 GCA_031459655.1 Candidatus Fervidifonticultor octavus | reverse complement strand
TGTGCCTGATCACCCTGATCGGGTTCGTCCTCACCTATCTCATCCCGGCCGATCCCCTGGCCATGGTGCTGTCGGAACGCGCCATGGCCAATCCCGAGATCGTCAGGGCCTACCGGGAGCGGTGGGGGCTGGACGCGCCTCCGGCGGTGCGCTACGTCCGCTACGTGACCAACCTGGTCCGCGGCGACCTCGGCATCTCCATTGCCACCCAGCAGCCGGTGGCCGAGGACCTCAAGACCTTCGTCCCGGCCACGGTCGAACTCACGCTGGCCGCCATGGCCGTCGCGGTGGCCGTCGGGCTGCCGCTGGGGGTCATCGCGGCCGTCTTCCGCGACCGGTGGCCCGATCATGCCGCCCGCGTCGGATCGCTGATCGGCGTCTCCATGCCCGTCTTCTGGCTGGGGCTGCTGACGCTGTCGGCCTTCTACTACCGCCTCCAGGTGGCGCCCGGACCCGGCCGGCTGGACCCGCAGATCGTCCCCCCGCCGGTGATCACCGGCCTGATGGTGCTCGACGCCCTGCTGGCCCGGGACTGGGCCGTTGTGGCCAGTGCGCTGCACCATCTGGTGCTGCCCTCGCTGGTGCTGGGCGCCTACGTGATGGGGGTCATCACCCGGGTCACGCGATCCAGCGTCCTCGAGGTCCTGGCCCAGGACTTCATCCGCACCGCCCGGGCCAAGGGGCTGGCCGAGCGGCTGGTGGTCGGCCGCCACGCGCTGCGCAACGCGTTGATCCCCACCATCACGGTCGTCGGCCTGGCCTTCGGCAACCTGATGGCCGGCGCGGTGATGACGGAGACGATCTTCGCCTGGCCCGGCATCGGCCGCTACGCCGTGGACGCCGCCAGCAAACTCGACTTCCCGGCGATCATGGGCGTCACGCTGTTCGTCGCCCTGGTCTACGTGCTGCTCAGTGTTCTGGTCGACCTCGCCTACGCCTGGATGGACCCGCGCATCCGGCTGGAGTGAGCGATGCTGCTCAGGGAAGTCCGCCGCAGCCGCGCGAGCCTCATCGGCTTGGTCATCGTCCTGTTCTGGGTTGCCGCCGCGCTCCTGGCCCCCTGGCTGGCCCCCCACTCGCCGGTGGAGCAGCACCTCGAGGACCGACTGTCGCCTCCCGGCGGCCGGTATCCCCTCGGGACCGACGAACTCGGCCGCGACGTGCTGAGCCGGGTCCTCTACGGGGCGCGGCTGTCCATCCCCACCGCGATCGGCGTGGTGGCGGCTACCGCAGTGCTGGGGACCGCGTTGGGCATCGTGGCCGGCTTCGCCGGAGGGCTCGTGGACGAGAGCATCATGCGGGTCTCCGACGCCGTGCTCGCCTTTCCGGCGCTGATCCTGGCCATGGCGATCACCACGTCGCTGGGGCCCGGCCTGCGCAACGCCCTGCTGGCCATCGTCCTGGTGCTGTGGCCGGAGTACGCCCGCCTGGTCCGGGGGCAGGTGCTGGGCATCCGCGAGACCGAGTACGTCACGGCCGCGCGGGCCATCGGCGTGACCGACTGGCGGATCCTCTGGCGGCACATCCTGCCCAACACCGTGTCGCTGGCCCTGGTCAAGGCCAGCCTCGACGTCGGCAACGTCATCATCATCGCCGCGGCGCTGTCGTTCGTGGGCCTGGGCGCCGTGCCGCCCACGCCCGAGTGGGGCTCCATGGTCGCCGCTGGCCGTCTGAAGTTCTTCGAGTGGTGGATCGGGACGTTCCCGGGTCTGGCGATCTTCACGGTGGTGATGGGGTTCAACTTCCTGGGCGACGGGCTGCGCGACGCCCTCGACGCGCGGCTGCGCGGCGTGCGCAGCTGATCCGCTCCCCGGCCCGCATGAGAGCCTGACGCCCGCCTCGGTCTGCCTCGGGGGGTGCGGTGCCTGTAGGCGGCGGGCGTCTCGAGTGTGACACTGGGCCGTCGGCATGCGTGACCCTCCAACCCCCGACCGCAACAGATCCCCAGGGTGTCCGTCGGTGCCGCCGGGAGGGGGCCCTCCACGGGGTGGGCGGGAGGATTTTCCGGTTCAACATCGTATGCAAGAACGTATACGGAACTGAGTGCGCCGGTGGTCTGTGCCACGCTCACACGCAGCGACGCTGCTCGCCGACCGGATCTTCGACGACCTGAAGGGACGCATCCTGCGCTTCGACCTGCGGCCGGGCGAGCGGTTGCTGGAAGAAGACCTGGCGCGGCAGTGGCGGGCCAGCCGGACCCCGATCCGTGAGGCGTGCAAGCGGCTGGTGCAGGCCGGGCTGATCCGCGCGGTCCCGCGCCGCGGCTACTACGTGCGGGAGATCAACCTGCCGGAGGTTGAGGAACTGTACGAGGTCCGGGTGGCCCTGGAGGCGTTCGCAGTGACGCTGGCCACCGAGCGGGGGCGGGGCGCCGACTGGGAGGCCCTCGCGCGGCGCTGGGCGGGGATTCCCGATCCCCTGCCGTCCCCCGACGCCATGCTCGAACTGGACGAGGGGTTCCATCTGACCGTGGCCGAGGCCGGTGGAAACCGGGCGCTCCTGGAGTACCTGCGGTCGGTGAACGAGCGCATCCGCGCCGTCCGCGCCAAGGACTTCACCAATCCGGACCGCATCCGCACGACCTACGCCCAGCACGCGCGCATCGTCGCCCTGATCGCTGCCGGCGATGCCGCAGGGGCGGGCGCTGCCATGCAGGCCCACATCCTGGAGAGCAAGGCCAACGTCGTCAATGCCATCAAGGAGCTGCTGGCCGCAGTGTACCTGCGCTAGAGGAGGGATCGACGGATGCCGCATGTGAGCGTGCCCGCGGAGCCCTACCCATTCGAGTTCGACCCGGCCGCCACCGCGCTGCTGGTCATCGACATGCAGCGCGACTTCGTGGAACCCGGCGGGTTCGGCGAGATGCTGGGGAACGACGTCAGCCCGCTGCGCCGCGCGGTCGCCCCCACCCGCCGCGTCCTGGATGCCGTGCGCGCCCGGGGAATGATGGTGATCCACACGCGTGAGGGCCACCGCCCGGACCTCAGCGACCTTCCACCGACCAAGAAGGCCCGCGGCCGGCTGAAGGTCGGGATCGGCGATCCCGGCCCGATGGGTCGGGTGCTGATCCGGGGCGAGCCCGGCCACGACATCATCCCGGAACTGGCCCCGCGGCCCGGCGAGCCGGTCATCGACAAGCCGGGCAAGGGCTCGTTCTACGCCACCGATCTGGAGTTGATCCTGCGGGAGCGGGGGATCCGCAGCCTGCTCGTGTGCGGCGTGACCACCGAGGTCTGCGTCCACACCACGGTGCGCGAGGCCAACGATCGAGGCTTTGAGTGCCTGGTGCTGGAGGACTGCGTGGCCTCGTACTTTCCGGAGTTCCAGGACGCGGCGATCAAGATGATCAAGGCGCAGGGCGGGATCTTCGGGTGGGTGTCCGATTCCACCGCCCTGCTCCAGGCGCTGGAGGGCGTGCGCGCCAGGACCGCGTAGGGCGGCGAGACGTTCACATCACGAGGGGAGGTGGGAGGCGTGCAGCAACGCATACCGTGGTGGACCCGTGGGGACTGGGACGCCTTCTTCGGGCTGGGCACCAACAGCGTGCTCAACATCCTCGTGCTCACCAGCCTGATGGTCTTCGTGCTCAAGTTGCCCGATAGCATCGTGTTCGGGCGGATCGTCCCGGCCGTGGGGCTGTCGCTCATCATCGGCAACATCTACTACGCGCACATGGCGCGGCGGCTGGCGCGCCAGGAGAACCGTCTGGACGTCACCGCCCTGCCCTACGGCCCCAGCGTCCCGCACATGTTCATCGTCGTCCTGGTCATCATGCTGCCCGTCTACATCAAGACCAACGACCCCGTCCTGGCCTGGCAGGCGGGGCTGGCCTGGGCGTTCATCGAGGGGATCATCGAGGCTCTGGGAGGGGTCTTCGGCAGATCCATCCGCAAGTACACCCCGCGCGCGGCGATGCTGGGCACGCTGGCCGGCATCTCCATCGCCTTCATCTCCATGCGGCCGGCCTTCCAGACCTGGGACCTGCCGTGGATCGGGTTCATCTCGCTGGGCATCGTCCTGGCGGCCTGGTTCGGCAACGCCCGGCTGCCGGGCGGCCTGCCCGCCGGCCTCTTCGCCATCATCGTCGGCACGGTGCTGGGGTGGGTCTTCGGGGTCATGAAGCCCGGCCCGCTCATCGAGGCCGTGCAGAACTTCAGCCCCAGGCTTCCGTTCTTCGAATTCGACCCCCTCATCAAGGGCTTCGCCCAGGTGGCGCCGCTGCTGGTGACGGCGATCCCGTTCGGCATCTACAATTTCATGGAGGCCATCGACAACGTCGAGAGCGCCGCCGCCGCCGGGGATGACTACAACCCCGCCGAGGTCTGCCTGGTGGACGGCATCGGGACGCTGGCCGGCGTCGTCATGGGCAGCCCCTTCCCCACCGCCGTCTACATCGGGCACCCGGGCTGGAAGGCCATCGGCGGCCGCATCGGCTACTCGCTGGCCACGGGCATCATGGTGGCGGTGCTGTGCTTCTTCGGCATCGTGCCCATTCTGCTGCGGATCATCCCGCTGGTGGCGATCCTGCCCATCCTGATCTACATCGGCGCGCTGATCGGCGCGCAGGCGTTCCAGGCCACCCCCCGGCAACACGCGCCGGCGGTGGTGCTGGCCCTGCTCCCGCACATCGCCGCCTGGGGGCAGGTGCAGATCGACGGGGCCCTGGCGGCGGCCGGCACGAACGCCGCCCAGGTCGGGCTGGACAAACTGGCCAACAACGGCGTGCTCTATCAGGGCATGCAGTGGCTCGGCGGCGGAGCCATCATCGGGGGGATGGTCCTGGGCGCCATCGGCGCGTTCCTGATCGACCGCCGGTACCTGGCGGCGGCGGGCTACGCGGTCGCGGCCGCCGTCCTCTCGTTCTTCGGCTTCATCCACGGCACCCAACTCGGGTGGGCCCAGCAGCCGGTCATCGCCCTGGGTTACCTGCTCCTGGCGGCGGTCTGCGTCGGGTTCGCGCAGACCGACCGGGGCCAGGCGCTGGCCCCGGCCCCAGTCGCCGGGGGCAAGTGAGATGAGTCTGGACGCGGCGGTCCCCTCCGCCTCGGTGCGGGCGGAGGGGACCCTCGTCCACCGCGACATCCTGCCCACCCGGCCCGCCCAGCGGGTCATCGGCTGGCTGGACTTCATCTGGCTGTGGTTCGGGATGGTGGCCCAAATGGGGGTGTTCCTGCTGGGGGCGTCCTTCGCCGGCCGGCTCTCCCTGCCAGACGCCCTGCTGGCCATCGCCGTGGGGAACCTCGTCGTGGGCGTCGTGTCCGTCCTCAACGGCGATATCGGCATCGAGCACGGGGTGACCTACGCGGTCTACCTCCGCGCGGCCTACGGCGTCCGCGGCGCCTGGCTGCCGTCGCTGCTGCGCGCGGGGGTGGCGGTCTGCTGGTTCGCCATTCAGACGTACTTCGGGGCCACCGCCATCGACCTCT
>JAVKID010000148.1:0-5429 GCA_031459655.1 Candidatus Fervidifonticultor octavus | reverse complement strand
TCCGGCAGTCCGGCCATGGCCGGCTGGAATCCCCCCTTTGCGCTCTTGCGGTAGACGTAGGCTTCGGCGCGGCGGGGGCTGTACGCGACGTAAGGACCTGATGCGGCAGAGACGATGACGGCATCCGGGTCGGCCGAATCGACCGCCACCCCCACGAGGTAGCGCTGCTGCAGGCCGTCCACCCGACGAGCCCAGCTCTCGCCCGCATCCGTGCTCTCGAAGTAGCCGTCTCCCGCGGCGGAGTACAGCCGGCCGGGCGCCAGGGTGTGCGTGGCGGCCGTGTGCGTGTCGATCGGCCCTCCGCGCACCCGGTCCAGCCAGGTCCGGCCGCCGTCGAGCGTGCGGACCAGCGCGCCGGCTTCGATCGCCACGAAGACTCTCCCGGGGACCGTCGGATCGGTTTCGATCCAGCGCACGTGGTGGGTTTCGGGACGCGGCGGGAAGGCCCACGATCGGGACGAAGGAAGCGCCCGCAAGCCTGAGAGTTCGCTCCACGTCGCTCCACCGTTCTCAGAGCGGAAGACCGCGCTCGGCTCGGTCCCCGCATACACCACGTCCGCTTCGGTCGGGCTGACGGCGACGGCCGTGACCTCGGCGTGCGCGATTCCCCGGCCGACCTGATCCCAGGTTCGGCCGGCGTCGTCGGTGCGCCATAAGCCGTGGCCCCAGGTGCCGGCGTAGGCACGCCCGGGATGGTGGGGATCAACCGCGAGGGCTTCGGGAGATCTGTCCTTCAAAGATTCCTCAACGGACCAGTGTGTCGCTCGACGCGCAACGAACAGAGCCCGCTCCGTGGCCACGAGCAGCGCGGTCATGCCCGCCACCTCATTCCGTAGGCGGCATCGCCTACCGCCCCGCCGGCACAGCCGATCTGGCCTCCTGCAGGTACAGAGCGTACCATTCCAGCAGGCGCTTCAGCCGCTCGAGGCGAGCCCTGGGCCGGCCGGTGCTGCTCATGGTGTGGCTCTCTCCCGGGAAGCGAAGGAACACCGCCTCCTTTCCCAGCTTCTTCAGGGCGATGAAGAACTGCTCCGACTGCTCGACCGGGCAGCGGTGGTCGTCCTCATTGGCCGTGAGCAGGACCGGGGTCTGGACGTTCCGGACGAAGGTCAGCGGCGAGCGGGCCAGCAGGGTCTGCGGATCGTCCCACGGCGTCGCTCCCCACTCGGCTTCGCCCCAGGTCGCGCCGATGTCGCTCGTGCCGTAAAAGTTGTGCAGGTTGCTGACGCACACCTCGCTGACGGCGCAGCGGAACCGCGGGGTATGGGTGATCAGCCAGTTCGTCATGAACCCGCCGTACGAGCCGCCGGTGACCGCGACGCGCCCGGGATCGACGAATCCTCGCGCCAGCACGGCCTCCAGGCCGCGCAGGATGTCCTCCGCGTCCTTGCCGCCCCAGTCCCCGACCACCGCGCGGGTGAACGTCTCCCCGTAGCCCTGGCTCCCGCGGGGATTGGTCATGATCACGACGTATCCGCGGGCGGCGAGGAGCTGCGCGTAGTGGCTGCAGGCCTCGCCGAAGGCCGCGTGCGGCCCCCCGTGGATGCGCAGGACGGCCGGGTAGCGCCGGGAGGGATCGAAGCCGGGCGGGGTCAGGATCCAGCCCTCCATCGGCCAGCCGTCGGCTCCGGTGTAGGGGAAACGCTCCGGGGATCCGAGCGCGACCTCCCTGGTCAGGCCGTCGTTCACGCCGGTCAGGGGGCGAAGGTGCCCGTCGGTCGCCACCCACAGCTCGTCGAAGGAGGCGGGGCCGATCCGCTGAACGACCGTTGTCCCGCCGCCGACGTGGAAGTCGGCGATCACTTCGCTGCCGGCGCTCACCTGACGCACCGTCCGTTCCTCGGGTCGCACCCTATAGAGGTGCGTCTGCCCCGCGTCGGTGGCCAGGAAGAGGATCGCTCCGTCGCCGTCCCAGGCCAGTCGGGGGACGAGGGGAGCGAGCCGCAGATCGCTGCCCACGGCGTTGCCCACCGAGCGGTCGAAGCGTTCCGTCAGATTGGTGACCGGGCCGCCGGCGGAGGGGACGACATAGACCGCCATGTTCGTCGCCGTGCCCGCGTGGAGATCGTGGCCGATGAAGGCGATCCACCGCCCGTCGGGGGAGGGAGCAGGCGAGAGGCAGGGGCCGCCGTGCTGCGTGAGCTGCCGCATCTCACGCGTGCGTACGTCCACCGCCCAGAGGCCGCGGACCAGGCTGAGATCCGCTGCCGGGGTGCGGTTGGCCACGCACACGATCTCATGGTCGTTCAGCCACACCGGGAACTCGTGGTCGAACTCGCCGTCGGTGAGTCGGACGGGGGTTCCCGCCTCCGGGGAGACAATCCAGATGTGCGCCGGACGCTCGACCCAGCCGAAGCCGTCGAACTTGAACTTGGCCCGGCGGATCTCGCGGACCACCACCTCCTCGTCTTCCCGCTGCTCGATCTGCTCCAGGCCGCCCCGCGAGGCGAAGGCCAGCGTGCGTCCATCCGGCGACCAGGCGGGCTGCGCGACACCGTGTCGGAAGAAGGTCCGCTGCACCGCCTCCCCGCCGCCGGCGGGCATCACCCACAGCTGCGGTGCGCTTTTCCTCCGGCCCAGACGCCGGCCCCCGCGCGTCGAGAGGAAGGCAATCCGGCGCCCGTCGGGGGACCAGGTGGGCTTCGTGTCACGGGCCTCCTCACCCGTGAACGGGCTGGGCGGGCCGCCGCCTGTCGGCACCATCCACAGCGCCGACCGTATCTCGTTCGACTCGACATCCAGCCGGCCGAGCGCGAAGACGACGCGTGTGCCGTCGGGGGATACGGTCGGATCGTGCGGGAAGCGGACGGCCAGGAGATCCTCGATTTCGATCGGACGGGGGCTCATCCTTTGCCTCCTGAGACGGGATGCAGGAGACCACTACGGCGCACCTTCCCGGGTTCCTACTGATCGAACGTCCTCGAAACCTGCGGCGTGGTGCGGACGTCAGAAGGCCCGGGCGGTGACGCCCGGGCCTTCGCCTGCGCTGTTGGCGGACGGAAGAACGCTACCCGATGGGTCGGACTCGGGTCGCCTGGGGACCCTTCTGCCCCTGCCCCTCAGTGTATTCGACCTTCTGCCCCTCGTTCAACGACTTGTAACCCTCGCCCTCGATCGCGCTGTAATGCACGAAGAGGTCCTTGGAGCCGTCCTCCGGGGTAATGAAGCCGTACCCCTTCTCGCTATTGAACCACTTGACGGTGCCTGTCGCCACGATCTTCCCACCTTCGTCCCGCAGACTATCACAGAGGAACCAGCTTCTGCGACGCCTGCTCATTGTCTCACGGATTCCGTCCGGGCACAACCGCAATTTCAGCCGACCTGGGAGGGGCGCTACCCGGCCTTCTTCAACCGGCGCCGGTACATCTCCACCAGCTCGGCGACCGTCGTGGCGTCGGTGGGGCCCTTGTCGTCCCGGACGCGTGTGAACCGGGGGAAGCGGATGGCCAGCCCGCTGCCCTGGCGGAGGACATCCCAGCCGGCGGTGTGCACGGGGCTCAGGGTGATCTCCGCCCCGATGACCTCGTAGACGACCGCCGGCTCGATCCAGACGTCGGGTGTCAGGCGGGCCGTGACACGCGCCGGCCGCTCCGAACGCTCGTGGCGGCGGAGCATCGCGGGGAGGCCGGCGAGGAACTCATCGGAGAAGCCGGTGCCCAGCTTGCAGACCGTTTTGAAGTCCTCTTCCTCGTCGTCGTAGGCGGCCATCAGCAGCGCCCCGTAGGTGCCGCCGCGCCGGCCCCGGCCGTGGAAGGCGCCGACGACCACGAGGTCCACGGCGTCGGTCATCTCGCTGCGGTACTCGCGCTTGAACTTGATCCACTGCCACCCGCGGGCTCCGGCCTGGTAGAGACCCCCCGGGGCTTTGCAGACGAGCCCTTCGCAGCCGTCCTGGACGGCCTGTTCGAAAATCCGCTCCAGTTCCTCCACCGAAGAGACCTCGGCGGAGGTCGCCAGCTTGAACTGCTCGGCCGGCCGGAGGATGCGGACCAGGGCCGCCCGGCGCGCCTGGTAGGGTTCGGTGGTCAGATCCCGCCCGTCCACGTAAGCGGCGTCGAAGGCGAAGAACGTCGCGGGGATCTCCTTCACCGCCTCCTCGATGCCGTACTTGCGCCGGCGCGGCATGAGGTCCTGGAACGGGCGCAGCTCGCCCGTGTCGGCGTCCACGGCCACAACCTCGCCCTCGACGATGGCCTCGCGCGCCTCCAGGCAGCGCCGCGCCAGGTCCGCCACGTCGGGGTACTGGGCGGTGATCTTCTCCATGCGCCGGGAGAAGATCTCCACCTCCGACTCCTTTTTGTGGATCTGCAGCCGCTCGCCGTCGTACTTGTACTCGGCGACGCACCGTCCTCCCAGTTTGACCAGAACCTCCGCCGGATCGCCCAGGCGTTCGGCCAGCATCGGGCGGATTGGTTTGCCCACGACCACGTGAACCTGGCGGATCGCCTCCAGGCCGCCCGCGGCGACGGTGGCGGCGATCTGGCCCAGATCAGAGGTCAGGTTGTAGGCGCGCTCCAGTTCCTGGCGGGCCTGCTTCCCCCCGGCGAAGACTTCGGCCAGGGCGTCGAGGATGGTCATGTCCCCGACGCCCAGACGGAGCTTGCCCGTGGCCATGCGCACAATGTACTTTGCCTCGGGGGGCGTCGCTTTGGCCAGTAATCCGGCGACCGCCCCGATACGGACGGACTGCGCGCCTTCGCCGGCGGCCCGCGCCGCGCGGTCCAGCCCCTCGTACACCTCGTCGACGGTCAGCGTGGCCCGGCGCCCTGCGCTTTTCGCCAGCAGCGTCTCGGCGACCGACCCGAGGTCGCCGGAGGCGGCCAGCTGGCGCGTCACAGCCTCCGGCGCAAGGCCCGCCGCCTGGGCCACGGCGCGCACCGCCGTCTTCTCGGCCACGCCGATCTCCACCCCCTCGAAGTCGGGATAGAGTTTGCCCTGGGTCAGGTAGGTGAGGCGGGCGAGGACGGAGCGGGGCGCCTGGCGGAAGAGGTCGGCCAGCAGCCGGGTGATGGCCAGGCGCGAGGTCGTGGTTTCGATCTCAGCGTAGGCCTCGGCGAGCAGGCGGTACTTCATGGACCTATTATGCCACCGGGACCTGTGGTCTCGTGCCGGACGGCAGTCCGCCGAGGTCCTTCTGCCGGGCTAAGCGTCGACCAGGACCTTGAACCCCCCGTAGGCCATGCGCTTCATGTCGAACGGCATTGCCTGATTGGGCGTGTCCAGGGACGGATCCTTCATCACCCTGGCGTTGACCCGGTCGCGGTGCGCGCGCGACTTGAACACGATGAACGAGAACACCACTGTTTCCCCGGGTTTGGCCCGCACGGTCCTGGGGAACGTGAAAGTGACATGCTTCGGGTGAAGATCATCACCGACGCACTCGAAGTACTGGAGGGCGCCGTGCTTGCGCCAGATCTTTCCTGCCTGGC
>JAVKID010000147.1:0-5442 GCA_031459655.1 Candidatus Fervidifonticultor octavus | reverse complement strand
GGTCACGTGATGGGCGATCGGTTGATCAAGGCGGTGGCGAAGGCGCTGGCGTCCCAGGTGGATCCGTCCAGAGACCTGCTCTGCCGCTACGGGGGCGACGAGTTTGCGATCCTGACCACGCGTCCCCGCGACCAGGCCGAGGCGCTGGGGCACCGGGCGCTGGAGGCCATCGCCTCGGTCGAGGTGCCGGGCGGGCGTCCCGATCTGGCACTGTCGGCCTCGCTGGGGATCGCTGGCGGCAAGCGCACCACCGAGCGGCCCGATGTGCATGTTGGCGCGACAATCGACGACCTGATCACCATCGCCAGCCTGCAGTCCACCCAGACGAAGATCGAGAAGGCCAGGGTGCGCGCGCCGCTGGTCGAAGCGGCCTCCGGGGCGCAGCCGAGGCTGCGGCTGAACCGCTTGGAATTCTCCGTCGAGGGATCCACGGCCGCCGCCACGGTGCACATGAGCCTCGGTGACCGCCGCGTCCAGGGCGAAGCGCGCGGTTCAAGCCTGGGGAACGTCCCCATGAAGCTGCTGGCCGAGGCCACGGTCGCAGCCGTCAATCAAGTTCTGCCCGAGGGTTGGACAGCGGCCGTGGACCAGGTGCGACTGATGCAGTCGCCGCCAGACACCTTCGTGATCGTCACGGTCCTGCTCAGCAACGGCGGGATGCCGCCGGAGCGGCACGCGGGCGCCTGTCTGGTCGGCCCCGACCAGGGCGCGGGCGCGGTGAAGGCGACGCTCCACGCTCTCAACCGCCGTCTCGGCAAGATCATCCGGTAGCCCGCAGGCGCGTCCCCGATGCCCTCGACGGTCAGCGTGATCGGACTCGGGCTCATGGGCCGGCCCATGGCCCGCACACTGATGCGGGCCGAGTTCGACGTGCGGGGATGGAACCGCTCACCGCTGAGCCCGGAGCTTGCGGCGGGGATCCCCCTGTGCGCGTCGCTGGAAGAGGCGGCGGCGAGCCGGACGTGCCTGCTCATGCTCAGCGACTCCGACGCCACCGACGGCGTGCTGCACCGCCTCGAGCCGCACTTGCGAGCGGGGCACCTGGTGATCGACATGGGCTCGTCGGATCCGGCGCGGTCGCGGGCCAACGCCGCGCGACTGGCGGCCCGCGGCATCGGATGGGTGGACGCGCCGGTCTCCGGGGGGCCGGAGGGCGCCGCCAGCGGCACCCTGGCCATCATGGCCGGCGGGGCGCCGGAAGACGTGGCCCGCGCGAGGCCGGTACTCGACGCGCTGGGCAGTAACGTGGTCCACGTGGGCGGGCCCGGCGCGGGTCATACGGTAAAGGTGATCAACCAGGTGATCGTGGGGCTTGCCATCGAGGCCGTAGCCGAGGCCCTCGCCCTGGCCGAGGCATGCGGGATCGCCCCGCGCCTGGTGCAGCAGGCACTGCAGGGTGGGTTCGCCGACTCAAAGATCCTCCAGATCCACGGGACGCGCATGATCGAGCGGGCCTATGTGCCGGGTGGCCGGGTGATCGCGCAGCTCAAGGACTTGCGGATGGCCCAGGATCTCGCCACGGCGGCCGGCCTGCGGCTGCCTCACCTCGCCAGCACGATTGCGCTGTACGAGCGACTCGTCGCCCAGGGCGACGGCGATCTCGATCACTCGGCGCTGCACAAGTTGCTCTGCCAGGGATGACCGGCCGCCTCTTGCAAACAGAGAGCCATCCGGTTTAGACTAGACTAAGCTAAATCTAATCTTCGGAGCGTGGCATGAGAACGGTTAACGTCCACCAGGCCAAGACGCACCTCTCGCGCTTGCTGGACGACGTGAGCACAGGGGAAGAAATCGTCCTGGCCAAAGCCGGCAGGCCCGTCGCCCGCCTGTCGCCAATCCAGGGCGCGTCGCGGCGGCGCCTTGGCGCTCTCCGCGGCCGCTTCACCGTGCCCGCAGACTTTGACGCCCCGCTGCCGGAGTGGGCGCTCGCCGCCTTCGAGGGCCGCCGCTAGTGCGCTTCTTGCTTGACACCCACGTGCTCCTGTGGGCGCTCGCCGAACCCGGGCGCCTGGCACGGTCTGTCCGTGCTCGGCTGGAATCGCCCGAGAACGAGGTGCTCTTCAGCGCGGCGAGCATCTGGGAGATCGCCGTCAAGGTGCGCATCGGACGGCTGAAGCTCCCGGTTGCGCCCGACGAGGTTGCTGTCGCCGCGGCGCGCACGGGTTTCCGCGAGCTCCCGGTGCGTGCCGCCCACGCCGCCCGGGTCATCGCGTTGCCCGCACACCACCGGGATCCCTTCGATCACCTGCTCATCGCTCAAGCGATGCACGAGCCTGCCCGCCTGCTCACCGTGGACCGTCAGCTGCTGCCCTATTCCGACCTCGTGGAGTTGATCAAGTGAAGGGGGTGACCTTCTTGAGGTAGAATGAGGCCGAGTCCGGGCCCGTAGCTCAGTGGATAGAGCAGGGGACTCCTAAGCCTCTGGTCGGGGGTTCGATTCCCTCCGGGCCCGCCAATCATGTCAGGACGCGGGTTTCAGCCGTTGGCCCCTCGCCAGAAACCGGCGAAAAAGCCCCTGCTCACCCCCTCAGGGAGGCCGTCGAGGCGTTCCTGCTCACCAAGCAGGTCGCCGGGTGCACTGAGTCTACGCTGCGCGTCTATGGGTGGTGGCTGCGCCGGCTCCTGACCGACGTGCCCAGGCCGACTCCGCTGGCGGTGCGAGGGTTCTTCGTCCGCCTGCAGGAACGCGGGGTGAGCCCAAGCCGTCAGCACCAAGCCTATCGCACGTTGCGCGCGTTCTTCCGCTGGAGTCACGACGCGGGCATCCTCGCCGATGATCCACTGCGCGGCTTCACGATGCGCACGCCCAAGACGTTGCCGGACGCGCCAACGGACGAGGACCTCCGCGCCATCCTCGCGGCGTGTCCCGACACGCTCGAAGGCATCAGGAATCGCGCCTTGGTCCTCGTGCTCGCGGACGCCGGCCTGCGCGCCAGCGAACTGCTGCACCTGCTGGTCGAGGATTGGCGGGCCGCCGACCGTGGCCTGTTCGTGCGGGCCGGCAAAGGCCGCAAGGACCGGGTGGCCTTCATCGGCCCGACCACAACACGGGCCCTGAAGGCGTGGCTGGCGCGTCACCCGCACCCTGCGCCGGAGGCGTTCCTGTTCACCGACCGCGAGGGCCGGCCACTGAAGTATCGCCACCTCGTACAGATCCTCCACCGGCTGTCCGCGAAGGCCGGCCTGCCCCCGCACCGCCGACTGCACCCTCACGCCCTGAGACACTTCGCTGCGACCTCGTGGCTGCGCGGCGGCGTAGGGCTCGACGAGGTGCGCCGGCTCCTGGGCCACGAGAGCCTCAACACCACGCTGCGGTACAGCAGCCTGGTGGGGGCGGACCTGCGGCGGGCGCACCGGAAGGCCGGCGCGATTGAGCGCCTGCGGCTGGAGGGCTGACCGTGACCGCAGCCGTCGTCCGTCTGGCGCAGGCCACAGACGCCCTCCTGCTGGCCGCGCACCACGTTCGACGCACGTGGCACGAAGGCCCTGACCGGGACGCCCTCACGGACGCGATGGGGTTGCTGTTCGACGCGATGGAGAGCGCCCGCGAGGCGCTGCGCGCGGTCACCGAGGGCCCAGGCGGACGCGGTGAGGTCGGGGGCGATGGGGCGTGAGCCTACGGGGGCCGGGATGCGCCCTCCGGAGGGCTGAGCAACGGGGAGAACACGCGGTCTAGTTCGGCGCTGCGGGCCTCCCACACAGTCCGCCGCGCCGCCTCGCGCTCCACCTCCTCGGGGGTGGTCGGGCCAGTAGGCTCCCAGGGCCGCTTGTCCAACAGGCCCAGGACCTGCAGGACGAGACCGGCGGCCCGCTGGCGCACGCGGGGATCGGGGGCGTCCAGGCCGTCGGCCAGCACCTCCACGGCGCGGCCCAACAGCCCTCGCAGGCGCTCGGCGGCGGCTCCCCACGCCTCCTTGCGTCGGCGGTTCACTTCCGCGATAAACGCCGGGTGGTGGTGCCGCCACTCCCAGACAGTCTGGCGGGTGACGCCGGCGGCCGAGGCCGCCTCCCCGTCGGTCTTCCCCGCCAGCACGAGGGCGACGGCAACCTCCTGCGCGGGCGTCAAGTGTCGGCTTCTGTCGGGAATTGTCGGGTGAGCCACTTCGTCCTCTCCTGCGTCGGCTGGCCTACCCGCCGGTGTACTCTTGGACAACCACCGGCTGCGCCTGCGGCCTGGAGTTCCTCGCTGCGCTCCCCGCTCCCTCTCGTCACATCCGCCATACTCTCACCCTCCTCCCGGCCCGCGTTCACCGCACGGTCGCCTCGCGCAGGTAGTCCATCGGGGACGCGATGGCGTACTTCGCGGCGAGGTCAGCCTGCGAGACCGCCACGTACCGCAGGGCCATGGTGAGGGTCTCGTGGCGCAGCACGCGGCGGACGAGTTCCAGATCACCGCTGCGCCGCCAGATAGCCGTCGCGGCGTAGTGGCGCAGGGCGTGCGGGCCGACGGGCCGCTCGAGGCCGGCGCGCTGACTGAGCCTCCGGAGGATGCGGTTGCCCCCCGAGGGGCCGAGCGGCGCACCGTCGCCGGTGACGAAGACGAAGCAGCCTGCGCGCGGGTCGGGGTGGACCGCGAGCCAGGCGCGTAGCAGCGAGGCCGTCGCCTCGCCGAAGAACCCGAGGCCGTCCTTGCGCCCTTTGCCCTGGCGGATGCGGAGCGTCCGGGTCTGGAGGTCCACGTCGGCGAGGCGCAGGCGGCGCAGTTCCTCGCGCCGTAGCCCGCTGTCCGCCAGGAGCGCGACCATCAGCCGGTTGCGGCGGCCCTCGGGGGTGTTGGGGCAAGCGGCCAGCAGGGCCCGCACGTCCTCGTCGGAGGGGACGCGGGGCAGTGTCTTCGGAGCCCGCATCGTCATGCCCGCCATCGGGTCGGTGGCGGTGCGCGCCGTGCGATGGCACCACCGGCAGAAGGTCCGCAGGGTCCGGTAGTGGCGGTAGGCGCTGATCGGTTTCATGTGCTCGCGCAGGCCGGGGAGGTAGCCCTCCAGGGCCTCGGGGGTCAGGTCGGCGAGGTTCGCCGCGCCGGACGACCGGCAGAACCGGTCCAGGTCGGCAGCGTAGGTCCGCAGGGTGGCGGCAGTGCAGCCCAGGGCCTCGCGCGAGCGGAGGAAGGCGGCCACGGCGTCGAGGAGGTCAGGCATCGGCCCGTCCTCCGTTCAGTGCGGGATCGGCGAGCATCGCCTCGACCGCCGCGGCGAACTCGCGCGCCGGGGCGTTCCGGATGAACGCGAGCCAGCCCGCTTTGCCGGCGGCGATGGATCGGCCGGGAGCATAGGCGTACGGCCGCCAGGCGGTCGCCTCGCCGATGCGCAGGGCGAACTGGCCGCGGCCGGCTCCGCGGGCCAAGTCCCCGTCGGCCGCCTCCTCCCCTCTGGACGGGGTTTGATCCACAACATCCGCAACAAGGCCCATTGGACGCGGGGTTTCGCCGTTTTCGGCACCCGC
>JAVKID010000146.1:0-5446 GCA_031459655.1 Candidatus Fervidifonticultor octavus | reverse complement strand
TGAACTTCTTGTTCGGGTACTTCGGAGCCACGGTCTGGAGGAACTCGGTCATCTGGAACGTGCCGACGATGAGGATGTCGTAACTCTTGTTCGCGGCGACGTCCTCCAGTCCGGCCTGCCACTTCGCCGGATCATAGCCCATCTCGATGGTCTCGGTCTGCACCCCGAGCTCGCGCCGGGCGCGCTCCATGCCGCGCTGCGCCGAATCGAAGAAGGACTTGTCGCCCAGCGTCCCGTTGAGCACCAGGATCGCCCGCATCGCCGGCGCGGCCCGGCCCTGCGGCGGCAGCGCCGCCACCAGGAGCAGGCCGGCCACCAGCGCCACCGCCACGGCCCCTCGCACACCCATGCCCTCACCTCCCTGTCCGCGGGGCGCCTTCGAGGCCCCGCGGGTTTTGGTCTAGATCCCACACTCCTGCCGAAAGGTCCGCTCCAGCATCGCCTGGAATCGGGGCATGTCCGCCGCGGTCACCACCTGCGCATTGGGCGGACGGGTGCTGCGCCGTTCGTCGGCGCAGGCGGTCAGCCCCCGCGCCAGCCGCCCGCCCGTCTCGACGTCCACCCGCCTCGGCCGGGTCTGCACCGTTCCGGGGGCCAGCGCGGCGGCCATGGCCAGCGGGTCGGGCAGCGAGATCCCGGGCATCCCCCGGCGGCGCAGAAACTCGGCCAGCTTCACCGTCATCGGCCAGACAAATGTCCGTCCCAGCGGCCCGCTCTCGGTGAGCTGCCGCCAGCGGTCGAAGGTCACGAGGCAGTCCAGACAGATTTCCCAGGGCAGCAGCGTCAGGTCGGGGACGCGGTCGAAGACGACCGCCGCCGCTTCGGGGTCGGCGTAGACGTTGAATTCGGCGACCGGGGTCACGTTGCCCGTCCCGCGCACCGCGCCGCCCATGACGGTGATGCGCCGGAACATCCCCGGGAGCTGCGGTTCCATGGCCAGGGCCAGGGCCAGGTTGGTCAGCGGTCCCAAGGTGACGAGGTCGTAGCGGCCGGGGTCGTCCCGGGCCAGGCGGAGCAGGGCGCCGACCGCATCCTCCCCTTCGACTCCGCGCCGGGAGGGCGGAAAGCCCGCGTCCCCCAGGCCGTCCTCGCCGTGCACGTCGGTCGCCTGCACGCGGTCCACGGTCAGCGGAAACTCCGCCCCTCTGAAGATGGGGATGTCTCCGGCCCGGGCCGCGTCCAGGACGATGCCGACGTTGCGGACGACTCTGTCCACCGGGACGTTGCCGCTGACGGTGGTGATGGCGGCCACGGTATGCTCGGGACTGGCCAGGGCCAGCAGGAGGGCGATGGCGTCGTCCACGCCGGCGTCGGTGTCGATGATCAACTGGAGGGGCACAATGTCCCCTCCCCGATTCGCACGTCATGAAGCGCTTTCCTCCCGGATGCGGCGGCGCCGACCGGCGGGCGGCGCCGCCGCCCAGCCCCGCTGCCTCGGCAAGAAATCCACTTTCATGTGTCGGAGGATGAAGGAAACTTTATTTCATCACCGAACCTGATGGGCAACTCCATGTCCGAGACGGGCGTCCTGCGGGTTCAGACCACGGAGTCCCTGGCGCAGGTCCGCGCGCACCTCCCGGCTCTTCGTCCCGCCCTCCGGCGGGTTGGCGCGTTCGTCCTGGCGCATCCCGAACAGGCGATGCGGTTATCCATAGAGAGATTGGCGGCGCGCGTCGGCGTCAGCGAGGCGACGGTTGTTCGCTTTGCCCAGGCCGTCGGTTACTCCGGTTTCCGGGAGTTTCGATTTGCGCTGTTCGGCGAGCGGCGCGCGGCCGGGGTGGCGATCTTTCACGAGGACGTCAACCTGACGGATGATCCGATGACGATCGCGCGCAAGGTACTGCACGCGGACATCCAGGCCGTCGCCGAGACCCTGACCCTCCTGGATGGGCGGCAATTCCGGCGCGCCCTCGACGTGCTGCACCGGGCGCGCCGGGTCGAGGTGTACGGGGTCGGTTCCTCGGCGCCGATCGCCCAGGATGCGTACTACCGCCTGCTGCGGATCGGCCTCGCCGCCGCGGTGGTGACCGACGCGCACATGATGGCCGTGTCCGCGGCCGCGCTCACGCCGCGCGACGCGGCGCTCGTGATCTCGCACACGGGCCGGACGACAGAGACCCTCAACGCGGCGGCCAGGGCGGCTGAGGCCGGGGCGACGGTGATCAGCCTCTCCAGTCACCGGCAGACGCCGCTGGCCCAGTACGCCGCGATTCACCTCGTCACGGCGGATCGGGAGACGGTGTTCCGCCGCGAGGCGATGGCCTCGCGCATTGCGCACTTGAGTCTGATCGACGCCCTGTGCGTCTGCCTCGCCGTGCGAAGGATCGAGAGCGCCAGCGCGGCGATGAAGCGCAGCAGCGCGATCATCGAAGCGCGGCGCGTCCGCGCGCGATGAGGGCAGAATCGGCCGGAGCGCCGTGGGCCCGGCCCCGGATCATCGCCGGGGCCTGTTACATCGACGTGTCGATGGCCGGTGGATGGCCTTGACCGGAGACGGCTGGGTGGCAAAAGAAGAGCGGGCGACGGTAGCGTGGCCCGCGCGCTGCGCACCGGCGTGCAGCGGAAGACCCGGAGGAGGCGAGGGACGATGACGCGCAGGCGTATGGGGAGGCGGCTGGTGCATGGCCTGCTGGCGGCGCTGGCGGCGGCGGCGTTATCCGGCTCCACCGAGGCCGACGCCGGCGCGGCCACCGAGGTCCACATCCGGATCGCCGCCGTGGAGCCCAACATCCAGAACTATGATCCGCACAAGGGATTCAGCGGTCTCGAGCACCGGGTGCTGTATGCCGTCTTCGACCAGCTGGTGCGGTTCGACGCGCGCGGCACCATGGTGCCCGGCCTGGCGGAGCGCTGGGAGTGGACGGATCCGAGGACGCTGGTCCTGACGCTGCGCCGGGGCGTCAGGTTCCACGACGGGACACCGTTCGACGCCGACGCCGTGGTCTTCAACTTCCGCCGGATCATGGATCCGCGTCAGAACAGCATCGTCCGCGGCGAGTGGCGCGATGTCGAAGCGGTGGAGGCCGTCGACGAGTTCCGCGTGAAGATCGTGCTGCGCCAGCCGCAGCCGGCGTTCATCGTCGTCCTCAGCGACCGGTCCGGGATGATGGTCTCCCCGGCAGCGGTCGCCCGGCTGGGCGACGAGTTCGGCCGCCGGCCGGTCGGGGCCGGCCCGTTCATCCTCAGGCAGTGGATCCCCGGGTCTCACGTGACCCTGGTCCGCAACCCCGCCTACTGGGAGACGGGGTATCCGAAAGCGGACCGGATCACGATCTACCAGTTTCGCGCGGAGGAGCCTGCGGTGCGGGCTCTGAAGACCGGCGCCGTGGACTTCATGCAGGGCGTGCCGGCGAAAGATGTCCCCTGGGTCCGGGCCTCGCGCGATTTCACCTTTGTGGACGCGCCTACGATCTCGGTGCTGGTGATGAGCTTCAACCTCACCAAGACGCCCGTCGATGACGTGAATCTGCGGCGCGCGATCCGCGCCGCGATCGACCGCCGGGCAATTCTGCGGGTCGTGTACGGCAACATCGGTCACCTCAGCCCCAGTATCCTCCCGCGGGGATTCTGGTCCGTGAGCCCCACCCTCGTGTCGCCGCCGTACGATCCGGCCCGGGCCAGGCAGTATCTCAGCCAATCGAAGTATGCCGGCGAGACACTCTCCCTCGTCGTGTCCCCGGACGACTACATCGTCCGGGCCAGCCAGCTGGTGCAGCAGTTCCTGGGGGACGTCGGGATCAAGGCCGAGATCACCCCGCTGCCGGGGCCGGAGCAACTCGCCCGGTTCTTCACCCGCGGCGAGTTCCACGGCCGGATCGGAGCGTGGTCCGGACGGCCCGATCCGCACGTCAACTACTTCGCCATCATCGGCTGCGGGGGATCGTTCAACGTGCCGCGGCCCCGGGGCTACTGCGATCCGCGCGTGGGTGAGTACCTGGAACAGGGAGCCTCCGCGGCGGAGCGAAGCCAGCGCCAGCAGGCGTACGCCGGGCTGGATAGGCACATCATCGATCAGGTCCTGTACATCCCGCTGGTCCATGACAGCTGGGCCGCCGCGGTGCGGAAGACCCTGACCGGGTTCCAGCCGTACGTGTTCGGGAAGCCGATCTACAAGGAGCTGGGCCGGCAGTAGTCACGGCTGTCGGATACGGCAGAGGAGGGCGCCCGGGTGACGACATATCTTGGACGCCGGCTCGTCGCCACCCTGCCTGTGCTCCTCCTCGTGACCCTGACCACGTTTCTTCTCGTCTCGCTGCTGCCCGGTGACGTCGTCAGCGCCATCCAGGCGGCGACCGAGGGGATCGACGTCGAGGTCGCCGAGAGCCTGCGGGTGCAGTTCGGGCTGGACCGCCCCCTGCTGGTCCGATACCTGCAGTGGCTGACACGCCTGGCGGCGGGGGATCTGGGGCGCTCGCTCCTGGGCCACCAGCCGGTGCTCGGGGTGATCGTGGACCGCTTCCCGGTCACCCTGCTCCTCACGGCCGGAGCGGTCGTGCTCTCGCTGGCGATCGGGATCCCCGTAGGCCTGGCGGCCGGCCTGCGGCCGAACAGCGCCTTCGACCGCGTCCTCTCTGCGCTGGCTGCGGTAGGCGTCGCGGCGCCGGGTTTCTGGCTCGGCATCCTGCTCGTGTTCCTCTTCGCGCAGCGTCTGCACTGGCTGCCGTCCTTCGGATACCGCGGCCCGGTGGAATTCGGCCTGGGCGCGATGGCCGCGCACATGATCCTGCCGTGGATCACGCTCGCCACACCGCGCACCGTCGAGGTGGTGCGGCAGGTCCGCTCCGGTATGGCAGAGGTCATGGCTCAGGAGTACGTGCGCACGGCGCGGGCGAAGGGTCTTCCCGAGCGTGCGGTCGTCTCGCGGCATGCGCTGCGCAACGTGCTGATTCCGGTCGTCACGGTGACCGGTCTCTCCGCCGGTCATCTGTTGTCCGGCGCCGTGATCGTGGAGACGGTGTTTCTGCTGCCCGGCATGGGGACGCTGGCCGTCGAAGGCGTACTCACCCGGGACTTCCCGATCGTCCAGGGTATCGTGCTGGTCGGCGCCTCGGCGACCATCCTCGCCAACCTGCTGGCCGATGTTGCCTATGGCATCCTCGATCCACGGATCCGTTACGACTGAGGCCGCCCGCCCGGCCGTTCCGAGCGCCGCCCCGCGCCGGCGGAGCGTGTGGCAGCGGTTCCTGCGCACGAAGACCGGGCCACTGGCGGCGGGGACGCTGCTCGCGATCATCGCGGCAAGCCTGCTGGCCCCGACACTCGCGCCTCACGATCCGCTGCGGCAGCACCTGGCGCACACGCTGGAGGCGCCCGGCCGACAGTTCCTCCTGGGAACGGACGACCTCGGCCGGGACCTGTTCAGCCGGCTGCTGTACGGCGGCCGGGTCACCACCCTCGTCGCCTTCGTCTCGGTCGGCGCGCCGGTGGCGGTGGGCGTGCCGGCCGG
>JAVKID010000145.1:0-5476 GCA_031459655.1 Candidatus Fervidifonticultor octavus | reverse complement strand
AGCCACCCCTGCATCTCGAGGTGGAGCGCCGAGCAGAACTCGGTGCAGTAGAAACTGAACGCCCCGGCCCGGCTGGCCACGAACTTCACCGACACGGTCTCGCCGGGGTCGATGCTCATCTGGATGTTGTACTCGGGGATCGCGAAGCCGTGCGTCGCGTCCCGGATCTTCTCGGTGTTGGTGATGTGCAGGACGACGGTGTCGCCCTGCTTCACCCTGACGATGTCGGGCCGGAAGTTGCTGCGCGCCGCCGTCATCCACACCGTGACCACGTTGCCCGTGCGCTCGACCCGTTCGTTCGTGCGTTCGGTCGCGTAGGGGCTGCGCTGCATCGTCCGAATGTCGGTGCCGGCAGGATACACCTGCCAGGCCTGGATCTTGTCGGCCTTGATGATCTGGGCGTAGTGGGGCTCGGCGTTGGGGATGGGCATGTCGTAGACGACCCGCATCTTGGGCGCGGTCAGGTCGACGAGCTGGAAGTTCTGCGGATGCAGGGGCCCCAGCACGGGATACCGATCCACCGACCACTTGTTCAGCGCCACCAGGTAGCGGCCGTCGGGGCTCACCGTGTCGCCCTCCGCGGTGGCCAGGTGCCCGATGTTGTAGTGCACCGAGACCTTGTCCACCAGTTTCCAGGCCGCGTCGCCCTTGAAGTACGGCTCACCCAGCGTCCACTTGGCCACCGCGCTGTCCACGAACAGGCTGGTATAGGCATAGCCCCGCTCGTCGAACTGCGTGTGCAGCGGGCCGTTGCCCACGGCCACGCGGGCGGCGACCACGGCGTCGAACTTCAGGATCGGCACGCCAAAGGGGTCGGTCCCCTCGAAGTGCTTGGCGGCGATGGCGGCCTTGATCTTGTCGATGTCGTAGACGGTGGTGTGCGGATCCAGTTTGCCGGAGACGACGATGTACTTCCCGTTGGGCGCCACGTCCACGCCGTGCGGGCTGCGCGGCTCAGGGGCGAAGTACAGCAGGCCTTCGGCAATCGCCGTCTTCAGCGGAATGACCCTGATCCCATTCCTCATCTCGAACTTCCCGGCCGCGACGACCTCCTCGGCCTTCTTCCAGTTGATGATGTGGAGAAAGTCGAAGTCCCTGGCCGAGGCGCCGGCCTCAATGGCCGGCTTGCCCTCCATGTTGCCGCCGGTGGCCATCTCCGTGTTGTAGGAGTTGATGAAGCCCCAGCCGTCGCTGGCGAGTTTTCCGGCGTCGGCCAGGTCCTGGTTGTAGGGGGGCAACTCGATCTGGAATGAGCGCGACAGGTCGACGCGCCCGGTCTGCTTGTCGACGGCTAGCCAGGCTGAGACGCCCCGGTAGCGCTCCTTGTACTGCTCCAGCGGCGCGTACCCGCCGCCCCAGACCATCGGGATCTTGCTGGAGACGTGCACGTAGTCGGTGTTGGGGGTGGCGAAGACCCCGCCGTGGTTGGTCTGCATGTTGGGGAGTTTGAGGATCTGCTTGACCTTGAAGTCCCGCAGGTCGATCATGGCGATCCGGCCGTTGGCGCGGTCGTTGATGTACAACCAGCGGCCGTCATACTCGCCGTTGGTCTCCGACAGCGCGGGATGGTGGGTGTCCCCCCAGGTGAGCGGCACGCCGTTCCCGTTGGCGCCCTCTTCCAGGATCCGCTGCGACCAATCGGCGCCGTACCCGAAGCCCTGCCAGGGCTCGGTGGAGAACGCGGCGAGCACCTTCAGGAGGCGCATGGACGGCAGGCCGATCACCAGCACCTGGCCGCCGTGACCGGCGGACGAGAACATCAGGTACTCGTCCTGCCGGCCCGGCGGGACGAAACTCTGGACGGCGAAGGTCACCTCGTTCGGTTTGAGGCCGCGGGCCTGGGCGGCCTGCGCGGCCTCCTGCAGTCCGGCTAGGCCGGAGGCGGACCGTGCGCCGACCAAGTAGGCGCCGGCGGCGAGCACCGCGGCCAGGACCACCGCGACGACGGTGAGCGTCAAACGGGTCATGCGGATTCCTCCCTTCGGGTGGATGTGGGATCTGCCATAGCGACGGCGCGCTTCGGCAACCGCCGGGCGCCCGCCGACAGGTCTGCGACGGTCACGCTGTCCAAGAGCCGTTCGATCTCGCGCTGGATCGTGCCGAGGGCCGCCCGGACCGGGCAGGGCTGGGCGCAGGGGCAGTCGTCGTACACGATGCACCGTGAGATGGCCAGCGGGCCCTCGATGGCATCGATCACCTGACGCAGGGTGATCTGCGCGGCGGGCCTGGCCAGGCGCACTCCCCCGCGGACGCCGCGGGTCGTCCGCACGATCCCCCCGCGCACCAACTGCTGCACGATCTTGCCGGCCTGAGCCGGCGGGATGCTCCGGCGGGCGGCCAGGGCCTGGGTCTGGGTCGGCCCCTCCACCGCCAGATCCAGGACGGCCCGGAGCGCCAATTGGGCCGCGCGGCTCAGTTCCATGAAAACCGGAGAATGTCCATAGGTTTGTCGCCTTTGACCATAAGGGAGGGGAGCGCGGGCGGACCATCGGGAGGAGACCTGATTTCACATCGGGGAGACACCCGATGCCGGCCTGGACCGGCCGAAAGCGAAGGGGCGGGGTCTCCCCCCGCCCCCCGGGCATCGCGACCGCGGGCGCCCTACGGCTCGACCTTGAGCTCGCCCACCATCTCGGGGTGGTAGGTGCAGACCATCTTGTAGGTCCCCGGCTTGTCGATCTTCACCTTGAACTTGCTCTCCTGGCCGGCGTTGACGGCGATGTCGGACGCAAAGTCCTGCCCGACCTGGTCCTTGGACTGGATGATGAGGTTGTGGACGGTCGCGCCCTCATTGTCGAAGGTGACCTCGTACTCCTGACCGGCCTTGATCGCAATGGTCGCGGGCTCATACAGGTTGTCCTTCCCGACAATCTTGATCTCCGTGGTCCCGGCCGGGGCCGCAGGAGCGGCACCGGTCGGCTGCTGAGGCTGTGGTTGAGGTTGCTGGGCCGACCGACCGCCGCACCCGGCGGCGAGCACCGCGACCAGCAAGACGGCGACGACCCACACTGCGCTACGCATTCGATTCCTTCCTCCTCCTCGTGTGGTGTAACCCCTCTCCGGCGGGTCACCCAGGCAAGGGTAGCGCGTCACCCCTCGAGTGGCAAGTGGGAACATCGAGGGGTGCATCGGGCGGGTGCGGCGCGGCCCTACGCCGGACGCGGCTGCAGCACGACTTTGACGGCACGGTGCCGGCGCTTGTCTCCGGCGACGTCGATGGCCCTGCGATACTCGACGAGCGGGAACCGGTGGGTCACGAGCGGCTGCAGGTCCACCTGGCCGGACGCCAGCAGTTCCATGGCCAGGTCGATGGAACGGACCGCCCGGCCGTCAACGCGCTCCCAGGCATAGGCAAACGTGCCGCGCACCGACACCTCGCGCAGCCAGATCGGCGTCCAGTCCACGCCCTGCGGGACCGCGGCCAACCCGACGAGCACGACCGTGCCGCCGGCCCGGGTCAGGCGCAGCGCGTCGTCGATGCTCCGCGCCCTTCCGACGCACTCCAGGACGACATCCACGCCGCCGGTGAGCACCGGCAGCCCGAGCAGCGGCCGCAGCACCCTGGCGCCGGTGAGCCGCGCGATCTCCTGGTAGTGGGCGCCGCGGTCGGGCGTGACCACGGCGGACGCGCCCAGGCGCCGGGCCAGGGCGGCCTGGTGGGGATGCCGGGCGAGCACGACGGCCTGCGATGCAGGCCGCAGGGCGCGCAGCGCGGCCACCGACGCCAGCCCGATGGTGCCGGCCCCGGCGACGAGCACGGTCGCAGCATCGGGAGGCACGAACCGCAGCACGGCGTGCACGGCCACCGCCAGCGGTTCGACCATGACGGCCTGTTCGTCGGCCATCTGCGGCGGGACCGGCACGAGCTGCGACCGGTGGGCCACCAGCACCTCGCCCCAGGATCCGCCGACGTCGCGGCAGGCGCCGTGGCCGAGCCCGGGCGCCAGGGCGCCTTCGGCAAAGCGGCTGCACAGGTTGTAGTCGCCCCGGGCGCACGCCGCGCAGGGGTCGGCAAACCCGCGCGCAGCGCACGGCAGCAGCGGTTCCACCACGACCCGGCTCCCGACGGCGGCGCCGGCGTCGGGGCCGGCTTCCACCACCGTGCCGACGTTCTCGTGCCCGATCACAAACGGCATCGAGGCGTAGACCGAGGCGGCCAGGCTGGTCTCCAGGTGGACGAGGCTCAGATCGCTCCCGCAGATCCCGGCCAGGTCCACGTGTACCCGCAGCCACTCGGGTCCCGGGAGGCGCGGTTCGGGGATCTCCCTGAGTTGGACCGGGCTGACCTGGCTCAGATAGGCTCCTGGCCAGAGCCGGCCGAGCGCGCGCGTGGCCAGGTAGCGCGGGATGGTGGCGTGGACGACGACAGCCTTCATGGGACCACGATGCCGGGCAGGGTCGGGCCCCCCCGCGGAACCGCTGGCGTCAGCGGGGCTGGTCCAGCACGACCAGGTAGCCCACCTGCGTCTCGTGGTCGGGCGAGCAGTCCCCGGTGGCCGGATTGTAGGGGACGTAGCAGCGGTAGCGGAACATCCCCACCTTGTCCGCGACAACGGTCAGGGTCTCCTGCCCCTTGGGGCCCCCGGGCAGCGGACGGGTCCGGACCCCGTAGCCTTCGATCTCGAAGCCGTGGGTGGAAAAGGTCAGGTTCATCACCCGCAGCCGCACCGTGTCGCCGCGCCGGACGGTGATCATCGACGGGTTGAAGAAGTGGTGTTCCGCGGCGCCCAGGGCGCCGACACCGGTGATGATGACCGAGAGGTCCACCGTCGCCGGCTCGGCGGGGGCCGGCGCGGCGGGCGGGCCGGGCCGGGCCGCCGACAGCGCGGTGAGCAGGATCGCCGCGACGGCGATCAGGATGGCCGCCAGAGCCGAGTAGGCAGAGCCTGTCCGCATCGCCGACGGGCTCATTTGGTCACGATGAGGTAGCCGCGCATCTCGTCGTGGTCGGGGGTGCAGTGCTTCTTGCCTGGATCGTAGGGGAGCGCGCAGCGGTACTCGAAGACGCCGACCTGGTCGGCGACAAAGGTCACCCGTTCGCTCTCACCGGCGTTGAGGATCTTGGTCTTGATCCCGTAGCCCGGCAACTCGAACTGATGCGAGAACTCATCGGGGTTGGCGATCACCAGGTCCACGGTATCGCCCTCGCGCACCACCATCATCGTAGGATACCAGCGGTGGGCGAAGACGCCCTGGCCGGAGAAGGTGGCGACGACCATTGAGAGGGCCACCCTGGACGGCGCCGGACGCGGCGCCCCGGTCTCCGGGCCCGCTCCCGGCCGGCGGGAGGTGTAGACCAGCAGGCTGACGACCAGGGCCACGATCGAGACCGCCAGCGCCATGTAGCCGAGTCCGTTGCCCCAACGGGTCATCGATCCGAGTCCTCCTCCAGCGGCGAGCGTGCGCGGGATGATCCGGTATCGACCTGTCTATTCTTCTCTTCGTAGCAGGCCTGCGGCTCTCCTGTAGGGTCAGG
>JAVKID010000144.1:0-5492 GCA_031459655.1 Candidatus Fervidifonticultor octavus | reverse complement strand
GACTGCCACGACTGCTGGTGCGGTAGGAAGGGGACACCACATCACGAGGGAGGTGAACGCAAATGGTTCGTCAGCACGCGGGTGAAGGGGGGTTCACATTCGTCGAGGTCCTGGCGGTGGTCCTGATCCTCGGGGTCCTCATCGCCGTCGCCCTGCCCAACTACTTCGGGGCGGAGGCCGACGCGAGGCGCGCGGTGGACATGGCCAACGTGCGGGCCATCAACTCGGCGCTGGCCCTCTACCAGTACCGGAACAGCGGCTCGTGTCCGGCCGACGCCACGGCGTTCCTGGCGTTCCTGGACAACACCACGTACTTCCCGGACGGCCGGCCGGTCGACCCGAGGACCGGGAACGCGACGCCGTACGCGACCACGTACAGCGCGAGCCTGTGCCGGGTGCAGATGAGCGCGGGCGGCGTGAACCACGATACCGGGGCGGGGCACTAGGTCACCCGTCCCCGAGGTCCGGCTTGCAGGCCGGGGGACGCTGCCGAGGCATGCGCGGAGGGGATGGCGGGTTCAGCTTCGCCGAGGCGCTGGTGGTAGCGGCGCTGCTGGCCATCCTGATCGTCGTGGCCGCGCCGCGCCCGCGCGTGCCCGAATCGCTGCAGGTGAGCGCGCCTGCGCGGGAGCTGACCGGAGACCTGCGCCTGGCGCAGCGGCTGGCCATCGCCCGAAGGACCACCTACGTGGTGGAGTTTTCGCCATCCGTCGCACCGTACCAGAGTTACACCGTGAGGCCGCAGCTGGGGAGCCCGGAACCGGACTTTCCCAAACTCCTGCCGGCCGGGGTCGCCGTCACCGGCCCCCAGCAGTTCTCGTTTCGGCCGGACGGCAGCGCCGCCGCAGGCGGCACGGTCACCCTGGTGGCCGGGGGCGCGACGGCGACGGTCCAGGTGTACGCGACGACCGGTCGGGTCGTGGTGACCCTGCCATGAGGCACCGGGAGGCCGGGGTGACGCTCGTGGAGTTGCTGGTGGCGGCGGCCATCATTGCCGTCGCCCTGGTCCCGCTGCTGCAGGTCCTGCCGGCCACGCTGAGCCCGGTTCAGGTCTCCGACGTCCAGCTCCGGCTCGCTGCGGAGGCGACGCGCAAGGCAGAGGAACTGATCCATCGCCTGCGGACCGACATCGACAGCGTGTCGTCCGGTGCTGAATCGTGCGACGCTCCCGCAGACCCTGCGGACCTGCCGGGTTGCCGGGTCGAGTGGACCATCGCCACCGAGGCATCGAGCAGCGCCCCCGGCGTGGGGGTCCTCAAGGCGGTGGGGGTCATCGCCTGCCAGGACCGCAATGGAAGCGGCGCCTGCAACGACGGGGAAGAACAGGTACGCTATGATACCAAGGTCACATCCCGTCCCTAGGTCGCCTTCGCTCCTCCTGCGTGAAGCGGGCACGACACTCCCCGAGGTGTTGGCCGCCCTGGCGATCCTTGGTCTGGTCCTGGCCGCGCTCGTCCCCCTCCTGTCCGTCGGCGGCCAGTCGTGGCACCGGGTCGATCGCCACACCGAAATGCTCCAGCACGCGCGGCGGGCGGCCGACAAGATGGTGCGCGACCTGCGCGCGGCGGAGTCGCTGCAGGCCGTTGGCCCGACGCTGATCCGCTTCGTCACGGCGCTGGGGGATGGCAGCGGGAAGACCCCCACGGTGGAATACCGGCTCAACACGACCACCAACGAACTCGAATACCGTGTGGCGGCGGACTTCGCCTACCGCCGGCGCATCACCGTCACGGCCGGAGGGCCCGGCGTCCCGGACGGGTACTCGGTGTCCGTTGCGTTCGACCACGCGGCGCTGGTCGCGGCTGGAAAGAGCCTGGCCAGCGGCGACGATGTGCGCATCCGATACTGGACGGGGACCAGGTGGGTGGAGCTGGATCGCTTCAGGGACATCCCCACCGCGTGGAACACGACGACCACCCGAATCTGGTTCAAGTTGCAGGCTCCCATCGCCGCAGGGAGCAGCGACAACAACTACTACCTGCACTACGGCGATCTGGCGGCGGGCGCTCCCCCGGCCAACGGGGACTACGTCTTCCTCGACTACGAGGACGGGACCACCCTGGCGGGATGGACGCGTCGGGACAGTTGCGCCGGCACCCACTCCGCCTCGACAGACGGCTTCGTCTTCACGGCGAGTGGAGGGAACTGTCACCGTCAGTTCAGCAAAAACGTGCCGCATGGCAATGTGGAGATCTTCTGGGGGTTCTGGAGTTCCCCCACGGGTAGCGCGGACGGCCATCAGGCGGGGGTCAGCGCCCGGCGCAGCGACACCGGCGCAGGGTACGTCCTCACCCTGGCCGATGAGGCGAACAGTCGGTTGAGACTCCGATACTGGACCGTCTGGAGTACCACCGGCGGCGGCGTGATCGGATCGGTCCCGGCCAGCATCACGCCAGGGACGAACTACTACGGGAGGTTCTACCTCGTCGGGTCCTCGCTCAGGGCGAAGTACTGGCCCGTCGGCACGGCCGAGCCCGGCTGGATGCTGCAGGTCACCCACACGACGGTCGCCTCCGGCGCGCACTACGGGCAGGTGGACGGGTACGCCGCCCCCCTCACCCACAGGCACCGCCACATCATTGTGCGCCAGCGCGTGGCGACCGAGCCGACGACGATGCTGGCACCGGAGGAGAGCGGAGCGCGGCCCGACGCGTTCGAGCCGCTGGCCGGTCCCTTCAGCGCCATGACGCTGCGCTGCTTCAACGCGTCAGGCAGCGAGATCCCCTGTGAGTCGTCGCCCATGTCCTCCATCAAGTCGGTGGAGGTCGCCCTGAGAGTCGTGGATCCCACCCTGGAGGTGGCCGACGTTGTCGTCACCTCGCGCGCCTACCGACAGGCGCCCTGACGCGCCCCGGCTGCCGGAGGCCCGCCGACGCGGCAGGCCCGCCGAGGAAGGCACCGCGCTCGTCCTCGCGCTCGTGGTGGTCCTCGTCCTGGCGGTGGTGGCCGGCGGGATCGCGCAGCTCGTCATCGCCGAGGTGGACATGGGTCGGTTGACCCGCGACGACACCGAGGCCCTGTACCTGGCCCAGGCTGGGATCGAGCACCAGATCTTCCTGCTGAAGGGCGACAAGACCCTCACCCAGGGCATTCCCTATACGAACTACCCGGCCGGCCCAGACCAGCGCGGATGGTACACGACGGCCCCCCCCGATGGCAACCTCGAATGTCTGCTGAACTGTTCCGGCAACGTAACGGCGCGGCGGTGGCGCATCAGGGCCGCCGGTCAGATCCGACGCTATCACCCAGATGGCACGTACAGCGTGCTGCAGACCCGCACGCTGGTGGCCGAGGTGGACATCACCTACGACGGCATATCGCCCCTCTACGGGACCCCGACCCGGGTGACCGTGCGGCGCTGGGAAGAAGCACTGCCGTAGCCGACAAGATAAGTGGGAAGTCGTCTACACCGACTCCTCGGCGCGCGGTGCACGGACCGCGGGCCCATCCACCTCAACCGGCTGTTGTTCCGGCGGCAGCAGCGCCGCGATGGCGGCCATGAACCGCCGCGTCCACTCGTCCAGTTCGGCCCGGTCGATCTTGCCCTCGCGCCGCGGGACGGGGATCACCGGCCCGAACCGTACCGTCACCGGGTGACTGCGGGGGAACCAGGCGCCCCGCGGCATGACCCGGTGGCTCCCGATGATCGCCGTGGGGAGCACCGGGGCGCCGGAGCGCAACGCCAGCAGGGCCGCGCCCCGCTCGCCGGTGCGCAGCCGGCCGTCGGGGCTGCGCGTGCCCTCGGGGAACATCAGCACGATCTGGCCCCGGGCCAGCGCGTCGAGCGCGATCCGCAGCGACCGTCGGTCGGCTTCGCCGCGCCGGACCGGAAACGCGCCCATGGCGCTCACCAGCCAGCCGATGACCGGCACCCGCATGAGTTCTTCTTTGGCCATGTAGCGGGCCGGCCGGCCGAACGCCACACCGGCGATCCAGGGGTCGACCGCGCTGTTGTGGTTGCAGACCGCGAGCACCCCGCCCTCCGGCGGCACGTGCTCGCGGCCCTCGACGCGCAGCCGGAACTGCAGGCGCGTCCAGGCCGTGTAGAGGATCTGCAGGATCAGGTACCAGATCCCAAACCGCGCGGTCATCGGTCCCCACCGGTGCGCTCGCGGACGAGCCGCATGACCGCGTCGATGACCTCGTCGACCGTCATGGCGGTCGTGTCGAGGATGACAGCGTCCGCGGCCGGCCGCAGCGGCGAGAGGGCCCGGGTCTGGTCACGCCGGTCCCGCTCGGCCTCCTGGCGCCTGATCTCTTCGATGTCGATCTCGACGCCGCGGGCGCGGAGTTCGTCGTGGCGCCGCTTGGCTCTCGCCTCCAGGGTGGCGTCGAGGAACACCTTGACCTCGGCGTCGGGGAGGACCACGGTGCCGATGTCGCGGCCTTCCATCACGACCCCGCCCGATGCGGCCAGCGCGCGCTGCTGCGCCACCATGGCAGCCCGCACCCGAGGCACCGCGCTCACCACGGAGGCCGCGGCGCTCACCTCGGGGGCGCGGATTGCGGCGGTGACGTCCTCGCCGTCGAGGTAGACGCGGTCTCCCGACGGTCCGGACTCGAACCTGACCATCACCGACCCGACCAGCGCGTCCAGTGCGCCCCCATCGGCCGGGTCGATGCCCCGCCGGATCGCGGCCAGCGCCACGGCGCGATACATGGCGCCGGTGTCCACGTACCGGAGTCCCAGTCGGCGGGCCACGCCGCGGGCCACCGTGGACTTCCCAGCCGCCGTCGGACCGTCGATGGCCACCACGGGCCTCTGCCGACCCACCGGCCCCGCGTCCCCCTCAGGCCACCGGAGCGACACGCCGGACCAGTTCGACGGCCGCGTGCACATCGGGCACCACCAGCGCGCCGGCGGCCCGCAGCCGCTCGGCCGCCTCCGTCCCCGCACCCCCGGTGAAGTCGCGTTCCGCGGTCCCTTCGACCAGGATCACCGGAATCCCCGCCGCCAGCGCGGAGGCGGCGACCTCGAAGTTCCGGAGGTTTCCAGGCCCGACCGGGACCGGGGCGACGACGACGACATCCGATGCTTGGGCGAGCGCGGTCGCCGCCGCCACCGCTTCGTCGCCGACCGACGAGAAGGGCGCCTCCTCGACCACCTCGACGCCCAGCGCGGCGGCGGCCTCGTCGTCGGAGTCCATGACGTGCAGGACGCCCGCGCTCACCCGGTACCCCAACTCGACCAGGCGGGCCAGGGCCTCCGCGCCGGTGCCGCCGCCGCAGATCACGTGGACCCGCGGGCCCGTCCCGCCCGCCCGCGGCCGGCCTGCGACCGCCACGTAGGGCCTCCCGGTCGCCGGATTGGTGCGGACCGCCACGGCGGCGCCGTACGCGTGACGGATGAGGTCCGCCCTGAGCACGTCGGCCGGCGGCCCGCACGCCACGACGCGCCCGCGCGCCAATAGCGCCAGGCCGTCGCAGTAGGTCGCCGCCAGGTTCAGGTCGTGCAGGGCGGCCACCACGGTGAGGCCGCGCCCGGCGAGCCG
>JAVKID010000143.1:0-5497 GCA_031459655.1 Candidatus Fervidifonticultor octavus | reverse complement strand
ACTGGAAGGGGATCATGCGCCAGTGGGTGGGTTGGTTGATCACCAGCGGCCGGCGTCCGGCTCGCTCCCACTCCTCCTTCACGAGCATCGCCTGCTCGAACTCAAGAGCGCGGTTGATCACCCCGTCGACCGTGCCCGCTAGCAGGTTGGCCACGATCGTTGGCTGGTGAGGCATGAAGCGAACGTCGATGGTGTCGATCCGGGCCCGGCCGGCGAAGTAACCATCGTAGGCCCGGAGCACGATATGACTGCCGGGCTCCCAGGCGCCGAGTTGGTAAGGGCCGAGTCCGACGAACTCTCGGGTCCAGTAGGCCAAGTCGGGAACCCGGGTTGGCTCCGCTCGGTAGGTCGCTTCCACGAGATGCGGCGGGACGGCGGGGAACGCGGAGAGCGTTAGTGCATGCGCAAATGGGTACGTGCGGCCCCACTCGAGGACCAGAGTGTGGTCGTCCCGCACCTCGAGGTGGTCCAGTAGCCCCCGTACGCTGCCGGTGGCGGAGATCGGAAGCTCGCGGTCGTTGACCAGTTCCCAGCCGAGGGCGAAGGCGCGTGCGGTGAGCGGGGTACCGTCGTGCCAGGTGACGTGCGGCCGCAGGCGGTAGGTGGTCTGCATAGTGCCGTCCGGCCGGACGATCCAGGTGCCCCGCTCCCGTGATGGCACCTCGGTTGCCAGCACCGGGTGCAGGATCCCGCGATCGTCGTAGCTCGCGAGTCCACGGTGGACGGCTTGGGCCAGATCAGCGGTGCCCACGCTGCCAAAGCCCGTGCTGCCGAAGTCGAAGAGGAAATGGGTCGGCTCACCGGCCACAGCGATGGTCAGGCTCTTGGTCGGAACTGACCTGCCGGGTTGCTCGCCGGCCGGGCGTTCGCCCACCACGGCGGGCCCCGCCGGCATGCAACCCGCAACCGCGACCATGAGGGCGAGGAGCACGACCGCCGCAGACCTGGTGTCCATAAGCCCAGTTTGATGCCCGGTTAGGAGGTCGTCAAGTGCCCGAAGTGCCTCAGTGACTGTCACGATTTCGTCGGTCGGATCTGGTGGGCACGAGGGTCAATTGCGGATTCTCGGCTCTTCGAACAGACGCGGCAAGGCACGCACCCACGGACGGCTCGCGTGTGGCCCCCAGCGCGAGGCGAACGGGGCCTGGAAAGGTGGCGCGCAGCCCTCGCGCGACCGGCGGAGCGGTGCTGGCAGCGGAGGCGGAGCGAAGGCGAGGGCCGGGAGTGAGCGGAGCTCGGCCAGTGGTGCAGGCGGCGGCGAGCTGCCCGTTGGCCTTGAGCTGGAGCACTTTGGCCATGGGGTGGGCACCGCGAATCGACCAGCTCATCCCGCGCTTTTTCCTGCGGTTGGCAAAGGGCTTGTCGACGTTGGACTCCATGGCCCCGAGGCCCAGCGGGGCGTCTGGGGGCTGAGTCCATGAGGCCATCCCGATTGGTCGCCAGGTCGTGTTCGAGGGGCAGCAACTCCTCCCAGCGCCGTGGGTCGTCCTTGGCCTCGATCCAGCTCGCGACGAGCAGCCTTTTCAGCTCCGCCTCATCCCCGACGCGAGCCGCTTGGAATGCCGCCATGCCGGTGGGCCCCAGGACGTGCTTGAGTTCGCGCGCCAGATGGGATCGGTCCAGTTGGAACATGGCGCCAGTTGCTCCTGTCCGTCCGCCGCGGATTCAACTGGCGCCGTCGCCGCCGACCACGACCCGAGTGGTCTGCGGCAGGTCGTCGCGGGCGCCGATTGTCAGGCACGCCCC
Organism: Candidatus Fervidifonticultor octavus; assembly: GCA_031459655.1. Lineage (GTDB taxonomy): Bacteria > Sysuimicrobiota > Sysuimicrobiia > Sysuimicrobiales > Humicultoraceae > Fervidifonticultor_A > Fervidifonticultor_A octavus_A. The sequence continues at coordinate 3,751 of JAVKID010000143.1, read as the reverse complement.
CTCTCAGAACGGGTCGGTGTGCTCGATGCCTGCCTCGCTGACCTTCCCGGTGACCTTCCGTCGGACCCGCCCCTGCTTGTCCACGCTGATGGCCGACCGTGCAGACGGAGCCATGGCGGCCTTGATCTTTGTGCGCCGATGGGGTTCCCGTGGCAGACTGATGGTGACGCCGTCGGCTTCGATGAACAGCGGATCGGCGACGTCCTCGCCCGCCTGAGCCGCCCCTCCCTGCTCATAGACCCCAGCGCGCGGGCTGGCTTCGGCGGCGGTCTGTTGTGCCCCCACTGTCTGCCGCAGTCGATGGATGGTCATGGCTCCGACCGACTGCGAGAGGACCGCTCCCACCACCTCGGCCGGCTGGCGAAACGAGATTCGGCTGGCCAGCTGGACGGCCAGGTGCGTGAGCGTGGGGGAAGCGGCCTGGCGAGCGGTCCAACCCATCGTCCCGTCCAGCAGAAACCGACGACGCCCTCCATCCCGATAGCGTCGATGTCGCACCCGCACCGTTCCCATCCTCGTCAGAACAGTCCGAGTTCGATACCCCTCGATCACCAGGCCCTGCGCCTGCTCGGCATCGAGGGCGTCATCCAGGGCTTCCAGCAGCGCTGCCGCCCACTGCCTGGCGCCAGCACAGGCTGCATCAAACAGCACCGACTCCCAGTCGTCTGCCCGCTGCACCAGGTCCAGGAGATCGCTTGTTCCCCTCTGCTCCCCCGAGAGACCTCCATCGATTTGGGCTTCCTACGCAGCCCACCAAATCAACGGGGTCTCTCGGCTTTTGTTTTGCGCCGACGACCTCGCAACACCGACGAAGGTGAGACCGTCACAGTGCCTCATAAGGCCGGTCACCGAAACGCGAGTCGATGCCTCGGTCATGGGGTTACCCAAATGAGGAGGCGACGTGAGCGTGGACGACCTGGAGGGCTCCCTGTGGCGGATGCGGATGCGCTACCGGTCGGCGAGCACGCGAGAGAAGGGGCGGCTGCTGGATGAGTTCTGCGCGGTGCTCCGGTGCCACCGCACGTCGGCCATCCGCACCCTCTGGCAGGACGCGGAGAGTGCCCGCTCGCGACCGGGCCGGCCGCCGGTCGCCGGGACGGTGGTGATGGCCCCGCTGGAGATCATCTGGGAAGGGAAGCGAATACGCCTGTGGCAAGCGCCTGGCCCCCCAGTTGCGGACCCTGGTCGAGGTGCTCGAGCGCCACCGGGAGCTCCGGCTCAGCGGTCAGGTCCGGGCCGAGCTCCTCTCCGCCAGCACCATCGATCGCCGCCTGGCGCCGACGGGGCGCCAGCTCGGCCGCCCCCACCGCCAGCGCCCCGCGCTCACGGCCATCCAGCGCCAGGTGTCGATCTGCAGAAGGTGCTTGGGCTGTGGCCACCCCCGGTGAGGTGCCGGCGGACCTCGTGGCCCACGGCGGGGTCGACCCGGCCGGTTCCTTCGTCGTGGCCCTCACCGTGGGGGATGTGGCCACCGGCTGGGCCGGGTGCCGGGCGGCGCTCACCCGCCACCCGGTCCAGCTGGTGCGGAAGGTTGCCGCCAAGGAGCGGAGCGGGACCAAGGTCCGCAAGCGCGATGATCAGGCGGCCACCCCCGAGCCGCGCGTGCTCGCCGCGGGGTGCTGGATGGGCCCACTTGGGCGCAGCTGGAGCGCACGGATCCCAGGCGCTCAACCCGCTGAAGCTGCGGGCGTGGATCGCCGAGGCGGTGCGGGAGGTGGTCGCCACGGCCGGACCGCGCAGCCGTCAGCGAGGCGACGCCGAAGTCCGCCCGCTCCTCCGCGTTGGGGGACGGCGGTGGCCCCCGGCCGCGGACCGCGGCCGGACCATCCGGGCCCGCCGCGCCCCCGGTCCGACCCGCCAGCGGCCAACCCGTTCGGTAACCGGGGCTTATGAGGCATCACGAGCGCACGCTCGTCATCGTCCGGCGGGGGGAGCCGCCCAGCATCGCCGCGAAGTCGATCGTGACCTCCTCCGGCTCGCTCGGCCAGGTGCGGCGGGTCTTCAATGCGCTGCTCGACTATCTCGATGAGCGCGAGCGGCCGATGCCGTACCTGGCCGAGGCCCTCCCCTACACTCAGCGGCGACAGCTGGCGCGTCTTTCCGGATGGTCGTACGGAGACCACCTACCGGCTGCGCCCGAATCTGGTCTGGCATGACGGTCAGCTGCTCACGGCGAGGGACTTCGCTTTCGCTGCGCGCGTCTATCTTCGACCGGAGTTCGGAGCCGGCTCCTCAGCCGCGCTCGGTTCCATGGCAGAGGTCACGGCCACTGACGAAAGAACGTCGTGACCTAGTGGAAGCGCCTGTTTGCGGAGGCCGCCGCACTGGACCTCGAATTCCAAGCACTCCCCCGGCATCTCCTCGAGGTGCAGTTCCAGCAGCTCGATCCCCACGTCTTGGCCGGCCTACCGTTCTGGACCGGCGAGTACGTCGGCCTTGGCCCGTATCGGATCGAGCGCTGGGAGCCGGGGGCCTTCGTGGAGGCCGTGACCTTCGACCAGCAAGCTCTCTGCCGCCCGAAGATCGACCGCATGAGGCTGGTCTTCATCGCGGATCCGAGCACGGCGCTCGCGAATCTGCTCAGCGGCTAGGCGCACGACGTGAGCGAGTCGATCTTTTATACCGAGGAAGGGCTGACGCCCGAGCAGCAATGGGCGCCGAGCAATGGAGGCACGGTCCTGTACTCGCCGTTGACCTTCCGGGCGACTCGCATCCAGTTGCGCCCGGAAGCCGTCAACCCGCGAGCGCTCCTAGATCTGCGCGTGCGGCGCGCCCTCGCCCACAGCATGGATAGCGCCGGAACGTTCGAGGCGATCACCGGCGGACGGGGCCTGCTCACGGTTTCCCTGACGCCACTTATGAAGGACGACTTCGTGCAGGTCGACGAGGCCATAGCGAAGTACCCGTACGACGCCCGGGGCGTGGCGCGGCTTCTGGAAGAGGGAGGGATGGTCAAAGGGGCTGACGGCCTGTACGCGCACGCCAACGGCGAGCCCTTCCGGGTCGAGGTGGCCGTGGATGGGGGCGTGGTCCTCGAGCGCGAGAACACGATCCTTGTCGACAGCATGTGGCGCGTTGGGGTGGACGCCGTCCAGAAGATCATCCCCGTTGCCCAGATCAGCGACAACCAGGCCCGAGCGCTCCTTCCGGCGCTCTCTACGGGCGGCCTCTCCTCGCCGCGGTTCGACAAGTTCACCATTGCCGCGATCGCGGGGCCCGAGAACCGGCGGGCGGGGACCAACCGCAGTGGCTGGCACCATGCCGAGTTCGATCGGTTCTGGCAAGCCTACGGTACGACGCTCGATCGGAGCGTGCGGATCCGTGTCATCGTCCAGATGGAGAGGATCTACACTGAGAAGGTGCCGGCGGTCAGCCACGACTTCACCCCGACTGCGACCGCCCACATCGCGCTGCTCGAGGGCCCCGTGGCGGCGCAGACGCCCGTGCCGGACGTGGCGTGCACCGCATCCGGGGAATGGCGCTGGCGCGCGTAGCGCGGTGTCACGAGATCTCCCACTCGTGGATGTTCCAGTGGGCCAGTCCCTCGGGGACCTGCCCAGTTGGGCCCTTGACGATGGAGAGGTGCACGATTGTCCCAAGGTCACGGAAGAGCGGGTAATTCGCGACCTCCTCACTCATGAGACGGAACATCGTAACGGCGTGCTGATTTCGCGCTGCCCGATCGAGCGTGCTGCTATACGCGCCCAGCAGGCGATCGTATTCGTGGTTCGACCAGCCGCCCCGGTTCTGG